>NZ_JCAXDW010000005.1:0-369657 GCF_059759235.1 Paeniglutamicibacter sp. GQ140
CCGGCCCGACAACCATGATCCGCGTGTTTTCGAAGCCCGAATACTCGCTGACATCCGACTTGTCCAGGCGCTAAAAAATGAATTAAAATAAATCCTAGAGACCCTTTACAGGCCAAAACTTCTCTCCTAGACTCCATGTTAGATGCCAACGGTTGGGGAACCGTTTGGGGGGCTGCTAGGGGCAGTAGGCATCAGATGGGGTCTAGATACTTGGGGACCACTTCATTCCTTCATAATTTCTCATCAAGATTGATTCGCTGGGGGGCGATAAATGTCGCACCTTCTTGACGTAGAAAATGGAGAAACATCATGAACACCTTGCTCGCAAACATTTACTTTGCCATGCAGACCGTCGGCAACAAACTTCGTCGCGACGAAGAGGGAGCCACTGCAGTTGAGTACGGCATTATGGTTGCCGGCATCGCCGTAGCCGTCATCGCCATCGTATTCCTCTTGGGTGGCTCGATCCGCGACATGTTCACCGACGTCAACACTCGAATTGACGCCGTCGTAGTTCCGTAACTATTCACGAATGGCCGCGCGTGTCTAGCCCTTCGCAGTAGGGCCCCGGTGGGCGGGCAGGGGATTTCTCAGCTCGCCCACCTTTGCCATTCATATTCGCTTCAAAGCCCGTTTGGGGAGGGGTGGGAGCATGTTCAAGCATGGCCAGCGGGGAGCCGCGGCAGTTGAATTCGCCATTGTCCTGCCACTACTAATGACTTTAATTCTCGGCATAGTTGAATTTGGATATCTTTTCAATCAGCAGATATCACTGACCCAGGCGGCGCGTGAAGGTGCGCGCGAGTACGCGCTGCATCACGGCACGCCAGGCTTCAACCTCACCACTACTGTCCAGAATGCGGCACCTTCATTGGGACCAATTACGGCAACCGTAGTCCCGACATCAGGGTGCCCGTCCGGGACGACAGCAATCATTACCGTTGCACGCTCCTACTCGTCGCTCACCGGCTGGTTCGATTTCCTCAGTACAACAAACCTGGAAGGAAAAGGGGCAATGCGATGTGGCGGTTAACCGGAAACTCATTTCGAAAAATGCGCTCAAATGAGCACGGCGCATCGAGCATCATCGTCGCCATATCAATGATCGTGCTACTTGGTTTTGTAGCCATATCTATTGATGTTGGAAAACTCTATTGGGAAAAGGCACAGTTACAAAACGGTGCCGATGCCGGAGCTTTGGCACTCGCCTCGATTTGCGGACTAAGTGAATCTGATCCTGAATGCTCCGCTGCTTCCGGAATCCCATCCCAGCTTGCCGGCGATAATGCCAATGACGCAAGCTCCCTGGTTCCGTCGATCATAGTAGACACGAGCTTGAACCAAGCCACGGTCATAACGACCGCTTCGGAAACCGGATCACCACCAAACACGGTTTCTACGTGGTTTGCCCAAGCATTGGTACCCGACAACTCCTTTGACCATGTAGCGGTGAGTGCCACGGCAACAGCGGCTTGGGGGCCGCCCGATGGACTCAGCGCCAAGTTCCCCCTTGCTTTCTCGCAATGTGAAATTGACTCATCTCCAACTTTCGATGGTTCGCTTCAATTTCTGCAGAGCCATGGAGTCGGGGATACAACAGCACCTGATGCCTGCCACAGCACTTCGTCCGGCCACGAGATTCCAGGTGGGTTTGGATGGCTGGATGCAGAACCAGTAGGAAGCTGCTCAGTTGACACCATCGCTGGCGGTTGGGAGTCGGCTGATACCGGAAACGATTTCAATGGCGACTGCGTGGCCCTCATGGCCAAGTGGAAAGCCGACCTAGAAGCTGGCACGCCTGTCATCGCACTCTTACCAGTTTTTGATGATGTCAGAGGCAGCGGTACGGGAGGCGAATTCAAGATTTATGCTTACGCAGCCATCGACATCCGAGGGTGGCATTTCAAGAACGGTGACAGCATCTTGGATTTCCAGCTTCCCGAAGCCGTGAAAGTAATCAAAGACGGCGGCTACAAAAATTCGGACCTAGGTTTCGTGGGCAAATTCATCAGGTACGTTTTCGACGACGAGGACGCTGAAACTGGCGGTGATGGCGAAGACTACGGGGCCGGCATCATCCAACTAATCGAATAAAATCGATTTTTTAAATTCGAAAAATTCTATCGTAAGAATAATTCAAATTCATGACTGGGGGCATTTCATGAAAACACGGTTATTGGGGGGCATTGCCGCACTTGTGTTGGCGATTGTCGGCGCCGCGCTTCTATATACATATGTCAATGCTGCCGATGCGCGAGCACAGGCCTCATTGAATCCGGTTCAGGTATTGGTGGCAACGAAAGCCGTACCAGCCGGGACACCAGTCAAGGAAATGGGGCAATTCTTGACGACCAAACAGCTGCCCGCTGCAGCCGTAACCGGTGAGGCCGTTGCCTCTCTTAAGGACCTAGATGGAAAAGTGCTTTCTCAGGCCATGGTCCCTGGCGAGCATCTGTTGGCAGCTAAGCTCGTCAGCGAAGACGCCCTACTAACGCCCGGGACCGTCGCGGTCCCGAAAGAATTGCAAGAAGTCACTGTCTTGCTTGAGCCGGCGAGGGTCGTGGGTTCCATGTTGAGAGCAGGCGACACCGTGGGCGTCTACGGCAACTACACTGTCAAAGAAAAGGGCAACAAAGACGCTGAAGAAGATAAGGTCACGAAGCTTCTCTACGACAAGATATTAGTCACAGCCATTCAAATTGCCACGCAGGAAAAGTCGTCGTCCAGCAAAGACGTAGCGGCGCTTCCTTCGGGTTCAGCTTATGTGACATTCGGAGTCGATACAGAGCAGGCTGCGAAGATCATCCACAGCCAAGAATTTGGAACCATTTGGCTCACTAAGCAGGGCGACGATACTCTCGCCGGCGACAAGACTCCAATAACGATTAACGAGGTGCTCAAATGAGCCGCTTCCTGTTACTCACAGACCTGCCGGACTTCGAAAAGGTAGTTCAACTCGCTATACACGGTTCGCTGCCAGGCAATCTGCAGCGGATTCCAGCGGCTGCTGTTCAATTGGCACCAAATGAACTACTCACACGCAGCCTCGGAGAGCAAACAGACGTGTTGCTGTTCGGCCCCGATGTAAGCAGACTAGGTGCCTTGAACCTGGCCACGGCGATGGATTTGCTGCATCCCGATATCTCGGTAGTTCTTACTGCAGACGCAGATTCTGAACTAATCATGAGTGCCATGCGCGCGGGCATTCGAGACATCGCCGATCCAGGATCCGAGCCGGAGCAACTACGCGTGCTCCTGGAACGAAATTGTCTGACGACCGACAGTCGACGCCGCCAGTCGGGCGACGGAATTTCCGACCGCCAACGCGGGCGCGTCATCGCCGTCATGTCTCCAAAGGGCGGAGTAGGCAAGACCACCGTAGCCACCAACTTGGCAGTCGGCCTATCAAAATTCGCACCCATGGGTGTAGTGATCCTCGACCTCGACCTACAATTCGGGGACGTGGCAAGCGCACTCAATCTGGAACCGGAACATACGATCACCGACGCCGTATTCGGGGCAGCCGCGCAGGATTCCATGGTGCTCAAGGCCTACCTGAGCGTCGGGGCAACCGGCGTCTATGCGCTGTGTGGGCCCAAAAACCCGGCGGATGCTGATCTGATCACCGCAGAGCAGGTGGCCATTCTCGTTAGTCAGCTGGCAGCCGAGTTCCAGTATGTAGTGCTAGATACAGCGCCAGGTCTAGGCGAGCATCTATTGGCAGCGCTTGAAATGGCAACGGATGCAGTCTGGGTCTGTGGAATGGATGTACCAAGTATCCGTGGCATGAACAACGGGCTTGTGGTCCTGCGTGAATTGCAGCTTGTTCCCGAAGGCCGTCACGTCGTATTGAACTTCGCTGACAAGCGCGCCGGACTAACCGTTCAAGACGTTGAACTATCGATCGGGTTGCCAGTGGATGCCGTCATCCCGGTCTCCCGCTCGGTATCTCTAAGCACAAACAAGGGCGTTCCGCTGCTCGCCGAGAAATCACGGGGCCCCGCATGGCGCAATCTTGAAAAATTTGCGCATCGGTTCGATCCAGGATCGAAGGAGTCGCTTCGGAAAAGCGCGCACCGGAGAGAGGTACTGCAATGAATCTGTCAGAACGTCTCAATGCCTTACGCAATGTGAATAGTCAAGAAAATATACCTTCGACGACCACACAGGAAGATTCCGATGGTGAAATCGGCTCTCCAATCGGGCTGGATGCGCCGAAAACCACCGATTCCTTCACGAGTCAGGTAGCCGAACCAGCGTTGAATGACGGGGCCAAACTTAATGGGACATCGTCCCGCCTCGGAAGCGCTGCGACACCACAATCCCAGAATCGCAGCACCGTAGACGGTCTGGCGGCACTCAAGTCGCGCGCCGGGGAAGAACTCTTCAAACGCCTCGGATCGCGCATAACCGATCCGACCATGACCGAAGAAGCACTTCGCAAGATGGCTCGCGAAGAACTAAGCCAGGTTATTGATGCGGAGAGTGTTCCCCTTTCCCCGGAAGAACGGCGCCGCTTGATTCGAGACATCGGTGACGAGGTCTTGGGCATGGGACCGCTGCAGCGACTGCTGGACGACCCGGAAATCTCCGAAATCATGGTGAACCATTATCAACAAATCTACGTGGAACGTCGTGGACGCCTGGAATTGGAGGACGCAAGGTTCAGTTCCGAGGAGCAATTGCGCCGAGTTATTGAGCGCATAGTTTCTCGGGTGGGTCGACGCATTGACGAATCGTCGCCTCTCGTAGATGCACGGTTGGAAGACGGCAGTCGTGTCAATGCCATCATTCCGCCGCTGGCTGTCAACGGACCCAGCCTGACCATTCGCAAGTTTGGACAAGTGCCGTTGACGGTTCGCAATCTCATCGATTTCGGAACGCTAAGTACCGACATGGCCCACCTACTTGATGCGTGCGTGAAGGCACGTCTGAATATCATCGTTTCCGGCGGTACTGGTACCGGAAAGACGACGCTGCTAAATGTGATCTCTGGATTCATTCCAAACGACGAACGCATTGTCACCATCGAGGATGCGGTCGAACTCCAGCTCCAGCAGGAACATGTAGTCCGGTTGGAAAGCCGCCCCGCGAACATCGAGGGAAAAGGGGCGGTGACGATTCGCGATCTAGTGAGGAACTCCCTGCGTATGCGTCCCGACCGCATTGTGGTCGGCGAGGTCCGTGGCGGTGAGGCTCTGGACATGCTCCAAGCGATGAATACAGGCCACGATGGCTCGATATCCACCGTTCATGCGAATACTCCCAGGGACGCAATTGCACGTTTGGAAACACTCGTACTTATGGCGGGCCTGGACTTGCCCTTGCGTGCCATCCGCGAACAGGTCGCATCCGCGGTCGACCTCATTGTCCATCTGACTCGCTTGCGAGATGGTAGCCGCCGGGTAACCCACGTTACCGAGGTCCAAGGGATGGAGGGTGACGTGGTCACGCTACAAGACGCGTTCCTCTTCGACTACAGCGCGGGCGTTGATTCCCATGGAAGGTTCCTAGGCAAGCCAATACCCACAGGTGTCCGGCCTCGGTTTATCGAGCATTTCCAGAACGTAGGAATAACAGTTCCTGCAGGCATTTTCGGGAATATGGCAACCGGGGGCACAGCTGCCGGCATCGGGAGGCGGTAAGGATGAATACATTGCTGGCGGTTGGAGGGATTACATCCGCCCTCGCTGCGATGTTGTTGGTGATTTTGGTGGTCTTCCGCCCTGCGAGCGCAGATATTTCCATAGAGCGCCGCCGCCAGGGCAGCGGGACCGATACCCAACACTCGTTACTAGCACGCTTCAGTGGTGCGGCTGTAGGGGCAGTCGAACGCGGAGTTGGCTACCAAGGCGGACGCCTATTCAATCGGGCTGCCATTGAAGGTGCTGGTCTGAAAATTGCACCATCGGAATTTCTGGTCCTCTTGATTGCGGGGTCAGTTGTTGTCGGGTTGATTGGCTTTGCTTTAGTGGGTCCTCTGGGTGCCGTTCTGCTCGCGTTGCTAGTGCCAGTCATCGGCTGGGTCGTTTTGGTGTTACGCCAATCAAAGCGGCGTCGAACCTTCGGTATGCAACTTCCCGACTTGATAATGACACTTTCGGGTAGCCTGCGCGCCGGTCACTCCGTCATGCGGGCGTTCGACTCAGCTGTACAGGAATTTGAAGCGCCTATGTCCGAGGAACTCAGCCGTGTTGTCAACGAAGCTCGCGTAGGGCGTGATCCCGAGTCAACAATGATGGAAATCGCCGCCCGCATGCGCTCAGAGGACTTCTCTTGGATTGCGGAGGCCATCCTCATCAATCGAGAAGTCGGTGGCGATCTCGCCCAAGTTCTGGATCAAGTCGGCGAAACGATTCGCGAACGAGCACAGATCAAGGGACAAGTTTCGTCATTGGCTGCCGAGGGCAAGCTCTCTGCATACATTCTGATCGGCCTCCCCATCGGCGTTGGGCTCATGCTCGCCGTTATCAACCCAACATACATCGGGACTCTTTTTACGCATCCGATTGGGATTCTCATGTGCATTGTCGCGGTGATCATGCTGGGAATTGGGTCCTTTTGGATGAGCCGAACAGTTCAAATCAAGTTCTAGAGGGTGGACAACATGGAGATCGCACTAATCGGTTGGGTGGCCATAGCTATGGTTGTACTTCCGTTGACATTCTTGGCTTGGAACTTTGTAGCGGTAGACCGCAACCAGCTTGTCCTCATCAAGCAGAATCTGAACAGAACGAAGCTTAATCCCGGTCAGGAGGCTCCCAAGGCGTCCGATTTCGCTACGCTTGCTCGGCATCTTGTATCAGGAACCTACGCGGCAAGATTGGATCGTCTTCTGGCCATGGCCGGTCGTCCAGCTACATGGCCTCTGGACAGAGTAATAATTTCAAAACCCATTGCCGCGCTGCTGTTGGGCGGATTCGGTACTCTCATTTTCCTCATGAATCCGATACCGCCACTTTTCATCCTGGCGATTGCCTTGGTCGTCTTGGGTTTCTTCATCCCGGATCTGTTGGTCTATAACTCAGGGGTAAAGCGGCAAGAAGCCCTCCAGCTTGAGTTGCCGAATGTTCTTGACCAATTGCTCATTTCTGTTGAGGCCGGACTCGGCTTCGAAGCAGCGATGGCCAGAGTCGCGTCAAACAGTCCGGGCCCGATGGCTCAAGAAATGAGCAGGGCTCTGCAGGAAATGCAGCTAGGGCGATCCAGAGCTGAAACCTATATGGCATTGGCTGAACGCTCCTCAGTTGCTGATTTGAAATCCTTTGTACGTGCCGTGATTCAAGCGGATCGCTATGGCATCGGCATCGTCAGGGTGCTGAAGGTTCAAGCGTCACAGATGCGAGTCAAGCGTCGGCAGCGAGCCGAAGAAAAAGCCATGAAACTACCTGTCAAGGTCCTCTTCCCCCTGCTGATGTTCATTTTCCCAGTCCTCTTTATCATCATCCTGGGTCCAGCTGTGATCAACATCTTGGAAAGCGGACTCTTTGGCTAGCCTGAGAATTCCCACGCGCATCAAGGCGTAGTCACCCCGTTGGCCATCAATAACTACTATTGGCGGTGCAACTCGTCAGGCTCGGTGCAGCTCAATGGCAAGATCCAACATGGCCTCGGCGCTTTTGGAAAGACGGACTCCTTCGCTCCAAATCATGGAGATCGGTACATGACGGGCGGCCGGATGGATGGGACGAACCACCACCGGCCGCCCTTCGTATGAGATATCCGCAATCGGGCGCTGGATCAGAATGGCGTAGCCCATGCCTCGTGCGACCATGGAGCGGGTAACCTCGAAGTCGGTGGTGCGGAAGCGGATCCAGGGGGTCAGGCCGGCCGCGGAGAACATCATCTCCGTATTCTCGCGGCTCGGGTTCACGTCAAGCAGGATCATGGGTTCGTCCACGAGTTCGGCGAGCGCCACTTCGTCTTGACCCGCCAGCCGGTGGTCGCCCGGAAGCACGACGGCGGGCACCGCCTCGCGCAACCGCTTGCGGGCCAACCCGGTCGGAACCGTGAGCTCGTAGGCAATGGCCAGGTCGAGTTCGCCGGAAAGCAACTTCTCGTGGATTTCTTGTTGCGTTCCCGCGAAAAAATCAAGCTCCACGTCCGGGTGGCGGCTGCCGTACTCGGCCATGAGCTTGGTCAATAGCGTGGGCGCCAGGGACGAGTAACATCCAATGACGACTCGTCCCCGCAGAGTGCTTCCCGCATCGGATGCCATGACCTGCAGGTCCATGGCGGCATGCAGCAACCCGCGCGCCTGGGACAGGACGTACTGGCCCGACGGGGTCAGGCTGACGCCGTGGGCCTTGCGACGAATCGTCAGTTGTGAATTGAAGGCGCGTTCAAGTTCATTCAGCGCCCCGGTGATTGCCGAGGGTGAGACCATCAGTGCCGCGGCGGCACCGGCAATGGATCCGTGCTCCCCCACCGCAACGAAGCATTCCAGTTGTCTCAACGTATACCGCGCCACAATACCTCGCTAAAACCGTGGTTATTTCACTAGAACTCGTACTTTACCCGAGGTTATGCGGCGGGTCACACTGGAGCAACAGTAGCCAACCATTCACCCAGGAGTTCCGCCGCCATGAGCACTTCAAAGACCCCGACTGCCGCCTGTCCCTTCTCCGGTGCGACCGTCCCCACCGAAATCGCTTCGGCGATTGACGATGGATCGGTTACGTCTGAGCCGCCCTCGGTCGGGTCCGGTGCTCCTGCCCCCGTGGCCGATTGGGTGACCATGCCCGATCTCTATGCAGACCCCTTCCCGATCTACCAGCGCATGCGCTCCGAGTCCCCGGTGCACTGGGTCCCGGCGGTCAACCGCTACATGGTGACGTCCTACGCGGCCTGCCACGAAATCGAACAGGACGAGGCCCGCTTCTCCGCCGACGAGAACAACTCGCTGATGAAGCGCGCCATGGGCCACTCGATGCTCCGCAAGGACAACCCGGAACACCAAGTCGATCGCGACTCCTACGGAGCCACGCTACGCCCGGGCACCATCAAGAAGCACTGGAACGAGATCTTCACCGCCAACCACGATAAGTACCTTGGCGAGCTGGTCGACAAGGGACCGGGTGCCGACTTCGTGTGGGACTACGCGGCCCCCTACGCGGCCGAAAACCTGCGACTGATTTGCGGCTTCCACAACGCATCGCAGGAAGACCTGCAGCGCTGGAGCCAGACCATGATCGACGGGACCGGCAACTATGCCGACGACCCGGAGGTGTGGGCCAAGAGCGCCACGTCCTCGGCAGAGGTCGACGCCGCAATCGACGAGATGCTCCCCTACCTGGCCAAGAACCCGGACCATTCGTTGCTCTCCGGACTCGCCTCCATGCCCATCCCGCTCGAGGCCGTCCGAGCCAACCTGAAAATGACCATCGGCGGCGGACTGAACGAACCGCGCGACGTCTTGGCCACCACCGTCTGGGCCTTGCTGAACAACCCCGAACAGCTGGAGGCCGTGAAGAACGACCCCAAGCTACACGCGGTTGCCTTCGAGGAATCCGTCCGCTGGGTTGCACCTATCGGGATGTACCCGCGCGAAACCACCCAGGACGTGGTGCTCGAAGGCGTGCACCTGCCCAAGGGCTCCCGGCTCGGCGTGGTGCTCGGCGCCGCCAACCGCGACCCAAAGGTCTTCGAGGACCCCGAGTCCTTCAACATCTTCCGCCCCAAGAAGCCGCACCTGGGCTTTGGCGGCGGCGTGCACTTCTGTGCCGGCACCTGGATCGCCCGTGCCCAAGTCGCCCAGATCGCGATGCCGGCACTCTTCGACAGGATCCCCGACCTGCGTCTGGACCCCTCCAGTCCGAGCATCGATGCCGGCTGGGTCTTCCGCGGCCTGACCAAGATGCCCGTCACCTGGGGCTAAGCCACCCCCACTCTTTTTCTCGACAGCAAACTCCAACTCTTACTTTCAGGAGCAGGTCTTCCATGCCCACCATCACCTTTGCCCAGTCCACCGGCGCGGCCGCCGAGATCACCGTCGACGAGGGGACTTCGCTGATGCGAGCCGCCGTCACCAACGGCGTCGAGGGAATCGTCGGTGAATGCGGCGGACAAGCCATGTGCGCCACCTGCCACGTCTACGTCCGTCCCGAATTCGCCGGCCAGCTGCCCGAGATCAGTGACGACGAGGACGAGATGCTGGACTGCACCACCGCCGAGCGCACCGAGGCCTCGCGCCTGGGCTGCCAGATCACGATGTCCGATTCCCTGGCAAATATCGTGGTCGACGTCCCCTCGGACCAGGTGTAGCTGCCATGGCAACTACCACGGCCGAGCACACCGTCATCATCGGGGCCGGGCAGGCCGGGATCCAGGTCGCCGATTCCCTGCGCACCGAGGGCTACACCGGCGCCGTCACCCTCCTCAACGACGAGGCGGCGTTCCCCTACCAGCGCCCGCCGCTGTCCAAGGACTACCTGGCCGGCGCTTCACCGGGCACCGCCCTCCCGCTGCGCGGCCCGGACTTCTTCGCCGCCAAGGAGATTACCCTGCAGGCGGCCGCGGCCGTCGCGGTGAACACCGCTGCACATAGCGTCACGCTGGCAGGCGGAACCACCCTGGCCTACACTCATCTGGTCTTTGCCACCGGCGCCGCCAACCGGCCGCTGCCCTGCCCGGGCGCCACACTCCCCGGCGTCCACGCCCTGCGCACGCTCGAGGATGCGGAGAACCTGCAGCGGGCGCTGTCCGCCGCCCGGCGGGTTGTGGTGATCGGCGCGGGGTTCATCGGCCTGGAATTCGCCGCTGCAGCCAGGGCACGCGGGCTGGAGGTCACCGTGTTGGAATTCGCATCGCGTCCCATGGGTCGCGCGCTCTCGGCGACCGCATCCGACTGGTTCGCCGCCCGGCACCGAGCCGACGGCATCGACCTGCGCCTGAACGAGGGCGTGGCCGCCATCCACCCGGACGGGGCCGGCTTGCAGGTCGAATCCACCACCGGTGACCGGTATCCGGCGGACCTTGTCCTTTACGGAGTGGGCGTTCTCCCGCGCACGGAACTGGCCGAGGCGGCGGGACTGGACACCGACAACGGGATCCTGGTGGACTCGGCGCTGCGCACCGGAGTGGACGGCGTGCTGGCTGTCGGCGACTGCGCGTCCTTCCCGAACGCGCACACCGGATCGCGCACCCGGCTCGAATCGGTGCAGAACGCCACCGACCACGGACGACATGCTGCCCGGAGCATCATGGGGCACGCTACCGACTACGCGGAAACCCCGTGGTTCTGGAGCACCCAGGGATCCCTCCGGCTGCAGATCGCCGGGATCTCGGAACCCACGGACCAGACAGTCGTGCTCGGGGACCCTACCGGCGGCAAGTTCTCCATCGCGCTGCTGCGCGACGGTGTGCTGGCGGCGGTCGAGTCGGTGAACTCCCCGGCCGACCACATCGCCGCGCGCAAGCTCGTGGGACGCGGAATCGCCGTGGATCCCTCGACACTCTCCGATCCGGCGTTCAGCCTCAAGGCCCTGGCCAAGGCCGGCGTCCCCATACCGGCATGAACCCCCGCCTCTCAGTTCCGGCCCCAGGCTCCGTCCATCGCCGCGATGCAGTGTTCCAGCAGTGCCTCGGCGCGGGGTCCGGGCGTGGAGGTGCGCGGCCAGATCGCCACCACCGCGCTGGGGCTGTTGGGCGGCTCCAGCTGCCGGATCGCCACCGGCAATCCGTCCAGCGTGTGCGGGGGGTTGTTGGGCCGGGCATAGAGCAATGCGTAACCCAGTCCGCGGCCCACCATGGCATTGACCAGCACCACCTGCGGCAGGGAATAGACGACATTGGGGTGCAGGCCGGCCTCGGAGAAGAGCCTGCGCGTGTTTTCCGTGCTCGGGCTGGCCTCGTAGTTGATCAGCGGCTCGTCCTCCAACTCTTCCAGCGTGATCGATTCCTGGGCGGCCAGCCGGTGCTCCGGGTGCAACACCACCTCGAGCCGCGTTTCATAGATGACCCGCTTGGCGAATTCGGTCGGCAGCAGCAGGTCGTAGACCAGGGCCAGATCCAGTTCGCCATTCTCCAGCGCCGGGAGCAGGTCATCGTGGGTGCCGACCCGCACCGTCACGTCGATGCCCGGATGCAGGGAACGAAAGCCCTCGAGCGTCGAGGGAACCACGTAGCTGGCAATGGAGGCAAAACACCCGATGGAAACCGGACCGCGCAATGAGCCGTCGGAGCGCGGAAAGGAATCGGCCAATTCCTCGCTGTCGGCCACGATGCGCGCGGCCTTGGCCGCGAAGTACTTGCCGGCCGGGGTCATGCGCACCCCGTGGGACTTGCGCCGCACGCAGAGTTGTTCCCCGGCGATCCTTTCGACCGCGGTGATCGCCTGGGAAAGCGCCGACTCGGAGATGCTAAGTTCGGCCGCCGCCGACCCCAGGGTCGAATGACGTGGGAGTTCGGCCAGCATTTCAAGCTGGCGCAGGGAGAAGCGGGCCATTCTTCAGTCCAATCAATAATGTTGTACAACTATTTGAAGTTTACTCAATCATTGTGTGCTGTAACACTTGATGGTGACCTGGGTTACCTGAACGGTTTTGCCACGGGCAACACCGGCGCACAGCCAACCACGTCGATCCATTACGAGCAGCCCGCTCAAAGAGGAGCACCATGAGCATTGCCCAGAACCAGACACCGGCCCAGCGCGCCAACCAGCGCCGGGTCGCGTTTGCCACGATCATCGGAACCACCATCGAGTGGTATGACTTCTTCGTCTATGCCACCGCCGCAGGCCTGATCTTCGCCGAGCTGTTCTTCAAGCCGGCAGGCGCGCAGATCGGCCTGCTGCTTTCCTTCGCCTCGGTGGGCATCTCCTTCCTCTTCCGTCCGCTGGGAGCCTTCCTGGCCGGCCACTACGGGGACAAGATCGGCCGCCGCGCCATGCTGGTGATCACCCTCATCCTCATGGGCGCCGCAACGACCCTGATCGGCGTGCTGCCGACCTACGCCACGGCCGGGGTCATGGCCCCGATCATGCTCTTGCTGCTGCGCATCCTTCAGGGCATCTCCGCCGGCGGAGAATGGGGCGGCGCGGTGCTCATGGCCGTCGAGCACGCCCCCAAGGACCGCCGCGGCCGCGCCGGTGCCTTCCCGCAGCTCGGTGTTCCGCTGGGCATGCTTCTGGCCTCTGGCGTCATGGCGCTGATGACGGGCGTCATCTCCCCCGGCGAGCAGTTCCTGGCCTGGGGCTGGCGCGTGCCGTTCCTGCTAAGCATCGTGCTGATCATCGTTGGCTACGTGGTGCGCCGCGCTGTGGACGAATCCCCGATCTTCGAGGAGATCGCCGCCAAGAAGCAGCAGACCAAGGTCCCGGTCATCGAGCTGTTCCGCAAGCACTGGCTGCTGGTCATCCTGGCCGCCCTGGTGTTCGCCGGCAACAACGCCGCCGGCTACATGACCACCGGTGGCTTCCTGCAGGCCTACACCACCAACCCCGAGGGGCCGATCGGCTTCGAGCGGACCGACGTGCTGGTTGCCGTCTCCTTTGCCGCGGCGATGTGGTTCATCTTCACGCTGCTCTCGGGCTACCTGGCGGACACGATCGGGCGCAAGCGCACCTACCAGATCGGCTTCACGTCCCAGGCCCTTTGCGTGTTCCCGCTGTTCTGGCTCATCAACACCGCCTCGCTGCCCATGCTGTACCTGGCCTTCGCACTCTTCGCGATCGGCCTGGGCCTGGCCTACGGCCCGCAGGCCGCCCTGTACTCGGAACTGTTCCCGGCCTCAGTCCGCTTCTCCGGCGTGTCCATTTCCTACGCCCTGGGTGCCATCATCGGCGGCGCGTTCGCCCCGATGATTGCCACCTGGCTGGTCCAGGCCACCGGAACGACCACCGCCGTATCGGCCTATCTCTTGGTCATGACCCTGGTGTCACTGACCGCTGTGTCCCTGTTGCGCGACCGCAAGGGCATCGACCTTTCGATCAACAACCAGGCCGAGCAGGAAATCGGGGCCACGATCTTCGACAAGCGCCGTCCAGCACTCGAGTCCCCGGCCGTGCCCGTCAAGTAGCGGACCGAAGGCAGGGATCCAGCTTCACTGCGGGTTCCGCCGCAAAACACGAATGGCTGGTGTCCGTCCCCCTCAGGGGAGGCGGACACCGGCCATTTAGTCGTTGAGTCGCATGGGCTTAGGCCGGGAACGCGACTCCCTCGCCAATGACGCGCAGGTTCAGTTCCATGCCGGGGCGTGCCATCGAGGCGTTCCAGTGGCGGATGGTGATGATCTCTCCACCGCCGGCCAGCCCGGGCACCGGCGAGAGCCTGATCCGCACCGTGGTCTCCGGACCGAAGAACACGGTGTCGACAACCACTCCCCTGATTGGCCCGTCTGCCGTGATGCGGATTTGCTCGGGGCGCAGCATCAGGCGCACCCGGCCCTGGAGGGTTGCATGGCGCACCGGGATGCCACCGAGGGAACACATCGCCAGGGAACCCTGGAGCTGGGCTTCAAGCATGACTGCGTCGCCCAGGAACTCCGCGGTGTCCGGGTCCACAGGGCGGGTGTAGACGGAGAACGGCGTTCCGGTCTGGGCCAGCGTCCCGCCGCGCATGACCGCGACCTGGTCGGCAAAGGACAGCGCCTCGCTCTGGTCGTGGGTCACCAGGATCGTGGTGATTTCCGCGGCATGCAGCACGTCTGCCACGGCCTTGCGCGTGGCAACGCGCAGCCCCGCGTCCAGGGCCGAGAACGGCTCGTCCAGCAACATCAGTTTCGGCTTGCGGGCCAGGGCGCGGGCAAGGGCCACGCGCTGCTGCTGGCCGCCGGAGATCTCGTGCGGTCGGCGATCCCCCATGGAGGCCTCCAGCGAAACCATGTCCAGCAATTCGGCCACGCGCCGGGCGTTGGCCCGGCGTCCGGCCGGATTCCAGGCACGGTCCAGCCCGAATGCAATATTCTGGGCAACGCTCAGATGCGGGAAGAGTGCCCCGTCCTGGGCCACGTATCCGATTTCCCGCTTGTGCGCCGGGATCCAGGCGTCCCCGGCAACCATGCGGCTGTTCAACTCGATCGTCCCGCTGTCGGGGTTCTCGAAGCCCGCGATCAAGCGCAGCAGGGTGGTCTTGCCCGATCCCGAGGGGCCGACAATGGCCGCGGTCCCGCCTTCAACGACGGAGAGGTCGACTCCCTTGAGGACTTCCTTGGAACCGAAGCTCTTGACCAGGTCGATGGTGCGCAGGAACTTGACGGCAGGCACGAGTCCGTGGGACGCGAGTGTCGGGGGTGCAGAGGTGGTCACTGTCCGGCCGCTTTCTTTGACTGTTGGAACAGCAGGTAGGTCATGGGTACGGAAATGAGGATCATCAGCAAGGCATAGGGTGCTGCACCCGCGTAGTCGATTTCGCTGCTCTTGGCCCAAAATGCCGTGGCGAGCGTGCGGGTGCCATTGGGTGCCAACAGCAGGGTGGCGGTCAATTCGTTGACGATTGCCAGGAAGACCAGCGCCGCCCCGCCTGCCGCCGCCGGTGCGGTTAGCCTCAGGGTGACACGGCAGAAGGCCATGGCGGGGGAACGTCCCAGCGATCGGGCCGCCTCCTCGAGTTCCCGCGGCGACTGGGCGAGCCCGGCCCGCAGGTTCACCAGTGCGCGCGGAATGAACAGGAGCACATAGGCGGCGAGCAGCACATACGCGCTTTGGTAGATTCCGGGGACCACACGAATGGCCACGGTGACAAACGCCAGGCCAACCACGATCCCGGGCATGGAGCTGGTGATGTAGTTGGACAGTTCCAACAGCTTGCTGAACCAGTTGGCGTGGCGCACCGCCAGGAAGGCCAGGGGGAAGGCGACCACGACGGTCGCCACTGCCCCGCCAAGGCCGTAGCCCATGGTCTGGAAGAGGGCAGGGAAGAATTCGGTCGGATCCCAGATCTCCGCTCCCCCTGCAATGAGCCAGCGAACCACGGAGTACAGGGGCACGCCAACTGACAGGACGAAGAGAGACAACAGGGCCAGCTGGGAGGCGATTTCATAACGTCCCAGGCGCAGGCGGAACGCGAGCCCCTGGGCGCCAAACCCGACGCGGGAGTACCGCGCGTTTCCGCGCACCTTGGCCTCGCCCAGCAGGAGCAGCATGCACAGCAGGACCAGCACGCTGGCAAGCATGTTTCCCGCGGCGCCGCTGAAAGCCGACTGGAACTGGACCATGATGGCCGTGGTGAAGGTGTCGAAACGGATCATCGCGAAGGCGCCGTATTCGGAAAGCAGATGCAGGGCCACCAGCAGGGCGCCGCCGGCCATGGCAATGCGCAGCTGCGGCAGCACCACGCGAAAGAACACGGCCCAGGGCCCCAGGCCCAAGGAGGCAGCGGACTGCTCAATGGCCGGGTCCAGCCGCCCCATGGTCGCCGCAACGGGGATGTACACCAGCGGAAAGTAGGACAGCGTGGCAATCAGGGTTCCGGCCCCTAGGCCGGCGAGTGAGGGAACCGTCGAGGCCCACGCATAGCTGTTGACGAACGCCGGGATCGCCAGCGGCGCGGCAAGGGCCAGCGCCCACCAGCGGTGCCCGCGCAGGTTCGTGCGTTCGACCAACCAGGCGCCGCCCACTCCCAGCACCAGGCACAGCGGCACCGTGACAAGGACCAGCAAAATGGTGTTGAGCAGCAGTTCGCCCACCCTCGGGCGGATGACCAGTTCCAGGACGGTGTCCCAGCCGGTGGCAATCGTCATGTAAATGACGTAGCCCAGCGGGACCAGGGAGAACAGGGCGATGAGGGTTGCCAAAAGCGCGAGCGCCGAAACGCCCAATGGCGGGCGGGGCGCTTTGCCCCCGCCCGTCATTCTCGGATCCCGCTTGGTGTCCGGAACCAACTGGGTCTTGCTCATGTGGCTACAGCAGTCCTGCCTTGTTCATCAGTTCGGTGACCTTGGCCGAGTTGAGCTTGGCCGGGTCAACCGTCGGAGCCTGCAGCTCCTTCAGGGGTACCAGCTTCTCATTCGAGGCCACCTCGGAACCGACTGCATATTCAAACGACGTTCCGGTCTTCAGGATTTCCTGGCCGGCCTTGCCGGTAACGAACTTCAGGAATTCCTGTGCCTGGGCCGCGTGCTTGGACGATGCGAGGACACCACCACCGGAGACCGAGACGAATGCTCCCGGGTCCTGGTTCTTGAAATAGTGCGAGGTGACATTCTTCGAGTTCTCGCCGGTCTTCGCCTGGTCGCCATAGTAGTAGTAGTGGTAGATCAGCGCGCCGTCGATTTCTCCGGCGTTCACTGCCTTCATGGCCGTGGAGTTGCCCTTGTAGGCGGTGAAGTTTTCCTTCATGCCTGCGAGCCACTCGGCCGTGGCTACCTCACCTTCGAGTTCCAGCAGTGCGGCAACGATTGCCTGGAAATCGGCTCCGGTCGGCGAAGCTGCCCACTTGCCCTTCCACTCCGGCTTGGCCAGATCCAGCATGGACTTGGGCAGCTTGTCTGCGCTGATCTTCTTCGGGTCGTAGACGAACACTGTCGAGCGTGCAGCAATGCCGGTCCACTTGTTGGTGGAAGGACGGAATTCGACCGGCACCTGGTCAAGGGTCGCCTTGTCGATGTCGGCGAAGAGACCGGCGTTCTCAACCTGCGCCATTGCAGGAGAGTTCTCGGTTAGGAAGACATCCGCGGGGGAGGCTTCGCCTTCCTGGATGATCTGGTTGGACATTTCGGTGTCAGAGCCGTTGCGAATGGTGACCTTGATGCCGGTCTCGGCGGTGAAGGCGTCAACCCATTCCTGGGCGAGGCTTTCGTGCTGTGCGTTGTAGACCGTGATTTCTCCCGAGTCCGCGGTTCCGGGGGCCGGAGCATTGGCGGAGCATGCGGTCAGGCCGAGGGCCGCGGTGGCAATGACGGCGAGGCCAGTCATCACGCTTTTTCGAATCGTCATGAGTCGGCGCTTTCTAGTGGGAGTGAAGTTTCCGAGGTCCCGGGGGGGGTTTTGAGTGGGACCGCTCACATATCTTAGGTATGACTTACCTAATTCACCAAACAAAATGGGTGGCAAATAAGTTAGCCGTGCCATGGCCGCCATGCGTCACGCACGAATGCCCAAAAATGCCTTTCAGTGCGCGGAATTCGCTCAGAATTTCCGGACTCGAATTCACCCTAATCACAGACCATTTTTTGCAGCAAACGAAGGTTGCGGGGTGCCGACCGGCCATTCCCAACTCCGTCCATGTGAAGTGTCTCACCTAAAATTTTCATCGCGTCATATTTGCAACAAACCCTTCCCCCCTTGGGTTTGCGCACGAAAAAACATTGCCCCCGGAGCCGATCCATCGGGTCTAGGGGCAATGCGAATTATTTAGTTAGAGCCGCCAAGCCGAGTGATTGGTCGACGATGTAAGGATCTGCCTACTTGTAGGGGCGGAACTCGCCGACCATCGGGCAGTCAAACGGGTCGCGCGCCGAGAGTCCGACCTTGTTCAGGTACGTGATGACCTGGGCATAGGACTGGGAGACCGAGGTGACCGTGTAGGGGACCTTGAGCTCGTGGCAGTATTCGCGCACGATCGCGGCCACGCCCGCTAGGTTGGCGCGGGGCATCGACGGGAACAGGTGGTGCTCGACCTGGTAGTTCAAGCCGCCGAAGACGTGTGAAAGGACGCGGTTGCCGAATGCCGTGCGGGCCATGACGTTGCGGCTGGTCAGCACCTGGCGGGAGAAGAAGTCAATGCGCGATTCCTTGGGGATCAGCGGCATGCCCTTGTGGTTGGGGGCAAACGATGCACCCATGTACACACCGAAGACCGCGAGCTGCACGCCCAGGAACGCCGAGCCGATGCCAACCGGCAGGAAGATGTAAATGGCCGCCACGTACAAGGTCAGCCGCACGATGATGGAGATGATCTCGCGTCGGCGGTCCTTGACCCGGTCGCCGGTGAACAAGTAGATCATGGAACGCATGTGCAGGTTGAAGCCCTCAAGGGTCAGCAACGGGAAGAACAAGTAGCCCTGGCGCTCGGTGATCCATTTCAGGAACCCCTTCTGCTTCTGGGCGTCTTCGGTCTGGAACGAAATGGTGTCCCACTCGATATCCGGATCCTTGCCCACCGTGTTGGGCATGGCGTGGTGCTTGTTGTGCTTGTTCATCCACCACTGGTAGCTGATGCCGACCACGAAGTTGGCCAGAAAGCGACCGATCCTGTCGTTGGCCGGACCCGATGTCAGGATCTGGCGGTGCGAGGCCTCGTGCGCAAGGAACGCGAACTGGGTCAGGATGATACCGATGACAGCGGCGACAATCAGCTGGAACCAACTGTGCCCCAACAGCACGAAGCCGGTTACGGCGCCACCAAGCAGCAGCACCAGAACGCTGACCAGCCCGAGGTAGTGGCCCTTGCGGCGGCCCAGCAGGCCGGCGTCGCGGACGCGAATCTTCAGGTGGCGGTAGTTGTTGGCTCCAGCCGAACCACGCGATACACGTTGCTCCGGGGCCGAGGGGGACAAAGTGGAACTCATACTACTCAAGGGTCACTCCCAATAAGCTAGTAGGGCGACGATTTCAGTCGTAAGAACTGAAAATCTCGGTTCCTATGTTTATGAGCTTACGTGCTATGCATGTGAAATACCTGATCGTTGCGCATAGACACTAATTTGCTGAATTCAATTCTCGGCATGAAGCCAGCTCTTCAAGGCGACTATCGCCCTTTCTCCCCGTGATTACGCGTCTTCTTGACGTCATCAGCTAATTCTGAATACATACCCCTTGGCGCATTTGTCTCCCACGTCACATGACGGTTGACCGGGTCGGGCTGAGCCGCACTGCGGGCCCGAGGTGAACCCCCGGTGCGGCCCGGTTGCCGTTGCGGGCCAACCCTATTTGCGGTTGGCCCGCAGTACTTCGAGGCGTTGCCGATACTCCGTCTCATCTATTTCACCGCGTGCATAGCGCTTGCGCAGCACGCCCTCGGCACTCATGGGATCGCCCTGGACGCGATGGCGCCAGTACATGCGGCGGCTAAAGAAGATGAAGAATCCAATCAGCAGAATCCAGAAGATCGGGATCAGGAAAAACCAGCCGGGGCCATACCCCGGACCCCAGGCGTGGGCCTGAACGGATGCCAGAGCGGGAAGAATCGCGGTTGTCATGATGGGTTGCTCCTCAAAGCGTGAATTGCGGGTTCCGAGGCTCTTCGCCTCTTGTACCCACTTTCTTCCCTGGCGTTCCTTCTCCGCATCGGCCAGGTGGAGACACCTTGGGCCCCTGCAGTACTCCGCTTGGTGCAGCCGAGGATGCTGCCTGGATTAGTCGCGGCTCTTCCGCGGTGTCTGCGGGGCGGGCTGCGCTCCGGGCGTGATCAGACCGCTTTCGTAGGCGATGACCACCAGCCCGGTCCTGTCTCGCACACCCATTTTTCCAATGATGCGCGAGACGTGCGTCTTGGCCGTGAGCGGGGTGATGAAAAGCTGCTCCGCAACTTCGGCATTGCTCTGGCCCGTGCCAATGAGCAACAGGACCTCGCGCTCGCGTTCCGTCAGGGCCTCGAGGGCCGCAGGCCGCCTCGGTGCCTGAACCGGCTTGGTGGCTGCAACCTGCGCCAGCAGCTTGCGGGTCACCGAGGGCGAGAGCAGCGAGTCCCCGGCGGCGACGATGCGCACCGCCGCAATGAGTTCCTCGGGCTCGGTGTCCTTGACCAGGAATCCGGAGGCGCCGGCCCGGATGGAATCGAGGATGTAGTCGTCGAGTTCGAATGTGGTGAGCATGATGATCCGAGTGTGGGCCAGTGACGGGTCCGCGGCGATGGCTGCCGCGGCTGTGATGCCGTCACCCTGGGGCATGCGGATGTCCATCAGCACGATGTCTGGGTTCAGCGCGCGGGCCTGGGCAAGCGCCTGCACGCCGTTGGAGGCCTGGCCGAGCACGCGCATGTCGTCCTCGGCACTCAGGAGCGCGGAGAATCCAGCCCTGATCAGTGACTGGTCGTCCACAATGAGAACGCCGATCATGGGGCTCCCTAGTTCAGTGTCGTGGGGTGTCCGCGTCTCAGGCATGCTGCCCCTTCGGTGCCGGGATCCATGCCTCGATCCGGGTTCCGGGTCTTCCCGCTCCCCCGGGCATGCCCGTGGTGATCGTGAGCGTTCCGCCGTGGGAGCCCAGGCGCTCACGCATACCGCCGATGCCGTTTCCCTCGTCCCCGGCGCCCATGCCGATCCCGTCGTCGGTCACCGTGACTGCAGCGTGCCCGTCATCGAGTTCGACTGCCACGGCAACGTGGCTGGCCATCGCGTGCCTGACGACATTGGTCAGCGATTCCTGCACCACCCGGTAGAGGATGTTCTCCACCCGTTCGTCGACCCACTCCGGGGGCGGCAGCACCGGCGGGGTGAAGGAGATGGACAGGTTGGCGCCGCGGACCCGCTCGACGAGTTCGTCCAGTTGCTCGAGCCGCTGGCTGGGGACTCGCGGCGCGTCCTGCCGCAGGATCGCAAGCACCCCGCGGACCTCGGAGAGTGCCTCCTTGGATCCTGACTTGATGTTTTCCAGGGCCTCGAGTATTCCGGACGTTTCGCCGTCCTTCTTGGCCAGGTGCAGCGCCACGGAGGCCTGCACGTTGATCATGGACAGCGAGTGGGCCACGACGTCGTGGATGTCCCTGGCCAGCACGAGGCGTTCCTCATCCCGCTGGTGTTTGGCCCGCTCACTGGCGGCGCGGCGGAATTCGTCCCGCCGGGTCTTGGCGCTGCGTCCCAGCTCCCCGGCCAGCAGGACGACAACCAACCACACGAGCACGAAGAAGACCCGCGTGTTTTCCCCGGGTTGCAGGGCCAGCAGCAGGAACGTGATCCCGGCCGCCGCGGCACTGCCCCAGGCCCACCAGCGTGCCCCGGCCAGAACGGCCAGAACCAGGCCCACGGAGAAGGATAAGGGGAAGGGGCCCCACGGGAAGCCCGCCGCAACGTAGCCGACCGTCACCAGCCCAATGCCTGCCGCCATGGGCCCGGGGGCGCGGCGGCGCAAGAGCAACAGGGCGGGGCCGGCCAGCAGCAGGAGCACCGCGCCCCACGTCAAAGGCGCGCCCTGGCGCCACGCGGCGATGTGGGTGCCAACCAGTTGAACGACCGCCATGACCATGGGCAGGATGCCCAGCGGAGGACGGCGTCGGTTGAACATGAGACGAGACTACTCGTTGCCGCCCGGCGTCCTCATCCGGCCTCGGCCGTAGGGACAGCTACGCCGGCGGGAGTAGGTCGCCCCCGCGACTGCCCGACAGACTGTAGGGATTCGAGCACGCTTACAAGGTTGGCAATACCCAAACCACCCATGTTCGCACAGCCGCGCGCCGAGGCGTGCCCAGTTGCACCTATTCTTATTATCTCCCCCACAAGGGCTGTTATTGCCATTGACGTCCAACTCTGACCTCGTGAAAATCAAAGGTATGAAAAGCCCGGAATGCTGTGGACATGCGCTCCGACGCCTGCGGCATATGTCGAGGCCCGCCCCGCGGTTTCGCGACCCAGTGCCCATGATGCGGACATCAGAATCCGTCTGGCCGGGACTCGACTTAATCAATTCACCAACCTCTGGGCCACCCGCGATAAAAACCGCAACTCAAGAATCGTCCGAAGCGATCCTTGATCATTTGAGTGCGACCCGTCGTTCACAATGAGTTTTTTGAGCACCAGAAATCCGCCCTCATTTGAACGGTATGACATTATTACTACCTGTTGCCCCGAAATTTGTCCGGTGCACCAAGCAGTGTCCCCTTGCGCGTTGCGGCACGATCGATCCATGGATCTCTGAGCACGACGCATGCCACAGATGGAAGTCCCATGACTCAGTCCAGAACCGCCGATTTAGTTCAGCGAAACTTCCACGCCCGTTCCCTGCGCGTTAGGGTCGTCCTTTCCCAAGCACCACTCAGCCTGACTGTGATCTTGATGGTGGCCCATGCAGGCGCCGTCTTCCCCGAGATTTTCGCCAATCCCATCTTTGCCGCTGGACTGTGGATGCACGCCGTCATCCTTCTCCTCTGCTTCGCGATGCCCTGGGACAGGCTCCCATACCCAACTTTCCTGGTCATTCCGTACCTGGATTTTGTGGCTGTGGGATTTACCCGCGAGGGCAGCCTGCCATACGCAACCTCGGCCGGATTGCTGATGTTGTTTCCTGTCTTTTGGATCTCTGCCTCGGGTCTGGCCCGCAAAACGGCAGTTTTCAGCAGCCTGCTGGGAACCTTGTTGATCATCTGGACCCCGCTGCTCCTTGACGGCACGCCGGTCACGGCGGGGCAACTGAGCAAGCCCCTGCTCTTCCCCTTCATGATGGCCGGCTTTTCCTTCGCCGTCGTGAGCATGACAGCGCACCTGGACCGCCAGCGACTGGCCGTTCTCGCCAAGGATGTCCAGCTGCGCGCCACGCTGGATGCCAGCCGACGGCGCGAACAGCTTCTCTCCGCCGTCCTGGACGCGATCCCTGTGGGCGTGGTGGTGGTGGATGCCCAGGGCCGTGACCAGTTGATGAACACCACCCAACAGGCCTTCCACGCCTTTGCCGTTCCCGATGACATGGAGGATCCTGCCGAGAAGGACCTTTTGCTCTTCGGCTCGGACAGGGTGACCCCGTTGGAGGCCGAGGAACGCCCCGTGCGCCGCGCCGTTTCGGGCGAGTCCTTCACCAATTTCGACCTCTGGGTCGGAGCGGGCGACGGAGCGCGCGCCTTCTCCACCACTGCACGTACCATGAAGGATGCTGATGGCAACTACGACGGCGCTGTCATTTCCTTTCACGATATTACGGACATGCTTGCCGCACTGGCCGCCAAGGATGATTTCGTTGCCAGGGTCTCCCATGAATTTCGAACACCGCTGTCCTCCATCCTGGGCTATGCAAGCCTGATCATGGACGACGGCCAGGACCTCCCCACCGAGGTAACCAACGCCCTAGCCGTCATCGAACGTAACGCCGAACGCCTGCTGGATCTTGTCAATGACCTGCTGGCCACAAAATCAATGATGTTTCACCCCGCTCCCACCGATTTTGCCCAACTGGTAGCGCACAGCTTGGCAGCAGCAGCCCCCTCGGCAACCGCAAATGCGGTGACCTTGCACAATTCGGTCGAGGATCCAATGCCTGTCGTCGTTGACGCCGGGAGAATCGGACAGGTGCTGGATAACCTCATCTCCAACGCCATCAAGTACTCGCCCGACGGCGGCACCGTCACCGTCCGGGCATGGGTCGAGGGTGAGGACCTCCTGTGTACGATCCAAGACACGGGAATGGGAATGAACAACACCGAGCAGGCCGAAGCATTTACCAAGTTCTTCCGTGCCGACCAAGCCCTAAAACGCGCCATTCCCGGGCTCGGCCTAGGCCTACTCATCACCAAATCCATCGTGGAAATGCACGGCGGGACTATTGATTTGCATAGCGCGCCGAGAGCAGGGACCTCCATCCGCTTCACCCTGCCACAGTCCGTATACAGGCCTGGTGCGCTGCACGTCCGCTGAGAGTCCTCCACAATGCGTGTCCGCAGGGTTGGGAACCATTGATGGCTGTCGTCCCAATTCCCGCAAGCCAGTCGCCCATTCACCACACCAGTTTTTGACTTGCTGGCGCGGATTCGATGGCAGAGACCGTGGCTCGACAGCCAGCTCGGTAGTCACCCATGCCAAGTACCCGGTGCTGATTCACCATGGCTATTGGCCGTTGTCCCCGCCTCAGGTCAGTCAACGTGGAGTTCCAACTACCTCGTGGGCACTGCGCGGCGGGCCGCCTGCGGAACGCCGCGGAAGGCCTCCGATCGCCCCGTTCGCCCTGCGCTCGAACGGGGCGATGCAGTTGCCGTTGGAACCGCAGAACTGCTAGGACGGCCACGTCACGAATGCCAGGATCCGCGGAGGTAGAGTGAGGTCTGGCGGTACCGTTGAGTGGTTTCGTCGAGCACTCCGCCCTTATTGAGGAAATGAGTCAACCACCATGGAAGAATCTCCGCGCAGCAAGATCGTTGTCGGCGTCGACGGGTCATCTGAGTCTGTCAACGCACTACGCTACGCATCGGTCCTTGCCTCGGCAATGGGCCATGATCTGGTGGCCTTCGCTTCCTGGCTCCCGCGCCTTGTCCTGGAGGACTACACCCCCGAGTGGGATCCAGAGCAGGACGCCCACGAGAACTTGGACAAGGCAATCGAGCAGGCCTTCGGCGTTGACATCCCGGAAAACCTGAAGCGCGAAGTCATTGTGGGACCGGCAGCCCCCAACCTGCTCAAGGCCTCCGAGGATGCCGCAATGGTCGTGCTGGGCACTCGCGGCCGCGGCGGCTTCAAGGGCCTGGTCATGGGATCGGTCTCCAGCTCGCTGGCCGCCCACGCCTCGTGCCCGGTGCTGATCCACCACGGCGAATAGCAGGCTCGCGGCTGTCAGTCGGGGAACCGGCCGGCACCAACGGTAGCGGTTTGCTGTTCTAACGATCGCTGGAACTCGATCTTCGTCCTCGGTATTTCCGTGGGCCATCGCAGGCTGACTTGCGCCCCAACGCCGGTACCCTTGGGCCATCACCACCGTCAAGGTCTCCGAGGCCGGCGGATACCGGGGGTTCCACTGGGCTGATGGTGAAAACACGCCGCGGCCCACCGCGAACGATTCCACTGAGACCCCCGGGCTTGGATGCCGCACCCAAATCGAACTCCACTGCGCACCCTGCCACCCCGCCTGGTGGGGCCGGGACCACCCCAAAACCACGCAGCGACCACGGGGCGGCAGATTCGTGGCTTGCAGTCGGCCGGCAAACCCAAAAACAACGCCGGCCCCGTGCCCGCCCTTGAGAACTTCAAGGACGGGCACGGGGCCGGCTCACGGGGTGGAGCCTAGATTCCTGCCGCGCGCTCCGCGGACTCGACCACGTTGGCCAAAAGCATGGCACGGGTCATCGGACCCACGCCGCCCGGGTTCGGGGAGATCCAGGAGGCAACCTCGTAGGCCGCCGGCTCCACGTCGCCGGTGACAACGGCCTTGCCGTTCTCGTCGTTGACGCGCGAGACGCCCACGTCCAGCACGATCGCGCCGGGCTTCAGGTCCTTGGCCTTGATCATGTGCGGCTGGCCGGCGGCAGCGATGACCACGTCGGCCTCGGCGAGGTGCGCGGCCAGGTCGCGGGTCCCGGTGTGGGCCAGGGTGACCGTCGCGTTGACGTCGCGGCGGGTCAGCAGCAGCCCGATCGGGCGCCCGATGGTCACGCCGCGGCCGACGACCAGCACGTTCTTGCCGTTCAGCTCGATGCCGTGGCGCTCCAGCAGCTCCACGCAGCCCTTGGGGGTACACGGCAGCGGGGAGGACATCGGGCGGTTGACGTTGGCGACCAGACGGCCCAGGTTCATCGGGTGCAGGCCGTCGGCGTCCTTGGCCGGGTCCATGGCCTCGAGGATGGTGTCCTGGTCGATGTGCTTGGGCAGCGGCAGCTGCACGATGTAGCCGGTGCATTCCGGGTTCTCGTTCAGCTCGCGGACCTTAACCAGCAGCTCGTCCTGGGTGGTCTCCTCGGGCAGGTCCACGCGGATCGACTTGATGCCGACCTCGGCGCAGTCCTTGTGCTTGCCGCCGACGTACCAGGTGGAGCCCGGGTCCGACCCGACCAGGATGGTGCCCAGGCCGGGGGTGACGCCGCGTTCGGCGAGTTTGGCCACGCGTTCGGTCAGTTCGGCCTTGAGGGCCTTTGCCGTTGCCTTGCCGTCAAGAATCTGTGCAGTCATATGTGTGGTGCTCCGTTTCAAGAAATAGTTCCCGTGCGCGCATGGTGCGGGGTGGTGCTTGGGTGGCCGGTGGCCGTTTACCAGTCTTCGAGGCCCTCATAGAGCGGGAAGGCCTTGGCCAGGGTGTTCACGCGTTCGGCCAGGGCCGCCTTGTCCGCCTGCTGTCCGTCACGCAGTGCGATGCCGATGATGTCGGCGACCTCGGTGAAGGCGGCCGCGTCGAAGCCGCGGGTGGCCAGCGCCGGGGTGCCGATGCGCAGGCCCGAGGTGGTCATCGGCGGGCGCGGGTCGAAGGGCACCGAGTTGCGGTTCACGGTGATGCCGATTTCGTGCAAAAGGTCCTCGGCCTGCTTGCCGTCCAGCTCCGAATTGCGCAGGTCGACCAGGACCAGGTGCACGTCGGTGCCGCCGGTGAGCACCGAGACGCCTGCCTTAGTGACATCCTCGGCGGTCAGGCGTTCGGCCAGGAGCCTGGCGCCCTCGAGGGTGAGGACCTGGCGCTGCTTGAATTCCTCGCCCGCGGCGATCTTGAACGCAACCGCCTTGCCGGCAATCGCGTGCATCAGCGGCCCGCCCTGGTGGCCCGGGAAGACGTTGGAGTTGATCTTCTTGGCCAGCGCCTCGTCGTTGGTGAGGATCAGTCCCGAGCGGGGACCTGCCAGGGTCTTGTGCACCGTGGAGGTGACCACGTCGGCAAACGGCACCGGGTTCGGGTGCAGGCCCGCGGCCACGAGCCCGGCGAAGTGGGCCATGTCCACCCAGAGCCTTGCGCCGACCTCGTCGGCGATGGCGCGGAACGCGGCGAAGTCGAGCTGGCGCGGGTAGGCGGACCAGCCGGCGATGATGACCTGCGGCTTCTCGGCGATGGCCTGGGCACGGAGCTTGTCCATGTCCACGCGGAAGGTTTCCGGGTCGACCTCGTAGGCGGCAACCTTGTAGAGCTTGCCGGAGAAGTTCAGCTTCATGCCGTGGGTCAGGTGTCCGCCGTGGGCCAGGGACAGGCCCAGGATCTTGTCGCCCGGTTCGATCATGGCCGAGAGGGCAGCGGCGTTGGCGGAGGCGCCGGAGTGCGGCTGGACATTGGCGAACTTGGCGCCAAAGAGGGACTTCACGCGCTCGATGGCCAGGTTCTCGGCCACGTCAACGTGCTCGCAGCCGCCGTAGTAGCGGCGGCCCGGGTAACCCTCGGCGTACTTGTTGGTCAGCACCGAGCCCTGGGCCTCGAGCACCGCGCGGGGCGCAAAGTTCTCGGAGGCGATCATTTCCAGGGTGTCGCGCTGGCGGCCCAGCTCAAGTGACAGGACCTCGGCGATTTCCGGGTCGAGCTCGGCGAGGGATTGGTTGGTCACGGGATTCTTGCTCATGGTGTTGAACTCCGGTGGGTGAGGGTTGGTCTTCGGGCAGGGTCACATTGCGAATCATTCAACCCCCGGACCCAGGCGCGCGGTCCGTGGTTAGCTCGTGTGCCGTTCCCCGGTGGTTCATCCCACCCAACGCCAGTTGCGACACCCTTCGATATTAGTCGGAATAGGCCCGTGGGCCAGACTGTTACACCGAGTGACAGTTGTATCTTCAATAACCACGTCCCACAGGAGGGCCAGCCGGAATGCAATCGATCGGTGAACAGCTTCGTACGGTCGTGATCGGTGCCGGCCAGGCAGGACTTTCGGCCGCCCACCACCTGCGACGCAAGGGCTTGGTCCCCTTCGCGGACTTCGTCGTGCTGGATGCCAACGAGGGACCCGGTGGCGCGTGGCGCCACCGCTGGGACTCCCTGACCTTCGACCGCGCCCACGGACTGCATTCGCTTCCCGGTATGGAATTGGACACACCGAACCGCGCCGAACCGGCCTCCGCGGTGGTCACCCGCTATTACGGCGACTATGAATCTGCGTTTGCCCTGCCGGTGGTCCGCCCCTTCAAGGCCAGGACCGTCACCGGCTCGCTCGGCGAGGGCTTCACCATCACGTCAACCGACGGCCGCCGGATCCAGGCGGCCACCGTCATCAACGCCACCGGAACCTGGGACAAGCCCTACTGGCCGTACTACCCCGGCGCCCGCGAATTCACCGGCCGCCAGCTGCACACCCGGGACTTCGTCGCGCCCGAGCAGTTCCTGGGCAAGCGGGTGCTGGTGGTCGGCGGCGGCACCAGCGCCGCGCAATTCCTGCTGCAGCTCGCCTCCCTGGGCATCGACACCCTGTGGTCCACCCGGCGTGCTCCGCAGTGGAGGGAAGCCCCGCAGAACAAGGCCTGGGGCATCGAGGTGGAGGCGAACGTGAACGACCGCACCCATGCCGGACTGGTTCCACGTTCCGTGGTCTCGGTGACTGGCCTGCCGCTGACCGACTTCTACCAGGAGGGAATCGACTCCGGGGTCCTGGTTTCCCGCGGCGGGATCGACTCGGTCTCGTCGGCGGCCGTCACCTTCACCGACGGCAGCACCGAGGACATCGACGTGATCCTGTGGGCCACCGGTTTCCGCGCCTCCCTTGACCACCTGGCTCCCCTGGGCCTGCGCGAGCCCGGCGGCGGCATCGTCATGGGCGAGGATTCGGTCACCGTCACCAAGGTCCCCGGCCTGTTCCTGGTCGGCTACGGCGCCTCCGCCTCCACCATCGGGGCAACGCGCGCCGGCCGGGCCGCGGCGGTTGCCGCCGTGCGGGTGCCGGATCCGCGCGAGGCGGCCGTGGCGGCGGGCTAGGAACGCTTCATTTTTCCGCCGGATTCAGCCACGGCGAACGCTGCATGTAGCGTAATCCCGTGAGCACCAACGAATTCATTGTGTCCCTGTCTTGCCCCGACCGTCCGGGCATCGTCCACGCCGTCTCGGGAGCCTTGCTCAGCGCCGGTTGCAACATCACCGAGTCGCAGCAGTTCGAAAGCCCGGAGACGCACAACTTCTTCATGCGCATCGCCGTGGCCACGGACCAGGACCTCGGGGCGGTGCGCGCGGCACTGGGCCCGGTCTCCGAGCAGTTCGGCATGGAACTGAAGGTCACCGCCGCCGGTTCGCGCGTGCGGACGCTGATCATGGTGTCCAAGGAAGGCCACGCGCTCAACGACCTGCTCTACTCGCAGCGCGCTGGGACCCTGCCGGTGGACATCCCGGTCATTGTCTCCAACCACCTTGACCTGAAGCCCATGGCCGACTTCCACGGCATTGAATTCATCCACATCCCGGTCACCGCCGCCACGAAGGCCGAGGCCGAGGCCCGGCTGCTGGCCCTGGTGGACGAGCACGACATCGAGCTGGTGGTCCTGGCCCGCTACATGCAGATCCTCTCCGATGACCTGTGCCGTGCGCTCAACGGGCGGGCCATCAACATCCACCATTCGTTCCTGCCGTCGTTCAAGGGGGCCAGGCCCTACCACCAGGCGCACGCCCGCGGCGTCAAGCTCATTGGCGCCACCGCCCACTACGTGACGGCGGACCTGGACGAGGGACCGATCATCGAGCAGGAGGTCATCCGCGTGGACCACGCGCGCACGGCCGAGCAGTTCGTGGCCATGGGCCGGGACGTGGAGGGCCGCACGCTGACCCGTGCCGTGGCCTGGCACGCCGAGCGCCGGGTCATGCTCGACGGCTACCGCACCGTCGTTTTCTCCTGACAGCGCGGCGCCGTTTGCGCGGCCCCGGCCGGGACTTCGTCAGGCGATACCCTCAGCCTTCGGCTTCACCGAGCGCGACGTGGACTTCCGAGGTGACGGCGGTGCCGCGCTCCACGGTGCGTGAGACCGTGCAGTACTTGTCGTGCGAGAGCTCCACCAGGCGTTCCACGAGGCCGGCGGCCTTGCGCCCGCCGGCGGTGTCCGGAAAGGCCACGTCGAAGGACAGGTGCAGGCCGTCCATGCGGTTGGCACCGTCCTCAACCAGCTTGTGGCCGCTTGCCGCCACCCGAAAGGTCGTGGGTTCGGCGCTGCGGGCCGTCACGGTGTCGACGTCGATCGACGAACATCCGGCAATCGCCGCCAGCAGCAACTCCACCGGGCTCAGCAATCCTTCGCCCTGGCCAAATTCAATTTCAGCGCCCGCGTCATTGCGCACCGTGTAACGGCCTGTCGCGGTGCGGGTCAGCTCGACGGAACGCAGCGTGGGGTCTTCGTTTTCGCTCATGCGTTCATCATGCCACCACCGGAGGGGACGTTTCCGTGCGCCGCGGGTGCGCGTCGTGAAGAATGATCCCCCTTTGGGCGGACGGGTGCCCGCCGGCCGCCGGGGCACCGGAAACCACCACGAAAAATCCGGTTAGGGTTCGTTGGCCCACTGCTCATGCTCGTCCAGGTGGTGGCGCGCGCTGGCCTCGGAACCGGTAAGTTGCTCCATGCGCCCCATCAGTTCAGCCGCGAGGGTCCAGGTTTCCAGGGTGGAGGGCGGGTTCACGCCTGCCGCGCGGGCAATCTTGTTGCGCCACTTGTTGGTGAACCCCAGGACCTGGTCGCCGCCGATGTTGCGGTCCCAAAGCCACCTGGCCAGCGCCCTGGCCTTCAACAGCCTGTTGGCCTCGGCGTGCGCGCCGTGGCTGAAATGGTCGACCGGGGTCTTCGGTTCGGCCGGCGCGGGTTCGACTGCTGCCGGTTCAACCGCCGCCGATTCGAGCTCGGCGGGATCGTCCGGCCCCGCGTCGGTTTCCCCGGGCTCAAGGTCGGGAAGCCCCATGGCCACGATTTCTGGACTGTTCTCGATGGTGTGGACGGCACCCTCGATGAGCCCCCTCAACCGCTCCAGGACCCGGGGAGGGATGCTCCCCGCCTGTTCATCGAGCGTGCCACGGAGTGCTGCGACCATTTGCTCGTAAACCTCGACCTTGTGCTGCGGCCACATCGTCCCAGCTGCTCCCTCACCCTTTGCGTCCGAACACCGTCTTTCGGTTCCGCCGCCCCAGGGCGCGGAGCCGAAGGACAACACTATCGGGTTGCCCGGCACGCTGGCCACCGCCCCTCCCCCGAACGCGACACCAGGACGGCAGCGGGGTCCCCACCACGGCACGGAACACGCCTGCGGCCGCTTCGTGTCACCAACCAATGGCCCCGCCGGCCAACGGCTACAGTGGGTGTCATGGCCCACATCATCACCATTGACTCGATCACCCCGTCCGTCGACCCCACCGCATTCGTGGCACCGACAGCAACGCTTTCCGGGGACGTTTCCCTGGGTGCCAATGCCAGCGCCTTCTACGGCGTCTCGGCCCGCGGGGACTCGGATACCATCACCGTCAAGGAGGGCACGAACCTCCAGGACAACGTGGTGCTGCACGCGGACACCGGCTATCCCTGCACCATCGGCGAGCGCGTCTCGGTGGGCCACTCGGCGGTGGTCCACGGGGCCACCGTGGGCAACGACTGCCTCATCGGCATGAGCGCCACCATCATGAATGGCGCCGTCATCGGGGAGAATTCCCTGGTGGCCGCCGGCGCGCTGGTGCTCGAGGGCACGCAGGTGCCCCCGCGCTCGCTGGTTGCCGGGGTTCCGGCCAAGGTCAGGCGCGAACTGAGCGACGAGGAGGTGGAGAACCTGAAGGAAAACGCCGCCCACTACCTGGTGCTGGCGGCGAAGCACCGTGAGGCAAACGCCGCACGCTAGGTAAACACCCGCCCACAGAATAGGGAGCACACACGCGATGGCAAGTTACATCCAGGCACCACCCACCGCACATCCGGGAGCCCCCTCGCCAATCAAGGCCACGGGCCGCACCCTGAACTGGGGCGTCGTCTCCACCGGGCGCATCGTCGGAAACGTCATCGCCGATCTCAAGTCGCTGGAGGACGCCAACGTGATGGCGGTGTCCTCGCGCAGCGAGAAGCGCGCCCGCGCCTTCGCCGACGAACACGACATCGAATGGGCCTACGGGTCCCACGAGGTGATGTTCGCCGAGCCGGAAATCGACGCCGTCTACATCGGCACCCCGCACGGGCAGCACTTCGAGATCGCCATGGCCGCGCTGAAGTCAGGCAAGCACGTGGTCTGCGAGAAGTCGCTGACCATCAACGCCTCCGAGGCCCGTGCCCTGGTGGCCGAGGCCGAGGCCCGCGACCTCTTCCTCATGGAGGCGGTCTGGTCCCGTTTCACCCCGGCGTTCGGCCGGGCCCTGGACATCCTGGAATCCGGCGAGCTCGGCGAGCCTTCCTGGGTCCAGGCGGACCTGGGATTCGTTGCCCCCTACGACCCGACGTGGCGGCTCTTCGACCCGGCCGCCGGCGGCGGGGCCCTGCTGGATCTGGCGGTCTATCCGCTCACCTGGGCCATCGGCGCCTTTGGCTTCCCCACCTCGGTGCAGGCCAGCAGCGACCTCAACGACGACGGCGTGGACATCCAGACCGCTATCACCCTGGGCTACCCGGGCGTGCGCCACGCCCAGCTGATGGTGTCGCTGACCAGCTCCCCGACCAAGGAAGCCCGCGTCGCCTGCACCAATGGCTGGCTGGGCACTAACGCGCCGCTGCACAACCCCACGAAGCTGTTCATCCACCCGGCCGACGGCCCGGCACGGACCGAGGTCTTTGAACCGGTGGGCGCGAACTACACCTTCGAATTCCGCGAGGCGACCCGATGCATCCAGCAGGGCCTCAACGAGTCCCCCACCATGCCGTGGGAGCACTCGGTGAACACCATGGCGATCTTCGACGGGATCCGCCACCAGCTGGGGATCCGCTACCCGAACGACCTCGTCTCGCGGTAGGCCCGCTCTCGGGGCAATGAAAACAAGGTTTGGCGGTGCCGGGGAATCCCGCGGCACCGCCAAACTTTTTCATACCCGACAGCCATCGAGCAATGGAGGATTCCTTGCTGGCCAGGGACTACATCACCGAAGATTTTCATTCACTCCGACTCTTGCGATTGTTCCTCCCCACGCACGACCGGCTCGATGAACCGCAGCGCTGGTCCGAGATATTGCCGGCCGGCGTCGAACTGGCGGGTTCCACCGACTGGAACGAACTCTGGTCCGCGCACTCGCTGGAGCACGCCGACGCGGAGCTTCCCCGCGCTCCCCTGGGCACGTTGGATCTTTCCACGGCCCAGGCCCTCGGCGAGATCCTGATCGCGCACTTCGGTCCGCGGTATCCGCTGCACACGCGCAGCTGGGTCGGCCGTGCCCGGGCTTTCCCGCCGGATGCAACAAGCAGCAGCTTTGATGGCCATGAGTTCGTCCACGAAATCCTGGGCATCGAGGAGGTCATTGCCTCCGCCATGCGGGACCAGGTTCCCGAGTTCGTGGAGGACCCCTTCAAGACCTTCGCCTGGGGCACGTGCCTATACCCGGATTCGCTGATCATTGCCGCCGAACCGATGCTGTTCCGGGCGTTGCACCAAGACCCGCGGCTGGAAGCCGTGTCCATCATGTCGCACCGAGATATCCTGCCGGCTCCCTTTGAGGGATAGACCTGCCACTATGTTTACGCTGGAGACCTTCCGAACTAGATTTAATCCATGAAGTGGCGCCCTTGGGCAATGTCGAATGTTGTCATCCACGCCGTTCGGAGAGAGTGCAAGGGGAACGGCATGAATCCGGCCGCGGCTGGACTCCATAGTGCTGCAAGGCGAAGCGGAAATGGATACGGGAACAGAGCTATTTAGCCGGCTTAGCGAGTGGTGCAAAGAGCACCGCCACAGTGTGCGTATCCGCAAACAGTGGAAAAACATGGCCTATGGCGCCGCAGAGGAGATCCACCGAGAGCTGGTCGTCAGGGGGTTTACTCCGCTCAGTGAACGCCGCCTGCGCAGGATCGCCGCAAACGCCGACTGGTGGTGGTGGAAACAGAATTCACGCAGCTCCTATGGACGCGCCCGCTCACGCCACGACAAAGGCAATCCGGTGAAGCCCACGGTTCTGGACACGGGCATCGACTAGGCCAAATCCTTCGAGGCCAGGCTAGGCCAAGGATCGAATAGGGCCATCAAACTGCCGAAGGTTCCCTGGTCGTCTGCCTTGCGGCGCGGCCCTGGAACCTTCGGAAATTTGAATCACCCGCCACCTACTTGACCGCAAGCTCCGCTTCGGCGGCTTCGCGCTCGGCGTTCTTTGCGCTGCTGCGGCGCCAGAAGGCTGCGATGACCGCACCGGAGAGATTGTGCCAGACCGAGAACACGGCGCCGGGCAGCGCCGCCTCGGGCGTGAAGTAGGTCTTGGCCAGGCCCGAGGCCAGGCCGGAATTCTGCATGCCGACCTCGATGGCCATGGTGCGGCGGGTGGCAATGGGCTGCTTGAAGAGCTTGGCGGTTCCGTAGCCCAGCGCAACGCCACCGGCGTTGTGCAGGATGACGGCCAGCAGGATCAGCAGACCCGCGCTGAAGATGGCGGCGGCGCTGCCCGCCACCACGATGAGCACCACCCCGGTGATGGCGATGACCGAGACCCAGGGAAGGGCGGGCAGAACCTTGGCGACCAGGCGCGGCAGGAGCACGCGCAGCACCAGGCCGAGCACGACGGGGATAAGCACGATCTGCACGATCGACTTGGCCATCGACCCGGCATCCACCGGCAGGTACTGGCCCGCCAGCCACAGGGTCAGCAGCGGGGTGAAGATGGGTGCCAGCAGGGTGGAGATCGAGGTCATCGTCACCGAGAGGGCGACGTCCCCCTTGGCCAGGTAGGTCACCACGTTCGAGGCGGTTCCGCCCGGCGCACAGCCCACCAGGATGACGCCGGCGGCCAGCGCCGGAGGCAGCTGCAACAGCATCGAAATGCCCAGGCCCAGCAGCGGCATGATCACATACTGCGCCACGACGCCCAGGAGCACCGGCAGCGGCTTGCGCACGACGAGCGCAAAGTCCGGCAGCGTGAGCGTCAGGCCCATGCCGAACATGATGATCATGAGCAAGGGATTGATGGCCTTGGAAAATCCGCTGAAGGTTTCGGGGGTCAGCAGGGCAATGGCCCCGCCGGCCAGGACCAGCAGCGGGAAGAGTGTCACGGCGACCTTCGCGCTGCGCTCCTCGGCATCCAGTCCGGGCTTGGGTTGTACGTTTCGATCGGTTGACATGAAAAAATGGTGACAAATTGATCAAGACATGTCCAATCGATTTGCCAGTTCGCCCAAGTCGGACCGCTGGTCGCGGAAAATGTACCGCTCATCGCAAGATCCCGGCGTCATGTGACCGGGGTCGGTAACGCAATGGAGCGAATACCCGCGGTGCGGGAGCGGGCCGGCCGCCAGGTACCTGCCCGCTCCCACCCGTCCAACACGGCCTGGATGACTCCATTACCCGCCGTGTCTCCGGCCCCGGCGCCGATGTCGAAACACCGTGCCGGGGCAATGCGGCGGCCCTCCCCGGCCCCCTCAGACCATCTGCAGGACCACCGCAAGTCAATTGCCTCAGGCCGCGGCACCCTGGAGCGAGGCGCTGCGGGCGGCGGCGAGCCCGAGCTCCAGGTCCGCGACGAGGTCCTCGACCTGCTCGATGCCCACCGAAAGGCGCACCAGGTTCCGCGGCACCGCCAGCGGGGTGCCGATCACCGAGGCGTGGGTCATTTCCGCGGAGTAGCAAACCAGCGACTCGACCCCGCCCAGGGACACCGAGAGCGCGAAAAGCTTGGTCGACTCGGCAAAGGCCCGTGCGGCGGCCTCGCCGCCGGCAAATTGCAGCGAGACGATCCCGCCAAAGCCGCTGGACTGGCTCTTGGCCAGTTCATGGCCGGGATGTGTGTCAAGGCCCGGGTAGAGCACGGTGTCGACTTCCCCGCGCCCCTGCAGCCATGCGGCAATGACGGCGGCGTTTGAACAGTGGCGCTCCATGCGCAACCCCAGGGTCTTCAGCCCGCGGGCGGCCAGGAAGCAGTCCTGCGGACCGGCCACCGCGCCCCCGGCGAATTGCTGGAAGCCGACTGCCGCGGCGAGCTCCTCGCCGCGGAACACGCGGTCGGCGACGATCACCGCTCCACCGAGCACATCCGAGTGACCGCCGATGTACTTGGTGGTCGAGTGCACCACCACGTCCGCGCCCAGGGTGAGCGGGCGCTGCAGGAACGGGGTGGCGAAGGTGTTGTCCACGACCAGCAGTGCACCGGCGGCGCGGGCGATCGCGGCCCAGCCCGCGACGTCCGCGATGCCCAGCAGCGGATTGGACGGCGTCTCCACCCAGAGCAGCGCGGTCTTCCCGGGTTGCACGGCCGCGGCGACGGCCGCCAGGTCGGTGATCTCGACCGGGGTGTTGGTGATCCCCCACTTGCCGTGCAGGCGGTTGACCAGGCGGTTGGTGCCGCCGTAGCCGTCGGCCCCGAGCACGATGTGGTCCCCGGGTTCCAGCACCGCGCGCAGCAGCGCGTCTTCCGCGGCGATCCCGGAGGCGAACGCGAAGCCCGCATGTCCCGCCTCCAGGGCGGTGAGCTGGGTTTCGAAGCCGTTGCGCGTCGGGTTGGAGCCGCGCGAGTATTCGTGCCCGGCACGCAGTACGTTGATCCCGTCCTGGACAAACGTGCTGGTCTGGTAGATCGGCGGGATGACCGCGCCGGTGAGCGGGTCGGGAGCCTGGCCCGCGTGGATGGCCTGGGTGTTAAAGCCGTGGCTGGTGGTGGTGCCCATGGTGGTTCGTCCCTTCTCTAGGCGTTGATGGTTTCGCGGTGCGCGGCCGGGGGTGCGCTTTTGCGGCTTTCGGGCGCATCGAGCGCGGCGAGCAGGTCTGCCACCAGGTCGGCGGCGTCCTCGAGGCCGGCGGAGATGCGCAGCGTGCCGGCGCCGATCCCCGCGGCGGCAAGCTTCTCCGCGTCGAGCCGGCAATGGGTCATCGCCGCGGGGTGGACCACCAGGGAGCGGGTGTCCCCGATGTTCGCGGCCAGGGCAAAGAGCTGCAGCGAGTCGACAAGCCCCGGCACGGCGTCCGGGTCCTTGAGGTCGAAGGAGAACACGCAGCCGGTCCCCCGCGGGTAGTCCCGTGCCGCCAGCGCATGATCCGGGTGCGTGGCCACGGAGGGGTGGTGGACCCGGGCCACCGCGGGGTGCGCCGCCAGCGCGCGGACAAGCGCCAACACATTGTCCTGGGCCTTGGCCGCGCGCAGCGAGAGCGTCTCGATGCCGGTGAGGATCGCCGCCGCCGATGCCGGGGCGAGGCTGGGGCCCAGGTCGTGCAGGAACTTGGAGCGCACCAGCATCAGGTAGGCCTTGTTCCCGTAGCGTTCCAGCAGCGAATCCCCGTAGTACCGCGCCTTGGGCGCGGCGATCTGCGGCCAGCGGGCGGCGTCGGAGAAATCGAAGGTGCCGGCGTCGATGACCAGTCCCCCAAGAACCGATCCGTGTCCCGCCAGCGCCTTGGTGGCCGAGTGCACCACGATGTCCGCGCCGAAGTCGATGGGCCGGTAGGCGGCCGGGGTGGCCAGGGTGTTGTCAACGACCACCGGCACGCCTGCGGCGTGGGCCACCTCGGCGATGGCGCGCAAGTCCACCAGGGTGATCAGCGGGTTGGAAACCGACTCGAGCAGGAAGCCGCGGGTCTTCTCCGTGATGGCCGCTGCCCAGTTGGCCGGGTCCTGGGGATCGACGAACGTGACGCTCACGCCGAAGTCGGCGAAGGTGTCGGTGAGCAGGTCCACGGTGCCGCCGTAGAGCTTGTTGGAGGCCACCAGGTGGCCCTGGCCCTGCAGCAGCGCGAGCAGCGAGATCGCGACAGCCGCCTGCCCGGTGGCGGTGGCGATGGCGCCGATCCCGCCCTCGAGGGCCGCGGCGCGTTCCTCCAGCACCGCGACGGTCGGGTTCCCGGTGCGCGAATAGGTGAAGCCCGGCGCCTTGAGCGCGAAGAGCTTCGCGGCGGTGGCGTAGTCGGGGAACTGGTAGGCGGCCGAGTTGTAGATCGGCACGGTCATGGGGCGGTGCGGTGCCGCCGGGGCGTACCCGGAATGGATTTCGGTGGTGGCGTTGCGCCAGGTGCTGGGGGCCATGATCGTGCCTTTCGGGCCGGAGGGGAGGCTAAGCGTGGTCGGGATGGGATGCGGGCGCGGCACCCCCAAGGTGGATGCCGCACCCGCACGGCGGGACTAGACGGAGGCGCCCAGGGTGGCGCGGGCCGCGACGGCCGCTTCCACCAGGTTGGCCAGCGAGGCCTCGGTCTCCGCGTAGCCGCGGGTCTTCAGCCCGCAGTCAGGGTTGATCCACAGCGACTTCGGGTCCAGGGACGCCAGGGCGATGTCGATGAGCTCGGCGACCTCGGCGGTGGAGGGCACGCGCGGGGAGTGGATGTCGTACACGCCCGGGCCGATGCCGCGGCTGTAGCCGAATTCCGTCAGGTCCGCGGTGACCTCCATGCGGGAGCGGGCAGCCTCGATCGAGGTCACGTCCGCGTCCAGGGCGTCGATGGCCTCGATGATCTCGCCGAACTCCGAGTAGCACAGGTGGGTGTGGATCTGCGTGGCGTCCGCGGCCCCCGAGGTGGCCAGGCGGAAGGAGTCAACGCTCCAGCCCAGGTACTTGGCCTGGTCCTTGGCGCGCAGCGGCAGCAGCTCGCGCAGTGCCGGCTCGTCGACCTGGATGATGCCGATGCCCGCGGCCTGCAGGTCCGCGATCTCGTCGCGCAGCGCCAGGGCCACCTGGTTGGCGGAGGTGGCCAGGGGCTGGTCGTCGCGGATGAAGCTCCAGGCCAGGATGGTGACCGGGCCGGTGAGCATGCCCTTGAGCGGCTTGTTGGTCAGCGAGGCGGCGTGGGAAATCCACGGGACGGTGAAGGCCGCCGGGCGGGAGACGTCGCCCCAGAGGATCGAGGGGCGGGTGGCGCGCGATCCGTAGGACTGCACCCAGCCGTTCTCGGTTTCGGAGAAGCCGTCGAAGTTCTCGGCGAAGTACTGGACCATGTCGTTGCGCTCGGCCTCGCCGTGCACCAGCACGTCGAGTCCCAGGCGTTCCTGCAGTTCCACCACCCGCTGGATTTCCTCCTTGAGGAAGCCCTCGTACGCGGCGTCGTCCAGGGTGCCGGCCTTGTGCGCGGCGCGGGCGGTGCGGACCTGGGTGGTCTGCGGGAAGGAGCCGATGGTGGTGGTCGGCAGCGGCGGCAGCGCCAGGGCGGTCTCCTGGGCGGCCTTGCGGATTGCTGCATCCGAGCGGGAGAAGTCGGCGGTGGTCAGGTTGTCCAGGCGCTCGCGCACCGCGGCAACGGTGGTCCCGGCGAATCCGGCGCGGTGGGCACGTGCCGATTCGGCGGCGGAGAGCTCGGCGGCGATGGCGGATTCGCCCTCGGCCAGGCCCTTGGCCAGGGTCAGCACCTCGGCGACCTTCTGGTTGGCGAAGGCCAGCCATTCGGGCAGGTGGGGCGGCAGGTTCGCCTCCTGGGCGACGTCGTGCGGGACGTGCTGCAGCGAGGTGGCGGTTCCCACGGCCAGGGTGCCGCCGGCCTTTTCGACCTCGGTGCGCAGGGAGGCGAGCGTGCCCAGCGAGGCGGCCAGGTCGTTGCGCCAGATGTTGCGCGAGTCAACGATGCCCGCAACAAGGGTGGAACCGGCAAGGTCGCCGAGGAATTCGGCGGTGGGCACGGCGCCGCGGACCAGGTCGGCGTGCACCGCCTCGACACCGGTGCGGGCCAGCAGGCCCTGGGTGGCGCCCGGGCGGGCGGGATCCCCGGCGGTGCCGTAGCCCAGGCCCACCAGCAGGGCCGGGCGCGCCGTGGCGGCGGCCAGCTGCGTGTAGACGGTTTCGGCGAGCGCACCGGGGACGGCCAGGGCGGCGCCGCGGTCGGTGACAAGTGCCGGCTCGTCGAGCTGCACCCAGGGCGCGCCGGCGGCGGCAAGTGCAGCAAGGATCTCGCCGTAGGCGGCAACGACCTCGTCGATGCGCGAGAGCGGGTCGAAACCGGCAGGTGCGCCGTCCTCGGGCTTGGCCAGCAGCAAGTAGCTGATCGGGCCCACGAGGGTGGGGCGGATGGTGTTGCCCTGGGCGGCGTGTGCCGCGAAGGACTCGACCAGGGCGGCGGCGTTGGCCTTGACCGGGGTGGCTTCGCCGATTTCCGGGACCAGGTAGTGGTAGTTGGTGTCGAACCACTTGGTCATTTCCAGCGGGGCGCGGGATTCGTCGCCTCGGGCCAGCACGAAGGAGGCGGCGGTGTCGATGGCGCCGTTGGCGTCGGCCAGGTCGGCGAAGCGGGCGGGCAGCGCCGAGAGGGCGACGGTCGCGTCGAGCACCTGGTCGTAGTAGGCGAAGTCGCCGGGAAGCGAGGCGTCGTCGGCCGCAAGGCCCAGCCCGGTGAGCCTTGCCAGGTTGGCGTTCTGCAGTTCACGGGCGGCGGCGTGCAGCGTGGCCTCGTCGGTGCGTGCTGCCCAGTGCGCCTCGAGGGCCTTCTTGAGCTCGCGGTTGGGCCCGATGCGCGGATAGCCGAGGATGGATGCTGCCGGGAAGGTTGCCTTGGTCATGGTGATTCTCCTGTTGTTCTGGCGTGGTGGAAAGTAATGGGAAGGTGTGTGGGTCTAGACGGCGGCGCGGGTTGCCCAGGCGTTGGACGCCCTGGCACGGGTCCGCGGCAATTCGAGCCGCTCGATGACATCGAGGGAGCCGCGGTGGTCGTTGAAGGTGTAGAGGTGCACGCCCGGCGCCCCGTCGTCGAAGGCGCGCTTGGCCAGGGTGACGGCGGCGTCCACGCCGATGCGGTGGCGCTCGCCATCCGAGTCCGCCGTCTCCAGGGCGTGGGCCAGGATCGGGTCCGGGGCAATGCCCGTCATCGATGCCAGCCGGTTCAGGCGCCGCAGCGAGTTCAGCGGGATGACCCCGGGGATGATCGGAATGGTGACCCCGGCGCGGCGGGCCGATTCCACGAGGTTGGTGTATTCGCCGGCCCGGAAGTAGACCTGCGTGATCGCGTAGTTCGCGCCGGAGCGCTCCTTGGCCAGCAGCACCTCGACGTCGTGCTCGAAGGACGGGGACTCCGGGTGCCGGATCGGGTAGGCGGCAACGCCCACCCCCAGCCGCCCGCCGGCCAGGGCGGCCGAGTGGTCGGCCTCGACCTCGCGGATCAACTCGATCAGGTAGCGGGCGAAGGGGAACTCCCCGCGCCACTCATCCGGGTCCGTCGGCAGGTCCCCGCGGAGGGCCAGCACCCCGCGGACCCCGAGGGAGATGAAGTGCCGGATCAGGTTCTGCAGGGATTCGCGGCTCTCCCCCACACAGGTCAGGTGCGCCAGCGGGCGCAGCCGGGTGTTTTGGATGAGGTGCTCGATCAGTTCCAGCGACGCGTTCCTCCTTGTCGGGGACCCCGAGTAGGTCACCGACACGTAGTCGGGATCCGTCGCCTCCAGGGCCGCGATGCTGTTGAAGATCCCCTCGGTGGCGTCGCGGTTCACCGGCGGGTACAGCTCGTAGGACAGGGACGGCGGTGCGGCTGTCGTTTCAATGCTCATGCGTGTCTCCTCGTCGATTCGAGGGAGGCATCAGGGATCGCCACCAAAGCCCCAGGGATCCGTCACGGATTTCCTGCGGCGATGATGAGTGAACGCTGAAGCGGCTCCATCGCTTCTGGCCTTAGCACCCTCGCCGAGCGGAGTCCCCGCGAGGGGAATCCATCGGACGATGGTTGCTGCGGCGTCAACGAGCCAGATCTCTCAGCCGCTCTTGATGGTTGATGCATTCATCTTGGAACAGCGTCGACAAGGTGCGCAAGGCGCTCGCCGATGCAGCCGTCACGAAGGGCAAAAACACTTCATGTGTCCATGCGGCGTCATTTCCGGGCGGAGCGACGGTCACATTGTTACGGACCCGGAACCCGCGGAACACCCGTATTCACGGGGATGTGGTTCCAGCGTGTGACTCGTCCCGGTTTCTGTGACGCCTTTGTGTCGACGGATACCGGCTCCGGGGGTTCGGCGCCGATCCAGATGATCCGCGCCATCCTCCGAAGATGCCGTGGGTCGCGGGGCGCCCGCACCGGGTGCGCACTAAGCTGGTGCGCACCATGGACTACAGGAACACCACCCACCAGACCGGCGGCCGCGAGCGGCCGATCCGCGAGGACTCGCGGCCCGGCGAAGACGAATTCCGCGTCGACATCGAACGCATCCGCTTCTCCCCCTATTTCTCCCGGCTCTCGGCGGTCACCCAGGTGATTCCGCAGGCCGGCGCGGGCACCGTGGTGCACAACCGGCTCACCCACTCGCTCAAGGTCTCGGCCGTGGCCCGCTCGATTGCCATCGGGTTGCGCAACGCCGACGAGCCGACGCGCTCACTCGTGGCCGAGCTTGGCGGCTGCGATCCCGTGGTGGTGCAGGCCGCCGCGGCCGCACACGACCTGGGCCACCCGCCCTTCGGGCACCTGGGCGAACAGGAACTGGACCGGGCCGCCCGGCAGATCCTGCGCCTGCCCGACGGGTTCGAGGGCAACGCCCAGTCCTTCCGCATCCTCACCGCGCTGGACAGCTGCGACGCGAGCCCGCGCGGGATGAACCTGACCCGGGCGGTGCGGGCGGCGGTGCTCAAGTACCCCTGGACCCGCAACGAATGGCGTTCCCTGCCGGCCCGGTCCCCGGCACTCCTGCCGCGCGGCGTGGGCCTCGGCGGCGGAAACGCCGCCCTGAAATACTCGGCCTACGACATCGAGGAGGCCGAGATGCGTGACGTGCTTTCGGTTTTCCCGCAGATCGCCGAACACCAGCAGACCCTGGAATGCTCGGTCATGGACATCGCCGACGACATTGCATACGCGGTGCACGACCTGGACGACTTCTACCGCGCCGGGGTGCTGCAGTATTCGCTGGTGTCCACCGAGCTGCGGCACTGGCTCGAATCGGGGCCGGACCTGGCCCGCCTGGATATGCGCGAGCTGGACCCGCGGCTGCCCGGCCACGGGCTGGAGCGCACCTGGCGCCGGGTGGCAGCCAAGGACCCGTGGATCGCGAACGCCGACGCCTTCCGGGCCTCGGTGTTGCGCGTGGGCCACGACCTGGTCGAGGGGCTGCTTTCCCTGCCCTACGACGGCGGGCTCGATGCGGACCGCGCCGTCACCGGCTTCACCCGCCGCTGGATCGACAGGTTGCAGGCCTCCATCGCGGTGGAAAGGGACCCCGGGGTGCGCAGCGGCCACGTGCGCCTGGCCGACGAGGCCTGGCACGACGTGGTGGTGCTCAAGTTCGTGCACGAGCGCTTTGTGCTTGAACGCTCCGACCTGGCCCTCTACCAGCGCGGGCAGACCCGCATCATCAGGTCGTTGGCCGAGGGGCTGGCCGCCTGGCTCGATGACCCGCAGGATGCGGCCCGCGCACCGCGCCGGCTGCTTGACTCGGTCGAGGCGGCGACCGGCGAATACCGCCAGCTCTACGCTCAGACCCCCGGACCCGCCGGCAACGTCCCGGCCGGCGAGATCGAGCGCCTGGGCAGGGCGCGGGCCATCGTGGACTACATCGCCTCGTTCACCGACGCGCAGGCCGCCTCCGTCAACGCCCTGCTCACCGGAACCTCCGAGAGCATCTGGGAGGTCGGCCGCGGGCTGTAGGGCACGGTTAACCGACGAAGGCCGCCACGATCGTAGGATCGTGGCGGCCTCTGCCGTGCTTCCTTGCGGAAGGGGAGGGACTACTTGGTGAGCAGTTCCAGCGCCGCGTTCAGCGTGGAGCTCGGGCGCATGATGGCTGCGACCTTTTCCTCGACCGGGCGGTAGTAGCCGCCCAGGTCGACCGGGGCGCCCTGCACGGCGGCGAGCTCGGCCACGATGGCCTCCTCGTTGCCGCCCAGTGCCTCGGAGACGGCCTTGAATGCCGCTGCCAGCTCGGCGTCCTTGGTCTGTGCCGCCAGTTCCTCGGCCCAGTACTTGGCCAGGTAGAAGTGGCTGCCGCGGTTGTCCAGCTCGCCGGCCTTGCGCTTGGGCGACTTGTTTTCCAGCAGGAAGGTGCCGGTTGCCGCATCCAGTGTGTCGGCGAGGATCTGCGCGCGCGCGTTGTCCGAGGTGTTGGCCAGGTGCTCGAAGGAGACGGCCAGGGCCAGGAACTCGCCCAGGGAATCCCAGCGCAGGTGGTTTTCGCTCACCAGCTGGGCCACGTGCTTCGGGGCCGAGCCACCGGCACCGGTCTCGAACAGGCCGCCGCCGGCGATCAGCGGCACGATGGAAAGCATCTTGGCGCTGGTGCCCAATTCGAGGATCGGGAACAGGTCGGTGAGGTAGTCGCGCAGCACGTTGCCGGAGACCGAGATGGTGTCCTCGCCGCGGCGGATGCGCTCGATGGTGTACTTGGTGGCATCGACCGGCGAGAGGATCTCGATGACCAGGCCCTCGGTGTCGTGGTCCTTGAGGTACTCGTTGACCTTGGAGATCAGCACGGCGTCGTGCGCGCGGGTCTCGTCCAGCCAGAACACCGCGGGGGTGGCCGAGGCGCGGGCGCGGTTGACTGCCAGCTTGACCCAGTCGCGCACCGGCACGTCCTTGGTCTGGCAGGCGCGCCAGATGTCACCCGGGAAGACCTGGTGTTCGATGAGCACGCCGCCGGTGGCATCCAGGATCTGGACGTGTCCGGCGGACTTGATCTCGAAGGTCTTGTCGTGGGAGCCGTACTCCTCGGCCGCTTGGGCCATCAGGCCGACGTTCGGGACGGTGCCCATGGTGGTCGGGTCGTAGGCGCCGTTGGCGCGGCAGTCGTCGATGACGACCTGGTAGATGCCCGAGTAGGAGGAGTCCGGCAGCACTGCCAGGGTGTCGCGTTCCTTGCCCTCGGCGTCCCACATGTGGCCCGAGGTGCGGATCATGGCGGGCATGGAGGCGTCGACGATGACGTCGGAGGGGACGTGCAGGTTGGTGATGCCCTTGTCGGAGTCGACCATGGCGATGGCCGGGCCTTCCTCGAAGCCCTTGGCGATCAGTGCCTCGACGCCGGCGCGCACGTCGTCGGAGAGGTCATCGAGCCCGCCGAGGATGGCCGCAAGGCCGTTGTTCGGGTTCAGGCCGGCTGCCTCGAGCTGCTCGCCGTAGGTCTCAAAGAGTTCGGAGAAGTAGGCCTTGACGACGTGGCCGAAGATGATCGGGTCGGAGACCTTCATCATGGTGGCCTTCAGGTGTGCCGAGAAGAGCACGTCTTCGGCCTTGGCGCGGGCGATCGCGTCCTTCAGGAAGGCGCTCAGCGAGGCGGCGTGCATCACGGTGCCGTCGATGATCTCGTCCTTGATCACCGGCAGGGACTTCTTCAGGACCTTGACTTCGCCATCTTCGCCAACGAAGCGGATCGAGAGGTTCTGGTCCGCGTCGATGACCACGGACTTCTCGTTTGCACGGAAGTCGTCCTCGGCCATGGTTGCGACATTGGTCTTGGAGTCAGCGGTCCAGGCACCCATGGTGTGCGGGTTCTTGCGGGCGTAGTTCTTCACGCTCAACGGGGCGCGCCGGTCCGAGTTGCCTTCGCGCAACACCGGGTTCACGGCGGAACCCTTGATCTTGTCGTAGCGGGCGCGGACGTCGGTTTCCTCGTCGGAAGAGGGGTTGTCCGGGTAGTCCGGAAGTGCGTAGCCGGCGGCCTGCAGTTCGGCAATGGCTGCCTTGAGCTGCGGAATGGAAGCCGAGATGTTCGGCAGCTTGATGATGTTGGCATCCGGGCTCTTGGCCAGTGCGCCAAGCTCGGCGAGGGCGTCGGGAACCTGCTGTTCGGCGGTGACGTAATCACCAAAGACGGAAATGATGCGGCCGGCCAGCGAGATGTCTCGCGTCTCGATCTCTACACCCGCGGTCGAGGCGTACGCTTCGACAATCGGCAGGAACGAGTGGGTTGCCAGCATCGGAGCTTCGTCGGTGTGGGTGTAAATAATCTTGGCCATAGGTGTGGCGTCTCCCTGAACGGTCTTATCGGATATGTGTAGTCCGAATTGATCTCAACAGCCCTAACTTACCCGATTTGCTGCGTCCAGACACTTTTTGTGGCGAGGCTCCCGTTCTCCCCCGGCCCCGTTTCGCCCCGAAAAGCCGGGGAAACCGGCACCCTGGCCGCCGATCCGCATTAAGTTAACCCGTCGTAACTGAACTCCGGGGGTCCGGGCCTCACGCGCGAGGAAACAGGCTCCCCAACTCACGCACGGTTTCGTCGAAGAGTTCCACCGGATCGGACTCCACGCCGTCGAATTCCTGCCGGGCGAAAGTCTGCCAGGCGACACGCCAGGCGGCGGTGACCACTTCGGCAACCAGGAGCGCCTGGATCGGGCTCAGCGGCCCCCGCTGGACCAACGCCGAACTGAGGGCCTCCACCAGGTTCCGCTCCTGCCGCGCGACAATCCGCAGCATCTCCGGTTCCCGGACCATCAGGCGGGAAATCCTGCGGAAATCGCTCTGTGCGACCTCCAGCGCAAAGAGCTCACGGCACACCGCCAGAAGGTCCCCCAGGATTCCGGAGGCCTCGGCGTGGGCACTTTCGCTGCACACCAGCGTGTCGATCAGGCTCTGCTGGCCGGGCATGAGCGCATGTTCCTTTGAACCGTAGTAGCGAAAGACCGTGCGCTCGGAAATGCCCACGCGCGCGGCGATGTCGCCGATCGTCGTGGCATCCAGGCCCTGTTCCTCCACGAGGTCCAGCGTGGCACGCTGGATCTCGCGCAGCATCTGGGCGCGGTGCTCTTCACGGATACCCAAGGTTCGGCTCTTTTCTCGCAAGAAGGTCCGCCCCGGCAGGGGGCGGCTCTCCTCCAAGTATATTTCATGTCACACTCTGACAGTTTTAACTTACCAAAGGTGTCAGACCGTGACATGATTTTAGTCGTTCGAATCTTACAGAAGAGGTAGCTTCCGATGGCCATGTCCACAGAAGACACGATTTCCCCGCCGGCGGCCCCTGCCCGCCAGACCCCGCCAACACTGCCCACCAGGCAACTCGTCGGCATCATCGGCTCCCTGACGCTTGCCGCCTTCCTGATGATCCTGAACGAAACCGTGCTCAGCGTGGCCCTCCCGGCGATCATGGCGGACCTTTCGGTCTCCGCCGCCGCCGGACAGTGGCTGACCACCGGCTTCCTGCTGACCATGTCCGTTGTCATCCCGACCACCGGCTACCTGCTGCAGCGCTTCAGCTCCCGAAGCCTGTTCATCTTCGCGCTCTCCAGCTTCCTGGTCGGCACGCTGCTCGCGGTCTTCGCGCCGAGCTTCGCCGTCCTGCTGGTGGCCCGCATCATCCAGGCCATCGGCACCGCAATCGTGCTGCCGCTGCTGATGACCACGACCCTTCAGCTGGTTCCCGTGCACAAGCGCGGAGCCATCATGGGCTTGAACTCGATCGTCATCTCCGTCGGCCCGGCCATCGGCCCCACGGTGTCCGGCGCGATCGTCAACGCCTTCACCTGGCACTACATCTTCATCCTCATGGCGCCACTGTCGGTGGCCATCTTGGTCCTGGGCATCATCTTCATCAAGCTACCCTCGCAGGCACGCAGGATTCCGCTCGATGTCCTCTCGGTCGTGCTCTCCGCGCTGGCCTTCGGGTTCCTGGTCTACGGCATCTCCAGCCTTGAGCATGCCGGCGAAAACCTGCCCGTGACCGTCGCTTCCTTCGCCGTCGGCCTGGTCTCCCTCGCCCTATTCATCAAGCGCCAGGTGCGCCTGACCCGCGACGGCAGGGAACTTCTGAACCTCACCCCGTTCAAGGCACGCACCTTCACCTTCTCCGTGGTGATGATCATGATCGCCATGGGCACCTTGCTGGGCACCATCGTCATGCTCCCGATCATCCTCGAATCCGGTGCCGGCATCAGCACGCTGTCCATCGGCATGATGCTGCTGCCCGGCGGGCTTGCCCAGGCCGTGGTCGCTCCGATCTTCGGCCGTATCTACGACCGCTTCGGCCCCCGCCCGGTCCTCATTCCGGGTGCGGCCATGCTTGCCCTGGGCCAGTGGCTGTATGTCACGGTGGATTCGGACACCGCGCTGTGGATGTTCATGATCAACCACATCGTCTTCTCCATCGGTCTGGCGCTGCTGATGACCGGCCTGATGTCATCGGCCCTGGCGACCGTCGAGCCCCGCCTCTACGGCCACGGCTCGGCCATCTTCAACACCGGCCAGCAGCTCGGCGGCGCCATCGGCACCACGATCTTCGTGACAGTCATGTCCCTGCTCTCGGCGGCAAGGCTCGAGACGGGTTCCGATCTGGCCCACGCCCTGTTCTCCGGCGCGCACGTGGCCTTCATCATCGGCGCGATCCTGGCCACCATCGGCCTGGGAATCTCGGTTTTCGTCAAGGTGGACAAGCGGCGCTAGGGGGCTCCCCCGGCAAGCACCAGGCACTGGCCCCCAGGCGAATTAATCGCCCGGGGGCCTTCCTGTACCCGGACGGCCCTGCCTTGTCCCATCCCGACGCCGGCCGCCGACCCGGAATCCCGAAGGGATGGCCGTGTCCAGCCCGCCCGCCGAACCGAATCGTACTGCCGTCACAGCACAGTCGAAGTGGTTCGGCGGGGGTCCGTGCGGCGGTGCGACAGACGTGCTGCGACTCCAAGTGTCGCCAGTCCCCAGATCAGCCACCCACCGTAGACGAGCACGCCTAGCAAGGGTCCTTCGTTCGACGCGTGGGCAAGCGATGAGTGAAGACCCGCCGTGCCGAGCCCGATCAGCGTCAGGCCGCCGGCAGCTGCAGTGGGGTGTGCCCACCGCGGGGCATCGCGCCGCCACCACCGCAAGGCCACCACCGTCGCCGCCGTCCCGATCACGGCAAGTCCCACCGGCGCAAGATAGGCCCCATCCACTGCGTGGGAGCCCTCGGGCGCCAGCCACTTTCCGCCTGCAACCCAGAGGGTCTTGAGGCCGGGATAAACCAGGGCAACGGTGATACCGAGCAAGGCAACCCATCTGGGAGTCTCCAAGGGAAAGCCGGCGGCCGTGCGCAGCGGGCGCCACTGGACCCATGCTGCAATGATCGTGGCGGTGGCCGCGAGGGACACCAGCAACGAAAACAGGTCCATCGGAAAGGGGATTGCACCCGCCGCGCGCAGCAGGTGGAACACGAGGGCGACAGCGGGCGGCCCCAGGAACACCGTTGCCAATACACACAATGGCTTGCAATACCGGACCGATGCGGAGGCAAGGAGGACAAGGATGCCGCCCACCAGTGGGGCCCAGACCGGGGCGAACCGGTCAACATAATCCGGCTGCCCCGACACGACCAGTACCGCACCCAATACGGCTGTCAGCACGGCGCTGGCACCTGCCAATGACGTGCGGCGCACTCGGGCGAGGGGTCGGTGAACGCCCAACCCGTCGGAAGGTGGTTCAAGCCGGCCGAGGCGGCGGGCAGCCTTTGCAAGTCGCTCTGCATGAACCCTCTGCAAGTGCGCGAAGGGGGAATTCGGCATTGTCTGCTCCTGGTGATGAGAGGAGTGCCGCCTGCTTGCGGTAGGGCACGTGCCAATCATGAGTCAGCATATCCCCGAGGCGACCATGCACCCACGACTAGTGGCTCGGCTCCGGGAACCATCGGTCCCAAGCATGGGAAGGCCGGCTCTGGCGTCGGGCCCTCTGGAACCCATGTTCCGAGCCCTTGCCGCCGTCCAAGTCGCCGCTGTCCATTGCTCGCATCCTTGGGATCCTGGCCTCAGACCCTGGCTGGGGGCCATCTCTTCCACGCAGTGCCATGACTCTGCTCAATTGGTGGGCCGTTCGGCCCGTCGACCAACGTGAATGGGGGGCATCAGCACCGCTGCAGACCCGGAACCACCGTATTCTTGATCACTTCTACGATGCAGTCCCGCGCGCCCATGCGGCCAAAATCAACCGGGTGGAACCCGCGTCGCTGGCGCAGCCCAACGAGTGCGGCATTTCGCCCGGGGGCCTAGTCACCACGAAAAAGGTTGATCATACAACATTATCCGGGCGCAGGGATCGAGGGCGCGCTGGAGCTCCCGACCGACGTCTGGGCCCGCGTGTTTGTCCGCCGCATGGATTGATAACGAAATTGTAACTTTTGCATATGCCCCCGTAGGGTTTTAGGTCAGGTTGCACTTACGCAACCCAGTCCCGATCCGGTTCGCAGAACCCTACCGGTGGATCGCGGAGCAAGGATTCCCGGTAGGGGCGGAGGACCCATTCAACCGATCCTGGTCTTGGACCACGGATCTTGGGGTGAAGCGGAGTCCGTCCAGGCGGGCTCGGCCGAGTTGATCTCATGACTCGAATCCGACAGCTAACTTCGCAGGCGATACATGAGAGGTAATCATTTGACCCAGCACTTTAATTCCGGGCGCCGCCGCGCGCCCAGCCCAGTTGACGCTTCGCCTGCCAACGGTTCACCAGAGCAGACGGTGGACACCGCATTGAACGGCGAAAACACTTCCCGACGTCCCGGCCGACGCGCACTAGGCGCGGTCCCGGATGCCGTCGAGGCCCAGGATGCAACGCAGTACGCCGGCCGCCGTTTTGTCGCCGGCCTGCGCTATGGAGCGTCCCCGGACGCGGCATCCAGCGCTGCCCCCGCCATCCCTTCCGCACCTGTCGCACAGTCGGTGCCGCAGGCGATGCCTGCCGAAGCCGACGAGCTGCACAACGACCTGAAGGTCTCGGCGCGCACCAAGCGCCCCCGCCTCGGGCTCGTGCACAAGCTCGCCGCCGTCGCCGCCGTGTCCGGCCTGGCATTCGCCGCCGCCCCCGCACAGGAAGATGCGGAAGTTGTCCCGGAGCCCCAGCGCGTCGCCCAGACCGCTGTCGCAGATGTCAGGGCCCCGGCCAACGACAAGCTCACGGTCAAGCGCGCCTCGGTGACCAGCAAGTACGTCAAGAAGGAAAAGCCGGCACCCGTCACCACCGCCGCCGCCGGAAAAGTCACCACGGAAGAGAAGCCGGCACCCGCTGCCGCCGCTTCCGCCGGAAAAGTCACCCGGCTCGCCCAGCCGGTGGACAGCATCCGGTTGACGTCGCGCTTCGGTTTCCGCAAGAACCCGACGGGCCCCGGCTACATGAACCACAACGGCCTGGACTACGCCGTTCCCATGGGAACGCCCATCAAGGCCACCGCCGCCGGCACCGTGGTGCAGGCCGAATGGGCCGGACACTCCGGCTTCCGCGTGGAGATCGACCACGGTAACGGGCTGCACACCAGCTACAACCACAACTCGGCCCTCAAGGTGTCCGTGGGCCAGAAGGTCCAGACGGGCGAAACCGTCTCCCTTGCGGGCAGCACGGGCAATTCCACCGGGCCGCATTTGCACCTCGAGGTCATCGTCAACGGCAAGTGGGTCAACCCGGAGGGCTGGCTATAACGACAGAGTCACGCCAGCCTGTGGCGGACTTGACCATCTCTGCCTAGCGCGGGATCTGCGCCCTTTTCCTAAGGGGGCGGCCGCGAGGGTCCGTCCACGGATGCAACGTGGCTCGAAGCCGGCACAGGGGGCGATGGCCTGACCGGGTTCTGCGTGGTCTGCCGTGTGGCTCCCGGTGGTTCCATGGCGGCGGCAACGTGTCCGCGATGCCGGGCATGGCTTCTGTCCCGTGCAGCGACCAGGTGGCAGGACCCTGCAGATGGGCATGTCCCTCGATGACGACACGTTTTGGTCGGGCTCGGCCAAGTGCGGCGTCAATGCTTTTGTGCTGCGGGCGGTGCTGGCATGCTGGTGGTGTGAGACCGATCCTGGCTGATCCACCCCGTACCGCCCTCAGTTGGAAAGTGCTGCCGGCAGCGCTGCTCTCGACCTCCGGAGTGCTGCTTTTTGGCGTTGGCAACGACCCGGCGGGCTACGGCCTGCTCGCCTTGAGCCTGCTCACGGCGGCAGTTATCGACCGCAGGCTCGCACGCCACCTTGCCCTCATCGCGGCGGGACTGGCGATCATCAGCCTTGTTCCGCTAAATGCCGATTTGAGCATCCAGCACATGATCCTGATGGGTGGTGCGCTCGCGTTGGCGGTGCTGCTGCCGTGGCTGGCCTCGCGGTTTATTTACCGCGAAGAGATCATCAAGTTTCCGGTGAACACCGGACGCAAATGGCCGTTGGCTGCCAAGTTGTACCTGCTCGGTGTTGTCGCCCTTGGGTACCTGATTTTGCCGATGTACCTGATCGGCACGGGGGTCTTCCACAACTGGCCTGACGCATCGGATCCCACCATCTTCTGGCGGCTCTTTCTGGGAGTGAATGCCGTTGGCATCTGGGATGAGCTGTTCTTCATCTGCACCACCTTCACGCTGCTGCGGCAGCACTTTCCGGACTGGCTCGCCAACATCCTGCAGGCGGTGGTCTTCTCATCGTTTCTGTGGGAGATCGGCTACCAGGCCTGGGGTCCGCTCTTGACGTTTCCCTTCGCCCTGTTGCAGGGCTACACCTTCAAGCTGACCAAGTCGTTGACCTATGTCGTCTCGGTGCACTTGATCTTCGACTTCGTCTTGTTCCTCGTGCTGGTGCACGCGCACAACCGCGACTGGCTGCCGATTTTCCTGTACTGAGCCCCGGCCCACGTGCCCCTGGGCCAACGACTGGCCGGATCGCATTCCACTTGCGCACGGGCAATTGCAGTGCAGGGGACCATGGATGAAAAGTGCAGTCGCCTCAGGGGCAAATGACGGCGTCGTTGAAGTCCCGCCGGTGGACGTCCCTTGGGGCCCCGCCCGCAAAATGGCCCGGCGGCGGTTAAAACAGAAAGCTGCCGTCGGCGCTCCCGTTGGGGGGGAACGCCGACGGCAGCCGGCTCACCAGTTCCTAGTGGAAGAAGTGGCGTGCACCGGTGAAGTACATGGTGATGCCCGCGGCATTGGCAGCGGCGATGACTTCCTCGTCGCGAACCGAACCGCCGGGCTGCACCACGGCGCGCACGCCGGCATCCAGCAGGATCTGCAGTCCGTCGGCAAACGGGAAGAACGCATCCGAGGCAGCAACCGCGCCGCGGGCGCGTTCCGCCGAGGTGCCCTCGGCACCCGCGGCTCCGCCGGCTGCATCCACGGTGGACTCGACGGTGACGCCCAGGGTGTTGGCGCGCTCGACCGCAAGCTTGCAGGAATCCACGCGGTTGACCTGGCCCATGCCGATGCCCACTGCGGCGCCGTTGTTGGCCAGCAGGATGGCGTTGGACTTCGCGGCACGCACTGCGGTCCAGGCGAAGGCCAGGTCGGCGAGCGTCGCCTCGTCGGCTGCCTCGCCGGCGGCAAGGGTCCAGTTCGCCGGGTTGTCGCCGTCGGCGTCGACCTTGTCGGAGACCTGGACCAGTACGCCGCCGGAGACCTGCCGGATTTCTGCCGGGTAGCGGCCGTAGCCCTCGGGCAGTGCCAGCAGGCGGATGTTCTTCTTCTTGGAGAGGATCTCCACTGCTTCGGGTTCGAAGGCTGGGGCGATGACGACCTCGGTGAAGATGTCCTTGACGGTGTTGGCCATCCCGGCGGTCACGGTGCGGTTGGCGGCGATGACGCCGCCGAAGGCCGAGAGCGGGTCGGTGGCGTGGGCCTTGGCGTGCGCGTCGGCGATCGGGTCGGCCGCATCTGCCGAAGCCACGGCGACGCCGCACGGGTTGGCGTGCTTGATGACGGCAACGGCCGGGGCGTCGAAGTCGAAGGCGGCGCGCAGCGCGGCGTCGGCGTCGACGTAGTTGTTGTAGCTCATGGCCTTGCCGTGCAGCTGGTCGGCCTGGGCGATGCCCGACGGGGCCGCCTTGTCGACGTAGAGCGCCGCCTGCTGGTGCGGGTTTTCGCCGTAGCGCAGGACCTCGGAGCGTTCAAGGGCCAGGCCCGAGTATGCGGGCCAGTCGATGACGCCGTCGCCGTCCTCGTCGAGGAACTGGGCGGCGGTCCAGGAGGCGACAGCGGTGTCGTAGGCCGCGGTGTGCGCGAAGGCCTTGGCGGCCAGGCGCTGGCGGGACTTGAGGTCGAAGCCGCCGGCCGAGGCCGCCGCGATGACCTCGGAGTAGTAGGCAGGGTCCACGACGATGGACACGGCGGCGTGGTTCTTGGCCGCCGAGCGCACCATGGCCGGTCCGCCGATGTCGATCTGCTCCACGACGTCGTCCATCGCGGCGCCGGAGCGCACGGTGTCGACGAACGGGTAGAGGTTCACCACGACCAGGTCGAAGGCCTCGATCTGCATGTCCTCAAGGGTCTTCATGTGCTCCGGGACGCGGCGGTCGGCCAGGATGCCGCCGTGCACGCGCGGGTGCAGGGTCTTGACGCGGCCGTCAAGCATCTCCGGGGAACCGGTGACTTCCTCGACCTCGGTGACCGGGATCCCGGCAGCGGCAATGCGCTTGGCGGTGGAGCCGGTGGAGACCAGTGCGACGCCGGCCGCGTGCAGGCCCGCTGCCAGCTCCTCCAGACCGCTCTTGTCGTAGACGGAAATCAGGGCCCGGCGAAGCGGGACGCGATCAAGGACAATCTGGCTCACAAAAGTCTCCCAGGGTGCGGAAATTGAGGGGGTGCAATGCCCATCTTATCCCGCACCCTGGCGGCGGACTTCCTGGATGGCTCCGGTGTTACTTGATCATCTCCCCCGCGGGCGAGGCCACGTACCAGACATCGTTGACGCCCTGGCCCAGCACGTCGCCGGGCTTGGTGTCCTTGGCGAAGTAGTACAGCGGCATGCCGTTGAGCGTCAGCTGCTTGGATCCGTCGGGACTGTCGATGGTTCCGACCTCCCCGGTGACGCCCTCGACCACCGGGGTGTCACCCGTGGCCACGGCGATCGGCCAGGCATCCAGGCACTCGCCGGTGCACGCACTGGTGGTGGTGCCCTTGGTGTCCTTGGTGAAGTAGTACAGGGTCATGCCCTTGCCGTCCACCACCACGGTGCCCAGGCTGGTTTCCGCGGTCTTCAGGTCCGCGGCGGCCATGGCCGTGTCGGAGGCGCTGGGTGCCGGTGCCTCGTATGCACCACCGGTCCCGGGCGACGTGGCGGCGGGGCTTTGCCCTGGCGGGGTGGTGTCTGCGCAACCCGACAGCAGCAGCGCTGCGCCGAGGAACAGTGCCGCGGCGGCGGTCTTCGTGTGGTTCTTCGGGTACATGATGCAATTCCTAACACTTGGGGGCGGGACTTGGGCCCCCGTTGCCTGGGGGGCCAGGGACTCCCCGGGGGCTGGCTGTTCCGGTGCTCCCGAGGCATCTCTCACCGGGTAAGACGCAGCAAGGTGTGTCGGGGTTCACGCCGTGGCCGACTTTTCTGCGCATACTTGGAACGTGGTTGAACCGTTTGAAGTACCGATGCGTCTTAGTGGGGTGAACCCATGTTCCCGAAGCGATCCAATGGAGCCCATGTGCCGCTAGATGCGCAAGTGGTGTCGGACATCTACCGCGACCACGGAGATGCCCTGAGGCGTTTTGTGCTGCGTGTGGCCACCGACCGAGACGAGGCAGACGACGTGGTGCAGGAGACCGTGCTCAAGGTGTGGAAGGCAGCCCCGGAGTTGACCGGATCGCTGCGCAGCTACCTGTTTGCCACCGCCCGCAACGTGATCATCGACCGGCATCGCCGGTCCGCCGCACGGATTTCCGCCTCGGCGTTGGGCGACCAGGATCCCGAGGCCGCGGGCGGCACCACGGGCATGGAAGTGGTGCTGGACAGGATACTCATGGAAGAGGCGCTGATGCGCCTGACGCTTGAACATCGGCAGGTCGTGGTCCACCTGCACTATCTCGGTTCCACGGTGGCACAGACGGCAACAAGCCTGGGGATACCCCAGGGCACGGTGAAATCACGTGCGTACTATGCGCTGCGGGCCCTGCGCGGGATCCTGGCGGAAATGGGGGTGGAGCAGTGAACGAGCACTTGGACCTGGGGGCCTATCTGCTGGGCGGGCTGGAACCCGAGGAGGCAAGCGCCTTCGAGGAGCATCTGGCCGGATGCGCGCAATGCCGCGAGGAGCTGGCCTCCTTCGCGCCGGTGACGACGCGGCTTGGCGCGTTGGACGCGCAGGCGGCCCGGGCGATGTTGTCGGCCGAACCCGATGTGCCTGCCTCGGACCCCGGAGTCGAACTCCTGGACCGGCTGCGGGCCAGGCGCCGGACCCGGCGCACCCTGCTGGGGACAGCGGCTGTGGCGGCGGTCGCCGCATCCGTGGCCGGGGGCGTGTTCCTGGCACCCGTGCTGCGTCCCGCCCCGGCACCCGATGCCAGCTACGAGGTGGTCTCGGCCGCCGGGCCGCGCGTGGACCTGGGTCTGAACGCCAAGGCCTGGGGCACCGAGCTGCAATTCAGCGGAACCGAATTGCCCACCAGCGGGACGCTGTCGCTGTGGGTGGTCGACCGCTCCGGCCAGGTCGACAGGGCCGGCTCCTGGAGCGCCACGAAGACGGGCACGGCCCGCCTGAGCGGGGCCGTGCCCACGGAGCTGGGACGCATCTCGGCGATCCAGCTGCGCGACCTGGATTCCAGGATCCTCGCCGAACTCAGCCTCCCGGAAGGTGCTGCGGACCTGCCCGGCTGATGCCTAATGCGCGAGTTCCGGGAAGTGCTTGGCCAGCTGGGATTCGGTGAGGCACCTGCGCAGCAATGCATCGCCGTGCTCCTCGTCGGAAAGGTAGACCACCACGTCCGCGTTTCGTCCCGTGGCCAAGGCGTTGCGCAATGACTCGGTGACGCGGATGAGCATCTCGTAGTACAGGCGGTTCGTCTTTTCCCACCCGTGGTCCTTGGCAACACTGGTCAGCGCCTGGCTCCACAGGACCGACGCCGATTCGTCAAAGAGCTCGATCGGACTCCACTGCCAGTCCGCCGGATTCCATTTCGACGAGTAGTAGCCCTGTTCGGCATCCGAGGTCAGCGCGTCGAATTCCTTGAGCACCGCGTCGATGTCTTCGTCGTCCTCATCCTCGTCCGTGGCAACGTCGTCATCCTCGTCGTCATCGTCCGAGTCCGTGGCCTCACCGTCGTGGAGATGCACGTCCCTGTCGGACCCGTCATCGTCGGCGTCGGCACGTTCCTCGAAGTATTCCTCTTCGTCCTCGTCGTCGAAGTCCTCGTCAACGCCTTCGTCGTCGCCGCCGGCGAACGCACGGGTCAGGGCTTCCTCGGAGTTCAGGGCAAGCACGGGCAAATCGATATGGTCGGTCTCGTCGGCGCTCACCCCGTCCAGGGCAATCGCATAGAAAACTTCGTCCGGGTGACGGTGAATTATTTCTTCCGCCTGGCGAAGAGCCGACACCCGTATCGCCTCTTCGAGAGCGGTCCAATCTACTCCCATATCCAGAGCCTACCCCGGGTTGCCCCGCACCGGAACAGCCCCGGCACAAGGGGCTTCGCCCGATGTCGGATGCCCCGGGAGCTGCCGATCGGTGAAACGCAAAGCCACAAAAAGTCAAGGGTTATTCTGTGGATTGCCGTTCCAGCGCGTAGCGTTGTCGATGGATCGGAAACATGTTTTCTTCCGGCGCCACCGCTCCACCACTCTTGCCCAGACCGTTCCCGTCCTGCGTCAGCCCGCACCTGTCCAAAGGCCAATCCCTGATGAACAAATTCCTGAAACTACCCACCGGCGAGTCGGTCGTCCAAAACCTGCCGTGGAAGTGGGGCGTGCAGGGCAAGATCTTCATCATCGGCGGGCTCGGGTTCATGTTCGATGCCTGGGATGTCACGCTCAACGGGGCCCTGATCCCGCTGGTCGCCGCGGAGTGGGGGCTTGACCGGACCACGGCCGCACTGCTGGGCACCGGAAACCTGGTGGGCATGGCGCTGGGTGCGTTCCTGTGGGGAACCATCGCCGACAAGATCGGGCGCAAGAAGGCCTTCACCTGGACGCTGTTGATCTTCTCGATCTTCACGGTCGCGGGTGCACTGGCCCCCAGCTTCGCGTGGTTCGTTGCCTTCCGCTTCATTGCCGGTGTGGGCCTGGGCGGGTGCATCCCGGTGGACTACGCCCTGGTCGGCGAGTTCACCCCGTCCAAGCAGCGCGGCCGAGTGCTCACGGCCATGGACGGATGGTGGCCCGTCGGCGCCGCACTGTCCTTCTTCATTTCCGGTTGGGTGCAGGCAACCACCGGAAACTGGCGGCTCATCCTTGCCGTCATGGTGCTCCCCGCGCTGCTGGTGTTCTGGGTGCGGCGCAGCGTTCCGGAGTCCCCGCTCTACCTGGTCCGCAAGGGCCAGCGCGAGGCAGCGGCGAAGGTCATTGACGATTTGGTGACACGGACCGGAACCCCGGCCCAGGCCTACACGCTCCCGGAACCGGAGGCCGCGCCGCGGCTGTCCGCGGGTTCATGGCTCGAGCAGCTGGTGAAGATCTGGCGCTTCAGTCCCCGGATCACCCTGGTGTCGTGGTCGCTGTTCCTGACCATCCTGTTGGTCTACTACCTGGCCTTGACCTGGATGCCCTCCATTCTGGCGGACACCGGCATGGTGCAGTCCACGGCATTTTTCATGACCTCGGTGATGGCGCTGATGGGCCTGATCGGCGTGGTCATTGCAGCACTGCTGGTCGAAAGGGTGGGCCGCAAATGGCTCCTGGGGATCACCGGCCCCCTGTCGGCCGTCGTCCTGGTCATGGTCGCGGTGACCATCAACGCGCCCGCGCTGTCCCTCTTCTGGTTGCTGGTCTTCGGTGTCGTCGTGCAGATCGCCATCCCGGTGCTGTACGCCTACGTTTCCGAGCTGTATCCAACCGAGCTGCGCGGATCCGGCTTCGGCTGGGCCTCCTCGTTCAGCCGCCTGGGTGCCGGCTTCGGTCCGCTGGCCTTCGCCGCGCTGTGGCCGGTGGTGGGGCTCGGCAACCTGTTCCTGTCTGCCGGGGTGCTGGTGCTGGCTGCGGTCATCTTGATGGCATTCCTCGCCCCCGAGACCAAGGGACGCCAACTGCAATAGGCGTGGCCCGGGAATCAGACCACGCAACGGCGCCCCCGGCTAGGTGGATGCTGCGGGCAAGGGGCTGAGATCGGAAATGAATTTCGTCCCTTCCACCGGGTCCAGATCCAGGAAGCGGATGTCGGCGAGACCGAGGGCACCCAGTGCAGTCCGCAGCCTCTCCTGGAAGGCCGGCTGGTGCGTTCCCACGCCGCCGCCGATGATGACAGGGCCACGGGTCTCCAGGAGGACCGAAAGGTCTCCGAGCATCCGGCACACGTGCTTGACCGCATCCTCGACGATCACCGCGCTGTCCGGGTCCCCGGCCGCGAGTGCCTCGAAGACCAGCGGGGACTGCTGCGCCCAGTAGCGACGGTCCGTATCGCCGTGGAACAGCGCAATCAGCTCGTCCGGGGATTCCACGTTGTTGGCAGCAAGCACGCGGCGGCCCAGCTCGCCGGGTGCCTGTCCCCGGTTGAACTCGCGCAGCGTGTGGCGCACCGCCTCGCGCCCCATCCAGTAGCCGCTGGCTTCGTCCCCCAGCAGGTACCCCCAGCCCCCGGCCCGGCCCTCTCGGCCCGAGCCATTGATGCCCCAGGCCGCCGAACCGGTGCCCAGGATGACCGCCATGCCGGTGGAGGCGTGGCCAGCGGCAAGGATCAGCCGGGTGTCGTGGACCACCAGGATCTCGGCGCCGGGGGCATGGACGGCGATCATGGACCGCAGGAACTGGGCGTCCGCCTCGGTGTCGATGCCCCCGGATCCTGCAACGACCCTGTCAATGTGCCCGGCCCCGAGCGCGGCGAACACCTCGGCGATGTTGGCCTTGGCGGTCTGGACACTGACGTTCTGCACGTTGGCGCTGCCGCTCCTGGCCTCGGCAAGCTTCGCCTCGCCGTTCCAGCGCATGGCGTGCGTCTTGGTTCCGCCGATGTCCAGGCCCACCAGGGCGAGCGGCTTCTGCCGGGTGTTGCTCATGAAGGTTCCTGTCGTGCGTGATGCTAGCGCATCGCCTTGGTGATGATCTCGGCCCATTTCCAGGGCTTTTCGGTGCCGCCGGGCTGGGAGGTGAAGTACTCCCACCCCATGACCCCGCCGAACTCCGGGTACTTATTACTCAACTCGCTGACCGTCTTGGCCAACGCGTCCACCTCCACAAAACCCCTGCACAGGCTCGGATCGGTGATTGTTCCGGCAACAACCTTGTCTGCCGGGTACACACCGTACTCCATGATGGCGTCGTAGCCCGCGGTGGTTTCCAGGGTTCCCCAGCCGCAGTAGAACTGGGTGTTGAACCACTCGATGTCCGCGCCGCGTGCGGCGTACAGCTCATCGTAGTTGAACCCGGAGATGCTGGTCCCGCCCTTCAGCGCGGTGGCCACCGGGGCCAGGGTGATGACGAAGTCCTCGCCGAAGTCGGCCCTCAGCTGGTCGATGAGGTTGATGACCCCGGGGAGGGACATGTCTTCCTCGACGTCAAGGTCCAGGCCGTCCAGCCCGTAGGTCTCCACCAGGTCGCGCAGGTGCGGGTAGTAGGTGTCGAAGGTGTCCAGGTCCAGGCGGTCGAAGGTGCCGCGGGCGGCACCTCCCAACATGCCGATGACATCGACGCCCTGGTCCTGCATGGTTCCGAGTTCGTCCCACATCGTGTCGAACTTGGCGTCGGCCGGCAGGTCGTCGTTCAGCCGGATTTCCCCGGGCGTCGCGTTGACGTGGATGGCCCCGACGATCAAGTCGGTCAGGCCGGTCTGGCGCTGGAGCAACGGCAGCGGGGATACGTAGGTGCCCTCGTGGTACTGCGTCTGGTAGTACAGGATCGTGCGGCGGGTTTCGGTGCCTTCGCCCGGTGCCGACTGCTGCGTGGTTGCGGCGGGGGCCGCGGCAAGGGTTCCGGCGTTGGCGGCCAGCGGGGCGGCCAGGGCCAGGGTTCCGGCGAGCAGTGCGGTGGAGGCGATGGCGGTGATCCGCCCGAGGTTTTGCTTCGGTGACATTTGGGGTCTAACTCCTTTTGGTTGGAAAGCGGGACTGCCACTTGGTGCGGCAGTCCCGGTTTGGAACGGAGTGCTACTTGCCTAGCCCTTGACCCCGCCTTCCTCGACGCCCTTGAAGAAGTGGCGCTGGAGAAGGGCAAAGACAATGGCGATCGGGATGAAGGCGATCATCGCACCGGCGGCGATGAGCCGCTGGTCGGTGGCGAAGGTACCGGCCAGGTATTGCAGCCCGATGGTCAGGGTGAAGTTTTCCGGGGTGGTCAGCACGATCAGCGGCCACAGGAAGTCGTCCCACGCGCCGATGAAGGAGAAGATCGCCACCACGGCGATGGTTCCCTTCACCGAGGGGATGCCGATGTGCCACAACCGCTGCCAGGCGTTGGCGCCGTCGATGACCCCGGCCTGGTCCAGTTCCTCAGGCATGACGCGGAAGGCGTTGTACATCAGCAGCACGTTCAGCGGGGCGACCATCCCCGGAAGCGCCACACCCATCAACGTGTCGGCCAGGCCGAGCTCGCTGACCAGCAGGAACTGGGAAACGATGGTCGCCTCGCCCGGCAGGATCAGCGAAGCCAGCAACAGGCCGAGCACGATCTTGGAGCCGCGGAACTTCAGGCGGGCCAGGGCGTAGCCGGCCAGCGTGGCGAAGACGATGTTTCCGGTGACGCCCACCGCGGCGACGAACAGGGAGTTGCCGATGAAGGAGAAGATCGGTACCGCCAAGAAGGCGCGGATGTAGTTGTCGATCGTGGGGTCGGCCGGGAAGAACGAGGGGACATCGGTGTAGATGTCCTCGTCGGGGCCCTTGAGCGAGGTGGAGAACTCCCACAGGAACGGCCCGATGCAGATCAGCAGGACGACGACCAGCAGGATGTAGCGTATCCACTTCTCGGTCGGGGACATGGTCCCGATGCTGCTGAAGCCGCGCCGGGGCTTGCGCCCCGGCTTCTTCCCGGCGGGGGCCTGCGTGGCGCAGGGCGCGTTCCGGGTTTCCTCGAGGGTGCTGTTGGGGGCACTCATGACTCGTTCACCTTCTTGTTGATTTTGCCCAGGATGAGCAGCGGCACGAGCGTCACGGCAAAGAGCAGGAGGCTCAGGGCCGAGGCGTATCCCAGGTCGCCGGCGAAGCCGCGGGCGTACTGCTGGATCAACATGACGATCGACATCGACTCGCCGCCGGGTCCTCCGGAGCCGCCGGTGAGGATGTAGAGCTCGGAGAAGACGCGCAGTGCCGACACGCAGACCAACACGGCGATCAGGGCCATGGTGTTGCGCACCCCGGGAACCGTGACGGACCAGAAGCGGCGGATCGGGCCGGCCCCGTCCATGGCGGCCGCCTCGTGCAGGTCCTTGCTGACGTTGGCTAGGGCCGCCAGGTAGATGATCATGTAGTAGCCCAGTCCCTTCCACACCGTCAGGCTGATGGCGCTGAAGATGACCAGCCAGCGGTCGGTCAGGAACGGGATGGGCTCGGTGATGACGCCCAGGGCCTGGGCGAGGTTGTTGACCATTCCCTGCTCGTCCAGCAGCCAGGTCCAGATCAGCGCCACGACAACGGCCGAGGCGATCACCGGGGTATAGAAGGCCGTGCGGAAGAAGGCAATGCCCTTCATCTTTTTTTCCAGCAGCATGGCAATCAACAACGGCAGGATGGTCAGCAGTGGCAGGCAGACAAGCATGAAGACCAGGCTGTTGAGCAGCGCATTCATCAGCTGCGGGTCACGGAACATGTATGAGAAGTTGCTGAGCCCAACAAAGTCCACATCCCCGCCGAGCGGCTTGGCGTTGGTGAACGCAAGGATAATGGTGTTGATGGACGGCCAGAAACTGAATACTCCGAGCCAAACCAATGCGGGAGCGACGAACAGCCAGGGGCTGATCCAGCTTTTAGTCTTCATGGTGTGCAGACTTTCTTATAGGGCAAGGGCGTCCGATGGCGGGCCTGGGGGTGTCGGCCCGCCATCGGAGGGACGCTGCTACTTCTGGCGTTCGAGCATTTCGTTCAGGCGCTTGACTGCCTTGTCCAGGGCTTCCTGGCTGGAGATGTCGCCGCGGATGGCCAGGGCGATCTGCTGTCCGGCATAGTCGCTCATGGCGCTGTTGACCTCGTACGGCTGCATGTTCTTCGCCGTTTCGAGTGCCTTGAAGGCAATGACCTTGGCATCGCTGGAGGCGGTTCCGTTGCTCTCGGAGAAGAACGGGTCTTTGGCCGATTCGATGGTGGAGGGGAAGACGTTGACCAGGTGGGCAAAGGCTGCCTGGTTCTTGGAGTTGGTCATCCACTTTGCCAGCGCCACGGCGGTCGCCTGGTTCTTGGAGCTGGCGGAGACCGCCAGGCCCTGGGCGTATAGCGGGGAGATGTCCAAGGCCGGGCTGGCAACAACCGAACCCTTCAGGCTGGGGTTGTCACGCTCGAAGTCCGGGATGGAGGTTGCGCCGCCGGTGGTCCAGGCAACTTCGCCCTTGGTGAAGAGCAAGGAGTTCCCCAGATAGTCGCTGGAGAGAACCGAGGACGGCATCAGGCCCTTCTTGAAGGCCTCGGCGTACTGGTCGACCAGAGCCGCGGCTTCCGGGGTGTTGAACTCGAACTTGGTTCCGTCAGCGCTCAGGATCGGTGCACCGGACAGGGCCAGGTCGCCGAGGCCCGGCTTGCGGCTGAGCAGGAATTCCTTGGGGCAGGCCTCGTGCATGACCTCTGCCTGCTCGAAGAGCTCGGCGGTCGTCGCCGGAACCTTGGCCGGGTCGAGTCCGCACTTTTCGAACTTGTCGGTGTTCCAGTAGTTCACGTCGGTGTTCAGGTACCACGGGTAGGCGTAGGTGCCTTCGGAACCGCGGAATTGGTACGCCGCGAGGGATCCGGGCACGTAGGTCTGCTCCAGGGTCGGATCGACCGTGGAGATATCCAGCAGCATCTTCTGTCCGACAAGCGGCAACGTGAAGTCCGGCGGAAGGTTGACCACGTCGGGCATGGTGCCGGAGGCGGCCTGCGTGAGCACCTTGTCGGAATACCCGTCGCCCGGTTGGTCAATGAGCTTGACCTTGGTTCCGGGGTATTCCTTTTCGAATGCCGCGACCGTCTCGTTGAGGTAGTCAGTGAACTTCGGCGTCAGCGACCAGGTCTGGAGGCTGACCTCGCCGGTGATTTCTCCACCGCCGGCCTGCATCGGTGCGGCCTGTCCGCCGCCACCCGTGCAGGCGGTCAGGGCCAGCAATGCCGCGGTTGTGGCCAGGGCCAGCGATATGCGTCGTCGCATGAGGGGGATCTCCTATTTATACACGTCAGGCGACTGGCAGTTGGCCAGGGACACCTAGAACACCAACGATGGAATACTTCGTGGTAAATCGGTATAGCTCTTGAGTAAAGTTTCCACACCACACAGAGACTGTCAAGGCTTAATCCGCACGCAATTTTATGGTTGGATAAGCAAACAAGCTAATAATCCACTAAAACTTGGGGCCCACCGCTACTAATCGGTGAAGTTGATTTACGAAGGACGCGACATACATGGCAAGACAGCGCACCACCATCAGCGATATCGCCCGCCAAGCCGGCGTTTCGAGTGGGGCCGTGTCTTTTGCCCTGAACGGACGACCCGGCGTCAGCGAGGAAACCCGCGCCCGGATCCTGCGCATCGCCGATGAAATGCAATGGCGTCCGAACAACGCGGCCCGCGCCCTCCGCGATGCCCGAAGCGACGTCGTGGGATTCGTCATCGCCCGACCCGCCCGGACCCTGGGCGTCGAACCATTCTTCGCGCAATTGATTTCCGGCGTCCAGGCGGCCCTCTCGCAGTCGGAGATCGCCCTGCATATGCTGATCGTCGAGGACACCGAGGCGGAAATCCGCACCTACAAGCACTGGTGGAACGAACACCGCGTCGACGGCTGGATCCTAATCGACCTCTTGGAGAACGACCCGCGAATTCCCGTGCTGGAGGCGCAGCAGATGCCCGCGATCCTCCTTGGGGGACCCACCGAACACCGCAACATCCCGGCGGTTTGGACTGATGACCGCGAGGCCATGATGGCCATCATGTCGTATCTTGCCACCCTGGGCCATCGCCGGATCGCCCACGTTGCGGGCATCCCGGGCTTCCTGCACACCCAGCGCCGCATGGCCGCGGTGCAGGACTCGATCGAGGAATTCGGCCTGCAATCAGCGGTTTCCTACCCCACCGACTTCAGCGATTCACAGGGTGCCTCGATCACCCGGCGGATCCTGTCCCAGCGCAGGGACCGCCCCACCGCCATCGTCTACGACAGCGATGTCATGGCAGTCGCGGGCTCCGGGGTGACGCGGGAAATGGGCGTTTCCGTGCCCGAGGACATCTCGATTGTCGCCTTTGACGACTCGGCGCTCACCAGCCTGGTTTACCCGGGAATCACTTCCCTGACCCGCGACACCTTCGCCTTGGGAGAGCAGGTGGCCCGCTCGTTGCTGGAGATCATATCCGGCAAGGACGTGCCGCTGGACATTGCGGCGACCGCTCCCACGCTGACGGTTCGGGGCAGCACCGCCGGGCCCAGCAGGCGCGACGACTAGGGTTCCCTTTACAGATTCCCGATGGCCCGTGTACGGTTCATACTAAATCGCATTAGTTTGGGGTGGGGGAAAACCACGCCAGGTGGCTCGCCGCCGCCGGCGCACCGCCCCGAAATCCGCGATGTCTCCATTTGACCGTCCTTCACTCAGAACAGGGCACCCATTGCGCAACAGGATTCTCCAGGATTTTTCTGCCGACACCTCGGCCTCGCAGCTGGGCGGGGCCCCGCTGCGCTTCGGCGTGAACTACACGCCCACCCGCGGATGGTTCCACCACTGGCTCGACTTCGACATCGACCAGGTCTCCCGCGACCTGGACAGCATTGCGAAGCTCGGAGTCGACCATATCCGGGCCTTTGCCCTGTGGCCGGTATTCCAGCCCAACCGCGGCCTCATCCGTCCGCAGGCGCTGGCAGACCTGGCCTCCGTCGTCGACGCGGCCGCGGAACGCGGCTTGGACGTAAGCGTCGACGGGCTGCAGGGCCATCTGTCCTCGTTTGATTATGTTCCGGCCTGGGCACAGACCTGGCACCAGCAAAACCTCTTCACCTCGGAACTCGTGATCGAGGGGCAGTCCGCCTACCTGAAGGCCATCGCCTCCACGCTGGCGGGTCGCCCCAACTTCCTGGGCATGAGCATCGGCAATGAGTTCAGCCAGTTCGCCTCGCCGTTGCACCCCGGCCGCAACGAGCTCACCGTGGCCCAGGCCGACACCTGGATCACCACCATGCTCGCGGCCTGCGAGGCCGGGGCACCGGGACTGGAACACCACCACTCCGAATACGACATGTGCTGGTTCGGCGGGGAGCACAGCTTCACCCCGGCCCTGGCCGCGCGCCGCGGTCACTCCACCACGGTGCATTCGTGGATTTTCAACGGCACCTCCAAGCTCTACGGCGGCATGAGCGAACAATCCCTGCGCCTCGCCGAGTACCTCATCGAGCTGGGACGCGGCTGGGCCGACGACCCGAAACGCCCCATCTGGCTTCAGGAAATCGGCGCGCCGGCCCCGCACGTCTCGGCCGAGGAAGCCCCCGCCTTCCTCGAGGGATCGCTAAGGTACGCGCTGGACACCGAGAACCTCTCGGGCGTTACCTGGTGGTCCTCCCACGACGTGGACACCGCGCTGGCGGACTTTCCTTCGCTGGAATACTCGCTGGGCCTGATCGACAACGACCGTAGCGTCAAGCCGCAGGGACGCGCCTTTGCGGCCATGGCCGCAGAGGCGCGCACCGCGCCCGCCCCCGCGCGTCGCAGCACCGCCCTGGTGCTGGATGTCGGCGACGAAGTGCTGGCCCCGGGACGAGCGACCTGCGAGCCCGGCGGGGTCTTCTTCGAGGCCTGGATGGCCCTTGCCATGGAGGGGGCGCGCCCGTCGGTTATCCTTGCATCACAAGCTGGCGACGCCGCTTTCCTGGCGGCCCGCGGGATCACCACCGTGTTGAATCCCCGGGATGTCCCAGCCGGCAGCGCCATCTGACCTGCGGCCCCTCGGGCCGAGCGACCCCCAAGCCTTCTTTCCAGAACAGATCTATCCCCTCCGGGCCGCGGTCCGACGAAAGGCACTCAATGCATGACGACATTCCCCTGACCCTCGGACGCGTCAAGCGGGTTCTCGAGGAACGCATCCGCCCGGCAATCCACCCGGTTTCCCTCCCGATGTCCGTGACGTGGAATGAATTGCCCGGCGAGCCGATCGCCCCGGCCGAGGCCATGGGCCTTGAATACACCGACTATTCCGTTGGAACCATCTGGGGCGCCGCCTGGGGCACCACCTGGTTCCGCCTGCGCGGCACCATCCCGGCCGACTGGGCCGGCAAGCGCGTCGAGGTCTTGGTCGATCTGGGCTTCGACAAGAACATGCCAGGTTTCCAGTGCGAGGGCCTGGTCTACGGCGCCGACGGCATCACGGTGAAGTCCATCAACCCGCGCAACCAGTGGATCCCCGCCGCAGACACCGCCGCCGGCGGCGAGGCGATCGACTACTTCATCGAGGCAGCCGCCAACCCTGTGCTGCTTGACTACCACCCGTTCCTGCCCACGACCGAGGGCGACATCCAGACCTCCTCGTCGCGCAAGCTCTACACCACCCGCCGCATGGACCTGGCGGTTTTCGAGCCCGAGGTCCACGAACTCTCGCTGGACCTCGAGGTCCTGCTCGAGCTCCAGGCCGAGCTGCCCGAGGGCCCGCGCCGCATGCGCATCCTGCAGGCCATGGACAACGCGCTGGACGTGCTGGATCTGCAGCGCATCACCGAGACCGCTCCGGCGGCCCGCGCCGAACTCGTCGAGGTGCTCTCCAAGCGCGCGGACGAATCCGCGCACCGCATCTCCGCCGTGGGCCACGCCCACATCGACTCCGCCTGGCTCTGGCCGGTGCGCGAGACCATCCGCAAGGTCTCCCGCACCTCGTCCTCCATGGTCGAGCTGCTCGGCGTTGACGAGGACTTCCTCTACGGCATGTCCAGCGCCCAGCAATACGCCTGGATGAAGCAGAACCGCCCCGAGGTCTATGACCGCGTCAAGGAGGCAGTGGCCGCCGGCCGCTTCCTGCCGCTGGGCGGCATGTGGGTCGAGTCGGACACCGTGATGCCCTCCGGCGAATCCCTGGTCCGCCAGTTCCACTACGGCCAGAAGTTCTTCCGCGAGGAATTCGGCGTCACCTGCGCCGGGGTGTGGCTGCCGGATTCCTTCGGGTACTCCCCCGCCCTGCCGCAGTTGATGCGCCGCGCCGGCTTCGAGTGGTTCTTCACCCAGAAGATCTCCTGGAACCAGCAGAACAAGTTCCCGCACCACACCTTCAACTGGGAGGGCATCGACGGTTCGCGCGTCTTCAGCCACTTCCCGTCGATGGACACCTACAACTCGCAGCTTTCGGGCGAAGAGGTGGCCCGCGCCTCGCGCCAGTTCCGCGAATCCCGGCACGCGACCGGCTCCATTGCCCCGGTGGGCTGGGGAGACGGCGGCGGAGGCACCACCCGCGAGATGACCGGCAAGGCTCGCCGCCTGGCCGACCTCGAGGGCAGCGCCAAGGTGGCGTGGGAACACCCCGATGAGTTTTTCAGGCGCGCCAAGACCGAGCTGAAGAACCCGCCGGTCTGGGTCGGCGAACTCTACCTGGAGCTGCACCGCGCCACGCTGACTTCCCAGCACCAGACCAAGCAGGGCAACCGCCGCACCGAGCACCTGCTGGTGGAGGCCGAGCTCTGGGCCGCCACGGCCGCGGTCTACGCCGGCTTCGAGTACCCGCACGAGGAGATCGACGAGCTGTGGCAGCAGGTGCTGCTGCACCAGTTCCACGACATCCTGCCGGGCACCTCCATCGCCTGGGTGCACCGCGAAGTGGTCGTCCAGTACGCCCGGGTCACCGCCGCGGCCGAGGCCATCATCGCCGCGGCCCAGGCGCTGCTGGTCGGCGAAGGCGACACCCCGATCACGCTGAACGCCGCGCCGTTCACCCGGTCGGGCCTGCGCACCGGTTCCGCCGCTCCAGCCGCCGAGCTGGCCCGGGCCGCCGACAAGGTCGCCGCCACCGAATCCGCGGACGGCATCGTGCTGTCCAACGCGCTGGTCACGATCACGATCTCGGCCGAGGGCCTGATCACCTCGGCGCTGGACCACGCCACCGGGCGCGAGACCATTGCCGCCGGCGCCGAGGCCAACCTGTTGCAGCTGCACCAGGACTTCCCGAACATGTGGGATGCCTGGGATGTGGACAAGTACTACCGCAACCAGGTCACGGACCTGCGCGAACTGGACTCGCTCACACTGTCCACCGACGAGGATGGCACCGCCCGCGTCATCATCGAGCGCAGCTTCTCCGCCTCCACGGTGCGCCAGGACCTCACCCTGGCCCCGGGCTCGAAGGTGCTGCACATAGGGCAGACCACGGACTGGCACGAGACCGAGAAGTTCCTGAAGGTCGCGTTCCCGCTGGACATCCGTGCCGAGCACGCTATTGCAGAGACCCAGTTCGGCTACCACAAGCGCGTCACCCACGTGAACACCAGCTGGGAGGCGGCGAAGTTCGAGACCTCGATGCACCGCTTCGTGCTGGCCGAGGAGCCGGGCTTTGGCGCCGCGTTGGTCAACGACTCCATCTACGGTTTCGACGTCACCCGCGACTCCACCGAGGCCGGCGTCACGACCAACATGCGCCTGTCGCTGCTGCGCGCCCCGCGCTTCCCGGATCCGGAAACCGACCAGGGCATCCAGACGCACCGCTACGGGCTGGTCATCGGCGCGGACATCGCCGCGGCCACCGAGGCAGGTGCGCTGCTGAATTCCGATGCACGCACGATCACCGGCGCCCACGGGTTCGACCCGCTGGTTTCCGTCGAGGGGACGGGCATCGTGCTGTCCAGCGTCAAGCTGGCCGGGGACAGGAGCGGCGACCTGGTCGTGCGCATCTACGAGTCCCTGGGCCGCCGCGCCAAGGGGACCGTGAACGTGCACCGTCCGGTGGCCGTTGCCGCGGCGAACACCCTGCTGGAAGATCCCCTCGAGGGCGCGGCCGGCGTTGCCGAGCTCACCGGCGACTCGGTGGCCATTGCGTTGACCGCTTTCGAGGTGCGCACCCTGCGCTTCAAGCTCCGGGGCTAGCCTCCGGGAAATAGCAACGGGCGCGTTGGCTGCAGACCACACGGGTTTGCCGGACAACGCGCCCGCGCTTTGGGCCACATCATGGGCAACAAACCGCGCAAGTGCGGCGACCGCGCCAACAGAAAGGGCGGCCCGGAGGCAGCAACCGCAGGTCCGGCGCGGAGCGGTTCGCAGCAGATTTCCGGCCACGAAGTGCGAGGCCAGGAGCCGGGGGGCGCGGGCACATTCAGCCTCCCGCCGCATATCGCGACAAGGGGTCGAACTCCAAGGTGCGGAATGTGGGCCCCTCGGCGGGGGCCGCATTCCGCACGCTTTTGGTTCGGGAGGCGGTGGCTAGCTAGGCGTCGGGCGCGAAGAACTCCAGTTGGCCAAGTGTCATCGCGCCGCCGGCCGTGAACCGCAAACCGGCCACTTCCCCGGATGCCTGGCCTGGATCCGTGCCAAGGCGGAACACGCGGGTCTGTCCGGCCCAGCTGAATTCCTCGGCGGTGCGCTGCTCGGCGGCGATGGTCTTCCCCTCGGCGCCGAACAAATCGATGCGCCAGCCGAGGCGGCCAGGGGCTGCCGCGGTGAGCGTATACAGGTCCACTGCGGTTCCGGCAACGAATTCGATCCGGATGCTGTCCCCCGCCGCCAGCGCCACGGGCGTTGCCCCGGTGTCGTCAATCAGGGCTCCGGCACCGGGCACGCCGGATTCGACGCGAGCACCGGCCGTGGCATCGCGCAGCAGCGAGCCGAACCCGTGCAGGGCCGAGGCCGAGGCAGGTCGCGAATCCGACGCCCAGCCCGCGGGCTCGGCGCGAAGCGTGAACTCCAGGTGCGCGCCGGCCGCCAGCAGGGAGTGCGGAACCGAGATCTCGTTCCACTCGCGCCCGTTGATGCGCAGTGATTCGATGTAGCCGCCGTTCACCTCCGGGTTGGTGACCTCGATGGTGATCGGCGCTCCCCCGGCGGGGCGCAGCACCGCGCGGTCGACCGAGGGCGGGACCAACACGTAGCTGCCGGCGGCAGGGACCAGCGGGTAGAGGCCGAGGGTGGCGAAGATGTACCAGCCGCTCATTTCCCCGTTGTCCTCGTCGCCCGGATAGCCCTGGCCGATGTCCGAGCCGACAAAGAGCCGGGAAACGGCCTCGCGCACGATCCGGTGCGCGTCGTCGTGCCTCCCGGCGAACATGTACATGAACGGGATGTGGTGGGCCGGCTGGTTGGACAGGCCCAGCATGCCCATGCGTACGTCGCGGGCCTCTGCCATCTCGTGGATCGCGTACCCGTATGACCCGGACTTGGCCGCGTCACCGGTCTCCGGCGTCCCAAAGAAGGTGTCCAGGGCACGGCCCAGGGCATTCTCGCCGCCGTGCAGCTCGGCCAGCCCCGCCCCGTCGTGGGGAACCGTGAAGGCGGTGCCCCAGGCATTGGTCTCGGTGTAGTCGTGCCCCCATTCCTCCGGGTCGAACCCGGTTTCCACGCGCCAGGCCCCGTCGGGCTTCCTGCCTATGAAGAAGCCTCGCTCGGTGTCGAACACTGCCCTGTAGGCAAGGGAACGGCGGGCGAAGTACTCGTGTTCGGCCCCGTGGCGTGCGGCTGCCGCCGAGCCCGCGGGTGCCTTGGCGGCCAGCAGCGCGGCCATTCGGGCCAGGGCCCAGTCGTTGATGGCATTGTCCAGCGTCCAGGACATGCCCTCGCCGGTGGCGGTGTCGGTGTAGCCGCGGAAGATGCCGGGGCGGAGGCCCTTGCGCCCGACCTTCTTGTTCGCGGCCGGCACCGTCGCGTTCTTCACCGCCGAGGCGTAGGCCTCTTCCAGGTCCAGGCCGGGCACGTTCTTGACCAGCAGGTCGGCGAAGACGGTGTCGCTGGTGGTGCCGGTCATGCAGTCCTCGGCGCCCGGGGCGCTCCAGCGCGGGGTCCAGCCGCCGTCGTGGAAGTGCTGGACGAAGCCCTGGGCCAGCTCGCCGGCCTCGGCCGGGCTGAGCAGACCCAGCAGCGGCCAGGCGGTGCGGTAGGTGTCCCAGAAGCCGTTGGTGGCCGAGAGCTCCCCGTCCATGATTTCGGCCCCCGGTTCCTCGCGGAGCGGCTCGGTGAGCACCTCGCCGTAGGGCGATCGGTAGCGCTTGGCGCCGTCTTCTCCGCGCTCCCCTGCCCGGTTGGGGTACAGGAAAAGCCGGTACAGGCCCGAGTACAGCGAGGTCAGCTGGTCGGGGCTGGCCCCTGCAACCTCGAGGGTGGAAAGCTTGTTCTCCCACTGCGCACGGCAGGATTCCAGCATGGCGTCGAATCCGCCGGCGGCCCGCAGGTTGGCCGCGGCCTGGGCGTAGTCGATGGTCGAGATGCCCAGCAGCACATCCACGCGCCCCTGGGCATCCGGGGTCGCGCCCACGTAGCCGCGCAGCCGGCCGTCGAGAAGCTGCAGGTGGTTCCCGGTTGACCGGGGAATGCGCACGTGCAGGTAGTGCGGGGGCGTGTTTTCGCGGTCATCCAGGTGCGCCTCCACCACCAGGTCTTCGCCGTCGGCATGCGTGCGCATGTCGGTGACGGTGCCGTGGTGGTCGACGATGATGGAGGCGGTGTCGCCCGAAAAGGTAAAGCGCATGCCCAGCGCGAAGGCTGCGGCGGTGAGCTCGGCGCTGACCCCGCCCTCGAGATCGACCGCGTAGCGGTGCGGGCCGGCCTGCTCCGCGTCGTGGGTGAATCCCAGGGCGCGGGCCTCCCGGGAGACCTCGGGGACCGCATGGGGGCTCGGCATGAGCTGGAAGACGCCGCGGTCCCCCATCCACGGGCTGGGGATGTGGGAGGTCGCGAAGGCCTGGATGGTGGGCTTGTTGTCGGTTGTCCGATTGTCGGCGTGGTAGGCGTAGGGCCAGTTTCCGCGTGAGGCGTTGGTCATCGGCAGGCCGAAGACCCCGCCGTGCGGGACTGCGACCAGCGGGGCGTTGTTGCCGCGGGAGAAGCGGTCGGAAGACTGGGTTCCGCGCGTGGTCACCACGGCGTCCAGCGCCGTGGCCGGTACCGGGGCGGAGGCCCGGATGTCGATGTCGTCGAAGAAGACGCGGATGTCGGTGCGCTCGGATCCCCGGATGACCGCCAGGACCCGGGCCACCTGCTTGCCGATCGCCGCGTCAAGCCCCACCGCGCGGCGGTTCCACTGGTCGACCCACATCGCCTTGGCCGCGGCCTGGGCCTCGGGGCCGATCCCGGCGCCGTACTGGTCGGTCGCGGCCAGCTCGCTGAGGCGGGTTCCATCGGTGAATTCACAGTCGACGGCGGCCGCCGTGGCGTCCCACAGCTGGGGCACGGGGCCCGCTCCCTCGGGGAAGACCACCCACTGGAGTTCCTCCCCGGCCCGGATCACGCGGCCCTCCAGGGCGCTGGGCACCACCAGCAGACGTGTACCGGATCCCTGCTCCAGCTCCGCCCTGAATGCCTCGAGCGAGGTGAAGCCGACTCCGTTCCGCGCGGCGACGGCAGTGCCGGGGCCCCCGCGGCGCTGAAGTTCTGTCAATACTCTCATCTGGGGTCCGTTCCCTTTTTCCACCGCGAGGGCGACCAGTCGCGGCGCCTGTTTCGCGGACAAGGCTTCGTCCCGACACGGCTTCACACGAAACTGATAAATCGATTTATCTACCCCATCGTTCCGTACTCTCCGGGCCGGCGCAACCCCCAGGCGGCCATATATTTGCGCGGCGGCGCACCTCACCGGTCCGGCACGGTCGGCTCACTCGGTTCGGCGATCGAGGCCGCCACCCGGGGGGCGAGGGAAACGGCAGGGGATGCCCCCAGGTCCAGGCCCATGAAGACGCTGTGGGGATCCGGGCCATAGGCGCCGAAGGGCGGGCACTGCGTGAATCCGTGCCGCCGATAGAGCCTGCGCGCCGGGGCGAAGAAGTCGTCGCTTCCCGTTTCCATGTACAGGTGCAGGTAGCCGCGGCGGCGCGCCTCGCCCACCATTGACGCCAGGATCCGGGCGGCGAGACCTCGACCCCGCGCCGGTTCGGCGGTGCGCATCGACTTGATCTCCCCGTGCGCGCGGTCCAGCTCCCTCAGTGCGCCGCAGGCGAGCAATGTCCCGCCGTCCCGCGCCGTCCAGAACGTGATGTCGGGGGCGCAGAGCGCCGCGTGGCCCAGGGCGTGGACGCTGTCGGGCGGGGAGGTGGCGAACATGTCAGCGAGGTGCTCGTCCAGCAGCCGCCGGACATCCGGGGCCGTCGGCTCATCAAGGGCAATGGTGGTCACCGGAGCATCCTATCCATTGGCGATAGATTGGGGCCATGCCAATCCTTCCCCGGGAACGCGACCCCCGCCTGGTCACCATCCGCCGCGGGGGCACCCTGGGCGATGAACACCACCGGCTGCTTGCCGGCTGGGCACTGGACTGCGCCGAACACGTGCTGCCGCTCTTCGAGGAGCGGCAGCCGGGCGACGGCCGGCCACGGCACGCGATCGAGGTCGGCAGGGCCTGGATCCGCGGCGAGGTGCCGATGCGCGAGGCGCACCGGGAGGCCTTCACGGCCAACGCCGCCGGGCGCGGGATGCCCGACGCGGTGAAGTTCGCGGCGCTGGCGGCCGGTCAGGCGGTCGCGGTGGCCCACGTGGCGGCCCACGACCTGGGCGCAGCCGCCTACGCCATCAGGGCGGCCGGGGCGGCCGTCGATGACCGGGACGCCGCGTCGGCCCGAGCGGCCGAACGGCAGTGGCAGCGGGAACGGCTGCCCGAAGCGGTCCGCGCGCTGGTGCTCGAGGACCAGAAGCTCCGCAACGCCATTTGCTGGAACGCCTTCGGCGACTGATCCCCTGCCCGCCGGTCGGGCCGCGGCGGCCCGCCCGCTACTTAGCGGCCAGGTCGGCCAGCGTGGCGATGAGCAGGCGGCGCTCGACCACCTTGATGCGCTCGTGCAGGGTGTCCTCGGTGTCGTTGTCCTCGATCGCGACGGCTTCCTGGCGCAGGATCGGGCCGGTGTCAACGCCGGCGTCGGCGATGTGGACGGTGCATCCGGTGACCTTGACGCCGTAGGCCAGCGCGTCGCGCACGCCGTGGGCGCCCGGGAAGGAGGGCAGCAGGGCCGGGTGCGTGTTGATGTAGGTGCCGTCGAAGGCGTTGATGAATTCCTCCCCGACGATGCGCATGAAGCCCGAGGAGACCACGTAGTCCGGTGCGTAGGACAGGCACTTTTCGGTCAGCGCGTGGTTCCAGTCCGCGCGCTGTTCGTAGTCCCTGAAGTTCACCACGAAGGTCTCGAGGCCGGCGGCCGCGGAGCGTTCGACCCCGTAGGTGCCGTACTTGTCGGCGCCCACGGCGGCGATTTCCACGTTTTTCAGCGACCCGTCGGCGACGGCGTCGATGACTGACTGGAGGTTGGACCCGGTGCCGGAGACAAGAACTACGATGCGCATGGGTACAAGTTTAGTTGGGCATCGCCAGTTCCTCGGACAGGTCAAGGGAGCTGGAGATGAGCTGGGCCGTGTAGGGGTGCGCGGGGTTGTTGTAGATCTGCTCGGTGTCCCCGGATTCGACGATGCGCCCGTCCTTCATCACGATCACCCGCTCGCAGAGGTGGCGCACCACCGAAAGGTCGTGGGAGACCAGCAGCAGCGTCAGCGCGTACTCGTCGACCAGGTCGGCGATCAGGTTCAGCACCTGCGCGCGCACCGAGACATCCAGCGCGGAGACCGGCTCGTCGGCCACCAGGATCCGCGGGCGGTTCACCAGGGCGCGGGCGATCGAGATGCGCTGGCGCTGCCCGCCGGAGAACTGGTGCGGGTAGCGATACGCCGATTCCGCGTCCAGGCCCACCAGCCCGAGCATCCGGTGGACCTCGGCCAGGCGCCCGGCCGCATCAAGCTTCCGCCCCGGCACCAGCAGGGGTTCGGCGATGATGTCCGCGACCTTCATCCGCGGGTCCAGCGAGCCCAGCGGGTCCTGGAAGACGATCTGCAGGGCGTTGCGCAGCGGGACCAGGTCGGATTCGCGGGCCCCTGCGATCGAGGTTCCGGCGACGGTGGCCTGGCCGCTGGTGGGCGCATCCAGCCCGGCCAGGATGCGCAGCAGCGTCGACTTGCCCGATCCCGACTCCCCCACGATGCCCACCCGTTCCCCGGGCGCCACGGCGAAGCTGACGTCGGCCAGGGCGTTGACCACGGGGCGCGGGCCGAAGGGGGTGGTGCGGGCGCGGTGGTAGGTGCGGCCCAGATTCGCGGCGGTGATCAGCGCCGCTCCGGCGGCCGCCTCGCTCCGCGCGGCCCGCGGGGTCGGCGCGGCCGGCGGCGTCCCCCCGCGCAGTGCCGGGGGCACGTAGGCCGCGGCGGTCTCCACGGTGAACAGGCGTCCGCGCCCGTCGGTGGCCGACAGGTCGCTGGCGGCCAGCAGCGCACGGGTGTAGGGGTGCTCGGGGGCGGTGAAGATCTTGTCGAGGTCCCCGGATTCCACCAAGCGGCCCTTGTTGAGCACCAGCACGCGGGTGCACATGTTCGCCACCACGGCGAGGTCGTGGGTGATGAACAGCAGCCCGGTGCCGCGCTCGGAAACCTGGGCGGAGATCAGCTCGAGGACCTGGGACTGCACCGTGACATCCAGCGCAGTGGTCGGTTCGTCGGCCAGCAGCAGCTGCGGGTCGTTCGCCAGGGCCATGGCGACCATGACGCGTTGGCGCTGCCCGCCGGAGAGCTGGTGCGGGTAGGCGCCGGCGGCCTGGGCCGGATCGGGGATCCTCACCGAGGCCAGCAGCTCGACGGCACGCCGGCGCGCGGCGGCGCGGTTCGGCACGGTGCGGTGCTGGAGCATGACCTCGGCGACCTGCGCGCCGACCTTCATCAGCGGGTTCAGGGCCGACAGCGGCTCCTGGAAGACCATCGAGATCTCGTTCCCGCGCAAATCCTGCATCGACCTGTCGCTGGCGGTGAGCAGGTCGGGCCCGAAGCCGCGCAGGTGCGCGGAACCGGAGACCGTGAGCTCGTCGGGCAGCAGGCCCAGCAGCGCGGTGGCAGTCAGCGACTTGCCGGATCCGGATTCCCCAATCAGCCCGATCCGCTCCCCGGCGGCCATGGAGAAGGACAGCGAGGACACCAAGGCCTTGCTCCCGGCGGAAACGGACAGGTCCGACACCTCCAGCAGGTTCCCGGTGCCCGCCCCGGCGCTCGCGGTGTCCCGGTTCCTCATGCCTTGCCCCTCCCCAGCTTGGGATCCAGCGCGTCGCGCAACCCGTCCCCGAGCAGGTTGAAGCCCATGACGGCCAGCGCGATCGCGAGCCCCGGCCACAGCGCCATGAGCGGGAAGGTGCCCCAGTACTGCTGGGACTCCTGCAGCATCCGCCCCCAGGAGGGCACCGGCGGGGGCGTGCCCAGGCCCAGGAAGGACAGCGCCGCCTCGGCCAGCACCGCCAGCGCAAAGGTCACCGAGCACTGGATCAGCAGCATCCCGGTGATGTTGGGCAGCACGTGGCGGAGCGCGATGCGCAGCGGGCGCTGGGCGGCGGCGCGGGCGGCGAGCACGTATTCGGCGTTCATCACCTGCAGCGTCCCGGCGCGGGCCACCCGGGCGAATCCGGGCACCGAGGCCAGGCCGATCGCGGCCATCGCCGAGACGGTGGAGGCCCCGTAGATCGCGGCGAACATGATGGCCAGCAGCAGCGCGGGGAAGGCCAGCAGGATGTCGGAGGCGCGCATGGTGATTTCCTCCACGGCCCCGCGCCGCATGCCCGCCCAGATGCCCAGCGGGGTGCCGATGAGCACCGCGATGCCCACCGAGACCACGCCGACCAGCAGCGTGATGCGCGCTCCCACCAGGATCCGCGAGAGCAGGTCGCGGCCCAGGTTGTCGGTGCCCAGCCAATGCTGGGGGCCGGGGCCCTGCAGCCGCACCGGCGGGTTGGCCTGCAGCGGATCGAAGGGGGTGAAGACGAGCGAGAGCAGCGCGGTGAGGGCAATCAGGGCCACGATCGCCCCGCCGATCAGCAGCGCGGGGACCGGCCTGGGCCGCACGGGTCCCGGCTTCAGCGTCTCGGGCGACACGGGTCCTGGGGTCATGGGTTCCGGCTCCGGGGTTCTCATCGGACCGCGGCGCGGATGCGCGGGTCAAGGACGGTGTAGAGCACGTCCACCAGCAGGTTCACGATCAGCGTGATGGCCACCAGCACCATCACCACCGACTGGACGGTGAGCAGGTCGCGGTTGCCCACCGCGGCCAGCAGCATCGAGCCCAGGCCCGGGATCACGAAGACCCGCTCGATGACCACCGCGCCGATGATCAGCGCGGAGAACTGCACCCCGGTGACCGTCAGCACCGGGATCGCCGCATTGCGCAGCCCGTGCCGCCCCAGCGCGCGCATCCGGGACAGGCCCTTGGCCCGCGCGGTGCGCAGGTAGTCCTCGTGCATCACCTCGAGCACCGCGGAGCGGATGTAGCGCACCAGGATCGCCGACTGCACCCCGGCCAGCGCCATGACCGGCAGCACCAGGCGGGAGAGGAAGCCGGCGAAGTCGACGCCCGGGGCCACCCACCCGTTGGCCGGCAGCCAGCCCAGGCGCAGGGCAAAGAAGGAGACCAGCACGATGCCCAGCAGGAAGCCGGGGATCGCGATGCCCAGCTGGCTGGCCGCGGAGACCAGCGCGCCGGAGGGCTTGTTGTGCCGCACCGCGGCGAGGGTCCCGGCGGGGATCGCGATCGCCAGCGCGAGCACCATGGCCGCTGAGACAAGGATCAGGGAGACCTGCACCTTGTCCGCCACCAGCGGGGAGATGTCCGCACGCGTCACGTAGGACACGCCGAAGTCCCCGCGCCAGAGCCCGGAGAACCAGTCCCAGTACTGCACGGGAAGCGGCCTGTCGGTCCCGAACTGGCGGGCCAGGGAGGCGACGATCTCCGGCGAGGCGTTCTGCCCGGCGGCAATCACTGCCGGGTCCCCGGGCAGCACGCGCATCAGGGCGAAGACCAGAACCGTGGCTGCAAGCAGGGACAGCAGGAAGCGGGCCAGGTTCCCCGCAATGCGCACCAGCATCCGTACCGCCTGTCCCTAGGACCAGGCGATGGTGGCGAGGTTCAGCGCCTCGGAGACCGAGTTGGCACCCAGGCCGGTGATCCCCGCCTTGGCCACCGAGATGTTCGGGAAGATGAACAGCGTGTCCACCGGCGCGTCGTCCACGATGGTGCGCACCACGTTCTTCATGCCCGCCACGTAGTTCGCCGTGTCCGCGGCGTCCGCTGCCGCCGCCTCGGCCTTGATCTTGGAGTTGTCGTAGCCGATGTAGTAGTCGGGGTTGTTGAACATCGTCAGCACGTCGCGGGCCTCCACGGCCAGGACCACCGACATCTGGTAGTCGTGGCGGTTGAACACCGTATCCAGCCAGACGGCGGGGAATTCGGCGGAGGCGATCCTCGCATCGATCCCCACGTCGCGCAGCTGGGACTGGACGATCTCGGAGACGGCGGTGGCGTACGGGCGGGTGGGCACCGTGAAGGTGATTTTCAGGTTCTCGGCGCCAGCCTCCTTCAGCAGGGCGCGAGCCTTGGCCGGGTCGAAGGGGTAGACCTCGTTGAGGTCCTCGTAGTAGGGGTCGGTGGGCGGCACCGGCCCGCCGACCAGGGCGCCCAGCCCGTTCCAGGCGGTGTCGCGCACCGACTTGCGGTCGATGGCGTACAGCACGGCCTGGCGGACCCGCTTGTCGTTGAACGGCTTGGCCTTGTTGTTCATCGACAGGATGATCTCGCCGTTGGAGGTGCCCTCGATGACCTGGTAGTCCGGGTTCGACTCAAAGGAGGAGAGCAGCTCGGGTGCCTGCATGTTGTAGATGACATCCACGTCGCCGGAGGACAGGGCGTTGGTGGTGGCGATGGCGTCGGCGAAGTAGCGCAGGGTCACGCGGGCAATGCCCGGCGCGGCGCCCCGGTAGTCGGGACGGGCAGCCAGGCTGATCGACTCCCCGCGGGCCCAGGACTCGAGCGCGTAGGGGCCGGTGCCCACCGGCTTGTTGGCCAGGTCGTCCACGCCGGAGGGGTCGAACATGGCGCCGACCAGCGTGGTCATCGAGTACAGCCACGCCTGCGAGGGCCGGGAAAGGTTCACCGTGACCGAGGTCGGTGAATTGACCACCACGTCGTCGACCACGTCCATCTTCGACTTCAGCCCGTTGAGCCAGGCGTCGGACTTGACCCGCTCGATGGAGAACTTCACGTCGGAGGCGTCGAAGGCCGCCCCGTTGGAGAACGAGGCGCCCTGAACCAGGGTGAAGGTGTAGGACTTGTTGTCGGCACTGGTTTCCCAGCCGGTGGCGAGCAGCGGCTGGATCGCGCCGGTCTGGTCAACCGTCACCAGCCCCTCGTACACGTTGGCCATCATGGCCTGCGGGATCGCCGCACCGGCCGTGGTGGTGAAGTCGAGGTTCACCGGTTCGCCCGTCAAGGCGACGACTAGCTGCTGCGGGTCCCGGGCACCGGTTCCGGCGCCGGCGTTGCAGGCGGAAAGCAGCAGGGTGGCGCCGAGCACGGCGGCGAGCAATGCGCCGGTTTTCCTGCGTCGGCTCGTTGGCGTTGCCTGCATCGTTCCATCAGTCCTTCGGTACTTGGGCGTCGGCGCCGCGGCGGGCGCAAAAGCACCCGTGACTAACCATTATCGTAGTCAATGATCTTGACGCATAGTCACAACGCTCCATCTGCCATCGCAGATTTCAGCCCTCGATATTGGCGATTCGAAGATTGTCATTTTCGAGGCCAACAGTGGCAATACCAGCAACGGTGAGTTCTGCGCACGCAATACGTCGAAGCCTGCAACGGTCAGCGAGACCCGTTTCCGGCTCTTCGCAGGCCTACGTGCAGGACACTTGATGACGGCAATTTTCTCCAGGCGCAGGATGCAAGATCATGTTGATCCAACATAGATCTTCTCCAAATTTTCTGGGTTTTTATTCGGCCTGCGGTCCCAACATGCTTCCCCGCCCCTAGTCGGTTTGAATGTCCGAAGGACTGGGCGCCGACCATGGGGTGAACTAGAATCCACGGTGTGACACAGTTTGCCCAGGTGGACCCAGATAAAGTAGAGCTAGAAATGTCCGTAAATACGGATAAATAGGTTACATAAAACCACAAAATTATGAGGGATTCATTGATTGGGTTTAGAACGCTCGCGTCTACCAGCACACGTGACGCTGAGCGGAAGATTACAGGCATCCTAGAAAGCTGGTTCAAGTCCAAAGGATTCGATGATCTGCCAGAACCTGAACGGAAGTCTGACAGCGATAAAGGCCACACGCTTCAACATCAGTACCGCCTACTCGACGGTGGCACGAAAGCCTTCCGCTGGGTATACACCGAGCAGTGGGATAAAGCGCCGTGGCAGGAAGACGGACTGAACCAAACAGCCAAAACTCACATTACGCTCACCACAAACGGTGAAACCGTGTGGTTTTTAGCCGATATTCACCCGCCACTAGAAAAGGGCCGTTACGGAGAAAGACCACGCGATACCGCCACACCAGCTTTTGTAAAAAGTTTGCTCGACGCGGTGGAATTCTATGACGGGCAAACCCTGCTTCCCACTGTTCACTCGCTCGCTGATTCCGCAGAGTCATTAGACCTTGTGCTGAACTCGATTCAAGACGTTGACCGGCGAGGCATGGTACTTGTCAGCAGTCCGCCAATTGAGCATACGCCTGCGCGGTGGCAAGAGACCCTTCGAGACGTTCTACGTGGAACGCAGGGGCTTACCAGCGTTCACATGATCGCACCTGAGAAGCTGGGCGCTTTCAATGAGTGGGCGGGAACAGCGCACGGACTCATGCCGGGTGCAATTCGCACCTACAAGACGGGGGTAAATTTTGAGAACCCTTTGGACGGTTATGTTCACCGAATCATGCAGCATCATCGAATCGTGGGTGAGCATTCCAAGAGGCTGAACTTGATTCTTCGTCGGTCGCTTGTCGCAGAACTTGCCAGCGCGGAGTTACCGGAAGTTTTGCGTCAGGCTGATGTGGCGTTCCGCAAGGTCGTTCGACAGCACCAATCATCGGCTGGACTTGAGAACAACTCGGTATCCCCTGAACTTCAGGATGAGAACAAGGAACTGGCCGAACTTCTTGAAATGTCGGATCAGGAGAACAGCGAGCTACGCAGTCGCACCGCGGATGCCGAGAAGCATCTCAAAAACTTAATAGCAGACAATGAACTTCTCAACCTTGAATTGTCTTCCCAGCAAGACCAGTTAGACCGCATCCATGCCGATAACCGGGTCCTTAAAAGAAAGCTCTGGGATGGAGGCGACGAGTCTGCCTACCTCATCGCCGAACCTCATCTTGAATCAGCGAAACCGCCACAGACCTTCACTGAACTACTAGATCGAATCGGTGAGATTCCCGGAATTCTTTACTGTGGTGATGCGGAGACAACCAGAGAACTCGACGAATTCACCGATCTTGGGGTCAGCGTAGTCCAAAAGACCTGGGAAGTACTACGCACCTTCGACGCATACGCTCAGGCTCGAACCAACAAGGACTTCGACGGTGGAATCTTCCAATACCAGCGAAACCCCGAACACGGACACTTCATGCGTATTCGACAGATCAGCGCCCACGAATCCGACACAGTTCAACAGAACCAAAGAATGCGCGAACAGAGAACCTTCACTGTTCCAGCGGAAATAGACCCTTCAGGCCAGCTGATCATGTACGCGCACGTTCCGCTAGCAACCGGACGCGGGCGCTCACCACGCCTCCATTTTGAGGACACATGGGCAACCAATGGGCTCGTCACAATCGGCTATATCGGCGCCCACCTAGACAACAAATCCACAAATTAAGAGGAATCTACCTTGGCTACGCCCACCAGAAATAAGCCCTTAACCACCCCTAAGGCACATGTCGAAAAAGCTCTCAATCGAAAAGTCGAAGAAAACCCCGCTTTTCGTGTTAATGCTTCAGAAGTTCCCCGCGAAACATACGCCCTGTTGATCTACGCGCACTCTGTCCAATGCCGGATAGAACGTACATCTGAGAGCAAGTTCCAGATCATTTCCGCGACGGAACAAGGAAAAAAGTTCACCATCCCCAAAGACGCGCAATTCCGAAGCACGTTCAATCAGATCGTCAAAGCGTTCCTTCCAAGCCCGGATCAGCGTATTGAATATCTGAAACGAGGGGAGCAGTACGCTGAAGTATGTCTTTCCTTTGCCGATGAGCACGCGGAAAGTGACGGCTACTTGCCGTTGGAAGTAGACAAGACAGCACCCCCGGAAGAATCAACACCTGCCGACCCTTTCGATGGCACACCGGGTGAGACAGAACTACTCTCAGCATCGCCTACAGCGCCTTTACCACCGGCTCCTGGGGAAAATCGTAAGGTGAAAAGCATCAAGCCCTACGGAGTGAAGGAATACCAGACCCAGAACTATGGTGTTCTGCGTGACTCTTCCGCGATCCTCGAAGTAGAATACGCGGACGGTAACAAAGGGTTCCGTTGCGCATTATGCGATTTTGAGCGCAACAGCCACCGCAGCATCAACGGGCACATGGGGAAGCATTCTGTTGAAGACCGCCAAAAAGCTGCAGCCAGGACCAACCGAAATGTCGTGATGGGTCTTTCGTGGGAACCAACACCGCGAGAAAGTACCCGGATCACCCGTCTGGCCAACGAAATCGCTAAGGCTATGGAAATAGGTCTGACTACGCCTGAGAGCATTGCTAGCGCAATCATCGAGGCACGCGCGCAAGACCCACAGCGCGATGACGACGATGATGCAACGGTAAGCGAGATGACCCCGGAAGAGCAGCTCGACGCAATCAGGCGCATCCTCGGCGCCGATATTGCTGTCAAGGAAGAACGTGACCAGCAGGAAAGGCTCATCAGCGGACTACAGAACCAGATCGACGCCATGCGCGTTGAGATGGATCAGGTGCGCGAAGCCAAGGAAGCTTCAGACAAATCGCTGGCCGAACATAAATCCTGGGCTGAAAAGATACAAGCCATGACCACTAACTTGACTCAGATGAAATAGTAGGCCACCGCATACAACAGGTGCATCACGCTGAACTTGATGCAGCCGTTGCACGCACCGAGAACTTATCGACTATGCAGAAGTGGCTGGGCCCCGGTCAGCAGTCCAACAGCTATGAGATATCCACTGGACTGCTAACCCGGCCCCACCCACTGCGTTAACCACATGCCGGCCTTCTCTGCAACCAGCTGAACACTTCAGAACTGCAAGAATTGGCGGATTCTTTGGTGCCGCAGCACTGGTTTCAACTGTAGAAGTTTCAAGTTCCAGAGTTGCCCTAGGTGACACCGACAGTTCGACCAACGCGGGAGCGCTCTCACCGGAAGTTGCGGTGGTTGCTATCCGGCAAGCAAGATGGGCACAAGTGCTGCGGCCAGAGCCAGTTACTTTCAAGGCATTCCCTCCATTTTCTATTTTTGTGAATAACTTGCTCATAGGCTGGCACCTCGGACGCTTTGGAATATGTTATTCGAACTTTGAGTTCGATCTCGAGGAATATTGGTTGTCGGCGGCGACCTAATCCATGTAACGAACGGGAGCGGGGGGCTAGTGTGGGTGTCATGGCCAGCAACACCCGCCGGGACGCACCGGATGCAGCCCGCCCGCTGCTGCCCTGGGTAGGTGCCACCGTCGTCGCCATGGCCTGCACGCTGGCGGGCTGGTACCTGCCGTTGCCGTTTCGGCTCGCCGGGCTGCCCTTCGCCGTGGCCGGATTCGTCCTGGGCGTGCTGACTTCCCTGAAGGCGTTCGGCAATCCCGCCGCCGGCATGCTGAGGCTGGCGGTGCCCGTGGCGACGGTCGCCTGCGGGCTCGTTGCCGTGCTGCTGGCAGGGCAGCTGGTGTTCCTCGGGCCGTCGCTGCAGTACCAGCAGTGCCGCGCCGATGCGCTGACCCTGCGCTCCGAGACCGCCTGCACCCAGGATTTCCGGGACCACTTGGCCCCCAATGAATCGAGGATCGACCCATGAATGACCAGCCAACCCCCGACACCAAGGACTGGACCGTGGTGCTCTCTGAGCCCTGCGGCGAATGCGGGATCGATGTGCGGGCGCTGAACCCCGGGCAGGTCGCCGCGCTGCTGCGCGAATCCGTCCCGCACTACACCCGCGCGCTGGCGGCACCGGATGCAGGGGTGCGCAAGGACCCCGGGGTGTGGAGCACGCACGAGTATTGCGCGCACGTGGCGGAAATGCTCCAGGTGATGAACGCGCGGCTGGCCCTGATGCTGGAGTCGGACGCCCCGACGTTCGCCAGCTGGGACCAGAACGAGGCGGCGGTGCGCGCGGACTACGCGGCGATCCCCGCCGCCGAGGTGGCCCGGAGGCTGGAGGACTCCGCGGCGTCCTTTGCCGACGCGCTGGAGGCGCTGACCGACGCGCAACTGCCGCGGATGGGGACGAGGTCCAATGGCGCGGTGTTCACCACCGCCACGTTGGCCCAATACGCGTGGCACGATGCGGCGCACCACCTGCACCACGATTTGGGCGTCGGCAGGCCGCGCTAGCGGTCGAGCACCGGATCGTGCTCGAGCAGCGGGGAGACCAGGTACCCGATCGCGGTGCCCAGTGCCACCTGCGCCGCAAGCAGCACGGCCGTCAACAGGATGTCGGGCCCCACCTCGGTGAACCGCCCGATGCCCAGCGACCCGCCGGCCAGCCAGGAACCGACCAGGGACAGGGCACCGGCAAAGGTGCCGACGAACACGCCCAGGGCGACCGTGGAGAGCCCGAGCGACAGCCATCGGGTGCGGATGCGCAGCGACACCCAGTCGTCCAGGTGGTTCTCCCCCACCCGCAGGAAATACCAGCCGGCCATGAACCCGGCGAACACCGGCAGCAGCATGAACGCCCAGGCGTAGTCAAGGTCCCCGGAGGGCAGCGCCGCGAGCACCGGCACCGCCGGCAGCGGGCCCACGGTGGTTTCCAGCGTGGACAGCGTGCTGCCCACGCCCAGGGTGATGCCGCCACCGGTGATCCACGCCAGGGTCCACAGGGCCAGGTTCGGCATGACGCCCAGCTGGCCCAGGGTCAGCACGGCCGATCCGATGGGTCCGGGGCGCAGCTGCTGGTACACGTTGGAGACATCGACCCAGTGCACCGCGAGGTTGATCGCCAGCAGCAGGGATGCCAGCGCGAAGGTGAGCAGGTAGGCCAGGGTGCCGCCGCAGAGCACCGCCCAGACGTAGGATCCCGCCCACCGCGAGTGCTGGGAGGTCTTGGAGATCCAGGCCGCGGCGTCGAAGCCGATCAGCCGACCCCAGGAGCCGGACTCGCGGCGGGCGCCGGTGATCACGCCCGCCCCGGCGGGGATCAGCGGGATGAGGGTGGCGGCCAGCAGCGAGACGCTGGCCTCCTCGTTGTTCACCAGGAAGCCGGTGAACAGCCCGCAGAGCAGGTAGATGCCCAGCGCCCCGAGGATGCCCTGCCACAACGAGTCGGTGTAGGAGGCCCGCGCAATGCGCCGCCCGGCCCGCCAGCACAGGAAGAACGGGATGAGGGTCAGCCCCAGCGGGATGAAATCCAGCACGGCCGAGCCCTGCGAGGGGTCGGTCCCGGTGCCCACCTGCAACAGGTTCAGCGGGACCGCGTGGATCAGGAGCCAGATCTGCCCGCCCATCTGCAGCACCGATTCGATGCTGCGGTTGGCGAAGCCCCCGCTGAACCACACGGCGAACCACGGGATGACCACCAGGAAGGCCGAGAACAGGGCGGCCTGCATGAACTCGAAGGCTCCCTGCAGGAATAGCGGCATGGGCCAGCCGGTGCTCAGCCGCTGGCGCGCCGCGTTCAGTGCCGCCGCGGCGGGCGGCTGCTTTTTCTTCTCACTCATTGTTTTCCATCGTCCCACCGATGTGCCTGCGCACCACTGATTGACGCGGCGGGCACCGCGTTCCTAGAGCGCGCGCAGCCCGCTGACCAGGGCGGTGATGGCGCCGAAGAAGGCGCAGCAAAGCACAAAGAAGCGTGCGTGCCGGTCGGAGACCACGCGCTGCACCTGTTCGCCGATGAGCACGCCCGCCCAGATGAACACGGCGACCCCGATCCAGGCCCACACCGGAAGCGGCGGCAGGGCATCGGGGGTGGTGACGAACTTCATGGCGATGGTGACCATCCCGGTCACCACGAAGAAGGGCTGCAGCGTCGCGGCGAAGGGGCGCTGCGGCCAGCGGGCCAGCACCGCATAGGCGCTCACCGCCGGTCCGCCCACGCCGGCCAGCGAGTTGGTGAGTCCGGAGAGGAACCCGGCGCTGGCCTTGGGGACCTGTCCGGAGACGGTGACGTTGGCGCGCACCAGGATCAGCGACAGCAGCAGGGCGGCGAGCACCGTGGCGCCGACGATGATCGACAACGGGGCCGAGGGCAGTCCCCCGGCCATGAGCGCCCCGGCCACCGAGCCGAAGACGCTGAAGGAGCACAGCCAGCGGAACATCGACCAGTCGATATCCCTCCACACCCGCGGCATGATGATCGCCGAGGAAAGCACGCCGCAGATGTTCACCAGGAACACGCCCTCGTGTGCGCCCAGGGCGATGACCAGGAACGGGGAGACAAGCATCGCGAACCCGAGCCCCGCCACGCGCTGCGCGATTGCACCGACCACGACCAGGCCGAGCACCAGCAAAATAAGGGAAAGGTCCATTCAAGCGAGCCTATCGGTTTTGGCCACGCGCTCGTGACGGCCGGCCGGCGGCCGGAAACCTTCCGGGCGGCCTTGCAGGGACAAATGGCCAGCGGCCCCGCACGAGGAGTGAATGAACCGCTCCCCGAACAGGACCGCTCGCCATATGCCCGGGCGGCGGCCCGGTTCTCAGTAGCTGGCGGGGGTCCCCGCCGGGCCCGCGGCGCCGGGCCGGAACCTTGCGGCCAGCGCCTCGGTGCCGCGGGCCAGCAGCGCCACGTCAGCGCCGACGCCCACGTAGTGGGCGCCGAGCTCGATGTAGCGCTTGGCTGGCGCTTCGGCGAAGGCGTTGACGCCGACGTACTTGCCCGCCGCCTTGCCCGCGGCGATGGCGGTCTCCACCGCTGCGACCACGTCGGGGTGGTCCTGCTGCCCGATCACTCCCATCGAGGCGGCCAGGTCGGAGGGGCCGATGAAAATGCCGTCCACGCCCTCGGTTTCCACGATTTCCTTGACGTTGGCCACCGCCTCGGCCGATTCGATCTGCACCATCAGCGTCAGGGTCTCCCCGGCGCGTTCCAGGTAGTCCGGGATCCGGTTCCAGCGTGCCGACCGGGCCAGCGCCGACCCAACGCCGCGCACGCCCGTCGGCGGGTAGTGGCAGGCTGCCACCGCGGCGCGGGCCTGCTCGGCGTTGTTGACCATGGGGATGATCAGCGACTGCACGCCCAGGTCCAGGTACTGCTTGATGACCACGGTGTCGTTGACCGGCGGACGGACCACCGGGATGACCGGGTAGCCGCGCACCGACTGCAACTGGCCCAGGATCGACTCAAGCCCGTTGGGCGAATGCTCGGCGTCAATGAAGATCCAGTCGAATCCGGCGCCGGCGCAGATCTCGGCGACCAGCGGGGAGCCGGAGCACACCCAGATCCCCGACAGCGCGTGGTCGGCGTGGTTGAGCGCGTCCTTGAAGGACGGGTCCGGTTCTATGAGAAATGGCATGTCACGGTCCCCATTCGTCCGTAGTCGGCAAAGACGGTGTCGCCCTTGTCCACCCACATCGGGCGGGTGAAGGACCCGGCCAGGATGATTTCCCCGGCGTTGAGCTTGTCGCCGTGGGCGGCGATCTTGTTGGCCAGCCAGTAGACGCCGGCGGCCGGGTGGTTCAGCACGCCGGCGGCGACGCCGGTCTCCTCGACGACCTGGTTCTTGAACAGGATGCCCGAGACCCAGCGCAGGTCGATGTCCTGCGGCTTCATCGGGTTGCCGCCGATGACCATGGCGCCCATGGCCGCGTTGTCGGAAATGGTGTCCACGATGGTGCGGCCCTCCATCTCGATGCGCGAGTCCAGGATCTCCAGGGCGGGGATGACGTACTCGGTGGCGTTGAGGACGTCGAAGATGTTGGCGTTGGGGCCCTCCACGTCCTTGTTGAGCTTGAACGCGAGCTCCATCTCCACGCGCGGGTGGGTGTACTTGTCCCACTCGATGGTGCAGCCCGAGTCGAGCACCATGTCATCGAAGATTATCCCGTAGTCGGGTTCGGTGATGCCGGTGGCCATTTGCATGGCGCGGGAGGTCAGGCCGATCTTGCGGCCGGCCAGGACGCGGCCGTTGGCCTCGGAGCGCTGTCGCCAGAGGTTCTGGACCCGGTAGGAGTCCTCCACCGTCATTTCGGGGAAGCGGGCGGTCAGGCGCTTGACCGGCACGCGGTCGTGGCCCGCCTGCACGAGTTCATCGGCTATCCGGGTGATGGTCTCATCGTTGAGCATGCTGGCCTGGGCCCCTTCTGAAGTTCTGGATGCACGTCACGTGGCTCCCCCGGCCAAGGCCTTCCGGCACGGGGTCGCACCCTGAACATGTTAGCCAATACGTCACCGGGGTCACATTCGCGCCGGCTTTGTGTCTGCGCCGCGCGGCACCGCCCCAGTCGTCCGGGGCGCTACCGGCATGCTGCCAGGGCCGCGGCGGCCGCGGCAACCAGCTCCGCGCTGGTCACGTCGAACGCCGAGTCCCCGCCGCCGGGACCCGAGGCTCCCCGCGTGGCCTGGGTGCGCGCGGAGAGGTGGATGCCGTCCAGCCCGGCCAGGGCGGGGATGTCCTCGAGCTTCACGCCGCCGCCGGCCTGGATCTGCGGGCTTCCCGCGGCTTCGGCACGCAGCCGGTGCAGCGTTTGTGCACCCGCGCCCGACGCCGTGGCGCCTCCCGAGGTCAGGATCCGGTGTGCGCCCACCGCGCGAAGCTGGCCGATGAGTTCGGCGACGGGCATCCCGTTCTCCAGCAGCACGTCCACGCAGCGGTGGACGGTGATTTCGACGTCCTGGTTGACCAGGTGCGCGGCGGCGGCCAGGGTCGAGAGCACCTCGAGGTCCAGTGCGGCATCGCCCTCGGTCAGCGCGCCGATCACGACGCCGGCCACGCCCGCGTGGGCGGCGTGGGTGATGTCGCCGGCCATCAGTTCGACCTCGGCCGGGGAGTAGGTGTACCCGCCTCCGCGCGGGCGGATCAGCACGTGCACGCCGATGCCCGTGGCAACAGCCGCTTCGATGGTTCCCATCGACGGGGTCAACCCCCCGGTGACCAGCGCGGCGCACAGCTCGACGCGGTCGGCGCCGTGGTCCAGGGCGATACGCGCGCCTGCAGCATCCTGGACCGCAATCTCAAGTTTCGTCATGGCCTAGGCTCCGGCGGGGACTGCCGGGAACAAGATGGCGGTGAGGTCCGGGACGGCCATGTCGGTGTCGAACGGGTACATGGGGCGGTCGATGTTCCCGTGCCCCAGGCGGACCAGGTCCTGGTCCACGCCGCCGGGGGTGAGCATCAGCATCCAGTCGGCGGCCAGGTCGAAGAGCTCGGGCTCCAGGTAGCCGATCTTCACCACGACGATGTCTGCGTCTGTGACAGTGAGTCCGGCAGCGGCGAAGTCGGAGATCCTGTGGTAGGGCTTGCGGCGTTCGGTGATGATGGCCTCGACGGAGCCGACCTTGACCACCGCGACGCGGCCGGAGGTGTCATCGCCCTCGGCCAGGTGCAGCACGGTGCCCGCGAGCATGGCCGGTCCCGAGTGCACGTGGTCGACCAGGGCGCCGGCGGCAACCTCGATGTCCGAGCCCGTCCCGGCGGCGAAGCATGCGGCGACCGCGTCTTTGTCGAAGACAGAGGCCACCACGGTGCGCGGTCCACCCTGGCCGAAGCGCGGGTCGTCGATCAACCGGGTCAGCGTCCAGGTGACGTCCCCGGAGCCGCCGGCGGTCGGGTTGTCGCCCGAGTCCGAGAGCAGGTAGGGTCGCTTGGCGCCAGGTGCCAGGGCTGCGGCCAGGCAGGTGTCAAGGTCCGCGGCGGGGGCCACGAACTCGAAGTCGGAGCGGGCATCCCAGTAGCTGGTGGCCAGCTCGGTGGCCTTGGCACCGGCCAGCTCGGCGTCGTCCCCGGTCACCACGACGGTGGCGTAGCAGCGCGGCTCGTCGGCCCAGGCGTAGCCGACCCAGATGGAGGCGTCGACAATGCCGGTCGAGGACTCGATGGGCAGGATCGCCTCGTAGATTCCCTTGGCCGGTTCCAGCCGGGTGGAGGTCTTTTCACCGGGCAGCAGCACCGGGATGCGCACGTAGGCCTTGGCCGGTGCGCCGGTCCCCTCGAGAAGCCTGGTGATCAAGTTGGCCATGGCACGGGTCTTGGTTTCCTGCTCGTCCTCGTGTGGTGCCATGCGGTAGCAGGTGATCAGGTCGCACTGCTCAACCAGGTCGGCGGTGACGTTGCCGTGCAGGTCCATGGTGGCCGAAACCAGCGTGCGCGGAGTGCCGGCCTTGGCGCTGACCTCATCGAGCGCGGTGCGCACGGCGCGGGCCAGGTCGGCCTCGGCGTCCTGGCGGCCGACCACGGTCATGGCGCCGTGGATGTCCAGGAAGAAGCCGTCGAAGGGGCCCTGTGCGTGGATCATCTCGATCAGCTCGGTCTTCAGGGACTCGTAGACCACCGGTTCGACCATGCCGCCGGGCAGCGAGCGGGCGTGCACCAGCGGCACCCAGCTGGCACCGTTGGCCACCGACGCGTCGTAGTTCCCGTGCCCGGGCGCCAGCACCGTGTAGCGAGAGAGCAGCACCTCGCCCCGTGTGAAGTTGAAGGCCTCGAATCCAGAGCGGTGCGGGGAGAAGTTGGAGGCCTCGATGGACATGCCTCCGGTGCCGATGCGTGGACGGATTGCTGTTGCGCTCATGGGAAAGGGGCTCCTGGTTCCAAGGTGGGTAAGGGGACGGTGGGCGGGAAAGCGGTTCGGTTCAGCCGGCCGGTTCGGAGAAGCGGGCCGGAAGCGATGGCTGGTTCAACAGGTGCAAGATGGCCAGTTCGGCCGCGCCGATGAGTCCGGCCTCGTTGCCCGACTGCGTCGCCTCCACGCGCAACCCGGCCGTGGCCAGGGGCAGGCATCGTTCGTAGAGTTGCGAGCGGACGGCCGCGACGTACACGCTGGCGGCCGAGAGCGCGCCGGTGAGGTAGACGTCCCCGGGGTTGAAGAAATTAACCACGGTGCTCAGGGCCAGACCCAGCTGGCGTCCCGCCTCGCGAACCACGCCGTTGGCCGTGGGGTCGCCGTCACGCACCATCTCGAGGACCTCGAAGATGTCCTTCGCCTCGATGCCGGCGTTGCCCAAGTCCCGCACGATGGCGGCGCCCGAGGCAATGGTTTCCAGGCAACCGCGGTTGCCGCAGGAGCACATGCGGTCGGCCGCGGCCTCGACCTTGGTGTGCGTGATGTCCCCGGAAGCATAGGTGGAACCCCGGTAGAGTTCGCCGCCGGCAATGATGCCGGTGCCCACGCCTGTGCCGGCCAGCACCGTGATGGAATTTGCCGCAGCATCGGGACGGCACAGGTATTCGCCCAGGGCCGCCAGGTTTGCGTCGTTGTCGGTGATGGCCGGAACCCCCAGTGCCCTTTCCAACAGCGCCCCCACGTCTTGGTTGTGCCAGCCGGGCATCCGCGATGGCGCGATGACGATGCGGCGCTCCACGTCCACCGGCCCGGGGATGCAGATGCCCACCGACAGCAACTCTCCCCCGGCGCTGGCCAGCAAGCCACGCACCTCGGCGGCGATGAGTTCCACCGTCGCCTCGGGCCCCTGGGCCACGTCGATGGTGATGGCCGAGGTGACATGGATGGCGCGGGCCAGGTCGGCGAGCGCGACGTTGGCGTGTTTGGCCCCCATGGAGATCACTGCCACGCGGCCCGTGCGGTAGGTGAGGGACAGCAGCCGCCCGGGGCGTCCCCCGCGCGAGGGCGCGGCACCGCCCTCCTCGACGAGCCCGGCGGCCATGAGGTCGTTGATCTTCGCCGAAATGGTGGAGGGAGCCAGGCCGATTTCCTTGGCCAGCGCCGATCGGGTCACCGGCTCCACGGCGATGCGCCGCAGTACGTCCACTGCTAGGTCACCGGTGCTCATTGGCGCGCTCCCTTGTTCGTCATGATTCCGACTTTGGCTTGTCAGTGGCGGCTTTGTACGCCCTCGATCGGAATCGTTACCTTCTCGAGATGCGCAACCCGCCACTTGTGCTCTATATTACACATAGTTCGTTCATCGCGAAAGATACTTTGTTCGATATCGAATTAAAGGTTTTTGGCTCCATCCTCCTCACCAACACGTCTAGCTTCAGGAGAGACCACCCAATGTCCAACGATCGCAAACGTTTGAAGGTCGGGCTTGCCGCTGGCATCACCGCTTTCGCATTGCTGCTCACCGGTTGCGCCGGCGGCGGCTCGGCCAACGATCCAACCACCTCGGGCAGCGCCGCCACCGTCCCGGCCGGCGTCGACACCGACGCGGTGAACTACGCACTTCCCCCGAACGCCACCCCCAACTGGATCCTTCCCATCGGCATCGCCGGCAAGATGGCCACCCACAACTCCTCGATCGCCCAGGCGCTCTGGTCCCCCCTGATGACCTTCGACGGGTCCAAGGGCGAGATGAGGCTGGATTTGGAAACCGGCATCGCCGACAAGATGGATTACTCGGCCGACGGGAAGTCGGTCACCTTCCACATGCGCGACATGCATTGGGCCGACGGCGAGCCGATCACCACCCGCGACGTGGAGTTCTGGTTCAACCTGGTCAAGGCGAACAAGGAGGCCTGGGGCGGCTACAAGGAAGGCCGGCTTCCGGACAACATCACCGACATCGACTACACCGATGAGAAGACCTTCACGCTGACCTTCGACAAGGTCTACAACCAGGACTGGATGTCCTCCACGCAGCTGACCAGCATTAAGCCGCTGCCGCAACACGCCTGGGCCAAGACCTCCGACGACGCCAAGGCCGGCGACGGGGACCGCACCGAGGCCGGCGCCAAGAAGATCTTCGAGTACCTTGCCAAGTCCTCCGAGGACATGGCCTCCTACGCCGCCAACCCGCTGTGGAAGGTCGTCTCCGGCCCGTTCACCCTGGGCGGTTTCGACAATTCCGGCAAGGTCACCCTGAGCAAGAACGCCAAGTACGACGGCCTGGACGCCGCCCAGGTCTCCACCGTGAACCTGCTGCCGTTCACCTCGGCCGATGCAGAGGTCAACCTGTTGCGTTCCAAGGGCATCGACTACGGCTACATCCCCACCTCGCTGATGGACCAGAAGTCCTCGTTCGAGTCCAACAACTACCAGATCGACCCCTGGGAGGGCTGGGCGGTGACCTACATGCCCTACAACTTCAACAACCCGAAGATGGGCGACACCTACAAGCAGCTCTACGTGCGCCAGGCGCTGCAGTCCGCCATCGACCAGCCCACCATCTCCAAGGTGATCTGGAAGGACGGGGCCAACCCGGTCTACGGCCCGGTCCCGCAGGACATCCCGTCCTCGTACCTCTCCGATGCCCAGAAGAACAACCCGTACCCGTTCGATCCCGAAAAGGCCAAGACCCTCTTCGCGGACCACGGCTGGAAGCCGGGAGCCGATGGCGTGCTGGTGTGTGAGGATGCAGGCACCGCCGAGAACCAGTGCGGCGAAGGCGTCAAGGCCGGCACCAGGATGGAAATGACCATGATGGTCCAGTCCGGCTCGGACGAGGCGGACAAGCAGTTCGCCGCCATGCAGTCCTCCTTCCGCGACATCGGCGTGGCCGTCACGTTCGACCGCGCCCCGCTGAACACCGTGCTGAACCGCACCGCACCATGCGAGGCCGATTCGGCCGACTGCAACTGGGAGTTCTCCTACTTCGGAGCCGCGGGCTCCTGGTACTTCCCGGCCTACCCGACCGGTGAGCGCATCTTCGCGACCAAGGCCTCGGTCAACTTCGGCAACTACTCGAACACCGAGGCCGACAAGCTCATGGACGCGGCATTGACCACCAACGACCCGAAGACCATGCAGGAGTACTCGGCACTGCTGGCCGAGCAGCTTCCGGTGATGTGGCTGCCGAACCCGGTCTACCAGGTGTCGGTCATCCGCGACGGCATGACCGGCACCACACAGGATCCGACCGCCAACTTCTTCCCGCAGCGTTGGGGTTGGAACAAGTAATTCGGGCCAATCGGTCCAACAACCGGGCTTCGGCCCACCAAGAAGGGAGAATCGTCGATGTCGAGTACAACCACCGCCATTCGCGATGGCTCAGGGATTCGGCTGTTCAGTTGGTTTCTGGCCAAAAGACTTGTGCAGGCGGCGGTCGTCATCGCGATCGTCTCGGTTATTGTGTTCCTGCTGCTCCAGGCCCTGCCCGGCGGACCCGCCCGCGGCATCCTGGGGCAGCAGGCCACGGAAGCCCAGATTGCGGCTTTCAACCATGAGCAGGGTTTCGACCTGCCGCTCATCCAGCAGTACTTCAACTACGCGGGCCAGTGGCTGCAAGGGGATCTGGGTCGTTCATTCGTCATGAACACCGATGTCTCCTCGCTCATCGCCCAGCGCCTTCCCAAGACCATGGTCCTGGCGGTTGCCGCGATCATCGGCGCCCTGCTGGTGGCCATCCCCCTGGGCATGGCCCAGGCGATGCGCCGCAACAAAGCCTTCGACTACGTGATGACCGGGCTGAACTTCGTGGTGTACTCCACCCCGAGCTTCTTCCTGGGCCTGTTGCTGATCATGTTCTTCTCCCAGCTGCTCGGCTGGCTCCCGGCCGGTGCGCCGCAGGGCGACACCGTGGCGCAGGTCCTGTCCCAGCCGCGGGAGATGATCCTGCCGATCCTCACCAGCGGCCTGGCTGGCGTGGCGACGTTCTCGCGCTACATGCGCTCGTCGACGATCGACAACCTGCACGAGGACTACGTCCGCACCGCCCGCGCCAAGGGCACCCCGATGGCGAAGGTCATCTCCCGGCACGTGCTGCGCAACTCGTTGACCCCCGTGGTGACGATGCTCGGCTACTACCTGCCCGTCATGTTCGGCGGAGCGCTGGTCGTCGAGCAGCTGTTCAACTACCCGGGCATGGGCCTGCTCTTCTGGAACGCCGCGCAGACCACCGACTTCCCGGTGTTGCTGGGCTGCGTGCTGGTCATTTCCGTGGCGACCGTCATGGGCTCGCTGCTGGCAGACATCACCCAGTTCATTCTCGATCCCCGCGCCCGTGGAGGTGTCAAGTGAGTACAACAACCCTGAGCCGAACCGCTCCCCCGAAGTCCCCGACCGCCCGCGCGGTGCGCCAGTTCTTCTCGAACAAGCTGGCAGTCCTGGGTGTCGTCATCGTAGTTGCCCTGACGATCTTCAGCTTCATCGGGCCGTTGGTCTACCAAACGGAGCAGGTCTCCACCAACCTCATGCAGGCGGATTTGAAGCCGGGCGAGGACGGCCACCTGCTGGGCACCGACGGCCTGGGCTACGACGTGCTGGGCCGGCTGATGATCGCCGGCCGCACCTCCATCCTGGTTGGCCTTGCCGCGGGCGTGCTCGCCACCATCCTCGGAACCCTCTGGGGCTCGGTCGCCGGCTATCTGGGCGGCTGGGTCGATGCCACCATGATGCGCATCGTCGACGCCGGCATCGCCATCCCGGGCATCTTCCTGCTGCTGGTCATCTCCGCGATCGTCCGCCCTAGTGAATGGATGATGGTGCTGATCATCGGCGCCGTGTCCTGGCTGGTCCCGGCCCGCCTGACCCGCGCCGAGGCCCTGTCGCTGAAAAGCCGCGACTACGTGCTGGCCGTCAAGGCCACCGGCGGCTCCAACTCCCGGGCGATCCTGCGCCACATCATCCCCAACACCATCGGCACCGTGGTGGTCAACGCGACCTTCCAGGTCGCCGATGCCATCCTGCTCATCGCCTACGTCAGTTTCCTGGGCATGGGACTGCAGCCGCCGGCCACCGATTGGGGAGCCATGCTCACCGACGGCATTTCCTCCGTGTATTCCGGCGCCTGGTGGCTGATCTTCCCCGCAGGCATTGCCATTGTTTTGATCGTCAGCGCCTTCAACTTCATTGGTGACGGCCTGCGCGACATGTTTGATGTACGAGGCCAATCATGACCAACACTCTCCTGCTCACCCGAACCGTCCCGGCGCTCAAGATCGAAAACCTCGTGGTGGACTTCAAGGCCAAGTACGGCACCGTCAACGCCGTGCGCGGGGTGTCCTTCTCCGTGGACCGCGGCGAGGTGCTGGCTGTCGTCGGCGAATCCGGCAGCGGCAAGACCATCACCTCGCTGACCGCCATGGCCCTGCTGCCCTCCACCGCACACACCTCGGGCGTGGTGGAGGTAGACGGCAAGGATGTCCTGAACGCCTCGGATGCGGTCATGGACTCCATGCGCGGCAACGTGGTTTCCATGGTCTTCCAGGAGCCGATGACCGCGCTGAACCCCTCCATGAAGGTCGGCAAGCAAGTCGCCGAGGCCATCCTGAACCACCGCGGCGTCTCCAATGCCGCGGCCATGGAACGCGCCGTGGCATTGCTGGAAAAGGTCGGCATCCCGGACCCCGCCGTCAAGGCCAGGAACTTCCCGCACCAGCTTTCCGGCGGCCAGCGCCAGCGCGTGGTCATCGCCATCGCCCTGGCCTGCGACCCCACGCTGATCATCGCCGACGAACCGACCACGGCGCTCGACGTAACGGTCCAGGCCGAGATCCTGGAGCTGCTGCGCAAGCTGGTGAAGGAAACCAACACCGCGCTGCTGCTGATCACCCACAACATGGGCGTCGTCGCCGACTTGTCGGACCGCGTGGTCGTCATGAACGCCGGCGAGGTCGTCGAAACAGGCACCACCGTCCAGGTGCTCACCGACCCGGCCGAGCCCTACACCCGGGCCCTGCTTGCCGCCGTTCCGACGCTCCCGGTGGCACGGTGGGATGCCATCGCCGCCGGGGAACGCGCCGCGGAACCGCACCCGGAAGATGCCCCGGACGTTGTGCCGGGCATCGATCCGGTGCTGGAGATGCGCGGTATTTGCGTGGACTACACCAGCGGCGGACGCAAGCTCCGCGCCGTCAATCAGGCCGGCCTGGTCATCAACCGCGGCGAAATCGTGGGCCTGGTCGGCGAATCGGGATCGGGCAAGTCAACGCTCGGCCGCGCCCCGCTTGGCCTGGTTCCGGTGACGGGAGGCGAGATCACCCTCTTCGGCACCGACCTGCTGAAGGCCTCGACCCGGGAGATCCGCAAGTTGCGCTCGCGCATCGGCATCATTTTCCAGGATCCGGGCGGATCCCTCGACCCGCGCATGACCGTGGGCGACTCGATCGCCGAACCGCTGGTCATGCACGGTGTCAACGGCAGGCGCCCGGCCCGTACCGAACGCGATGTCCGCGTGCGCGAGCTCCTGGAAGCCGTTCGGCTCCCGGCCGCCAACGCCAGCCGCTACCCGCACGAACTCTCCGGCGGACAGCGCCAGCGCATCGGCCTGGCCCGGGCACTGGCCTTGGCCCCGGAATTGCTGATTGCCGACGAGCCGACCAGCGCATTGGATGTCTCGGTGCAGGACGAGGTGCTGGCCTTGTTGCTGGAGTTGCAAAAGGAGCACGGCTTTGGCTGCCTGTTCATCAGCCACGACCTTGCCGTGGTGCATGCCGTGTCCCGACGCGTGACGGTCATGCAGCACGGGAACGTCATCGAGAGCGGGGGAACCGCCAGGGTGCTTCTGCGCCCCGAGGCTTCCTACACCCGACACCTCCTGGCATCCGTGCCCTCGCCGAACCCCCTCGTGCAAAGGCAGCGGCGTGAAGCCCGATTCGCCCTGCTGTCCACCTCCAAGGATTCCTAGCGGTGTATCCGAGACTGGGAATCGACATTGGCGGAACCGGAATTTCCGCCGTCATCTTGGACAGTGAAGGAACAGTGAGGGGCCGCGCCTCGACCGACACACCTGCCGAGCACGGCGGCGATGCGATGGTGGAATCCTGTCTCCAGGTGGCAACCCGGGCCACCGAGCTCTCGGGGCTGGTCCCGAAGGTCGCGGGCGTCGGTGCCGCGGGCGTCATCGACGCAAACGGGGTGGTTCTTGCGGCCAGTGACTCGTTCACCGGCTGGCAGGGCTACGCCCTGGGCGCCAGCCTCGCCGGGGCGCTCCAGATGCCGGTGAACGTCGGCAACGATGTGGCAGCCTTCGTCCTGGGCGAGCAAAGATTCGGAGCCGGGCGGGGCCTGGAAAACTTCTTCGGCATCGCCCTGGGCACGGGTGTCGGCGGTGGCCTGGTCCTGAATTCTGTCCTGCACACCGGGGAGCACGGCGCCGCCGCGGAGATCGGGCATATCCCGGGTTTCGGCAATCGCTTGTGCAGCTGCGGGCGCGTCGGGCACCTGGAAACCATCGCTGCCGGACGGTCCATCTCGACGCTTTACGCCGATGAGACCGGCAACCGGTACAGCGCCAAGGAGGTCGCCCGGCGCGCCCGGGAGGGGGACGACGTTGCCTCGCAGCTTTTTGAACGCGCCGGGGCCGGGTTGGCCAGGGCCGCGCTCATGATCTCGGGAATTCTTGACATATCCGCGCTGGTCATCGGCGGCGGCGTGGCAACCGCGTGGGATCTACTGCACCCTGCGATGCAGAGTGCACTCGACGCGGCGCCGCCCATTTCGGGAAACCCCCTCCGGGTCCTGCGCAGCGAGCTGGGTGCCGACGCGGTGGCCATCGGGGCGTCCCGGTTCGCCGACCAGATGCCGCTGCTCCACGTCGCAGGCTGACACCCTCCGAGGCGTGCGACGACACCGCCCGCCTCGGAGGGCCCTGGCGCTATGCCGGCCCGCCGCTCGGCACCTCGGGGATCGAGGACTTCGGTTTGATGATCCGTGGCAGGACCACCAGCAGGAAAACCGCAGCCAGCATCACCAGCCCGCCGATGAGCGCGCCCAACGCCCAGCCGTAGAGGACCTGGACCACGAACCACACGCACCCGGCCACCAGCACCCCCACGCCGATGATGACCACCTTGGAAATGACGTGGCCCATGTGCACGGTGGTGATCTTGACGCGTTGGCCAAAGAGGTGCCGGTGCACGGCAACGGGCGTGACCAACAGGATGATCAGCAGCGCGGAGAACACCAGCAGGATCAGGTAGAACGTCCGTTCCGCCTGGCCCAGCGCCGTGAATCCGGCCTGGAAGGGCAGGACCACCAGGAAAGCGGCGAGGATCTGCGCCCCTGTCTGCATGACCCGCAGCTCCTGCATGAGTTCGTTCCAGTTCCGGTCCAATCGCTGCTCGACCGTTTCATTGCGCCCGTCCATGGCTCCCCCGTTCGGCATCCATCCCTTGACCGACGCCCGGGTTGATTCCCGGGGCATCGGGTGGGAACCTTCACGCATGCTGCTTCACCAGCCAACCTACCGAAGAACCTGCGCCTTGGGCAGAAGAAAAGAAAAACCGCAGGGGCTTTCGTTGCCGAACGAGTCTAAGCTGGCTAGATGAGTGCCCACCCCTTCGACCTGCTGACCGTCGATCAATTGCGCCGGACCGGCTCCCTGAAGTGGTCCGAATACCGCGGATCGCTGGGTGCATGGGTGGCGGAAATGGATTTCGGGACCGCCCCGGGCGTCATTGCGGCGGCGCAGGAAACCCTGGCCAACGGCCTGATCGGCTACGCGCCGACGCCATTGGTCCACGACATGCAGCAGGCGACCGCGGCTTGGCTGGACAACAGGTTTGAGTGGAAGGTCGACCCCGACCGGGTGCGGCCCATGGGGTCGGTGGCGGCGGCACTGGATGCGGCCATCATGCATTTCTCCCCCGGGCACCGCCGCGACGCTCCGCTGGTGCTGCTCACCCCCGCTTACATGCCCTTCATCGCCACGGCGGAGCGCTTTGGGCGCGACTCCATCCAGGTGGCCATGGTTGAATCCGACACCGGATGGGAGATCGACTGGAGCGCCCTGGGGCAGGCATTGGCCGGCGGCGCGCTGCTGGTCCTGGTGAATCCGCACAACCCCATCGGCAAGGTCTATTCACGCGGGGAACTACTGGCGATTTCCGAACTGGTCGAGGCCACCGGCTCGAGGGTCTTCGCCGACGAGGTCCATTCGCCCCTGGTGTTCGACGGCTCCTCGCATGTTCCCTACGCTACGGTTTCGCCCGCGGCCGCGGCCCACTCCGTGACCGCCGTTGCCGCCACCAAGGCCTTCAACCTGCCCGGGCTCAAGTGCGCCCAGCTCATCCTGACCAACGACGCGGACCGGACCGTGTGGGAGCGGGTGGGCGGGGTCCCCGAACACGGCGCGGCCAACGTGGGGCTGGCGGCGACCACCGCCGCGTACCGCACGGGCACCGGCTGGCTCGACGGGGTCATCGGCTACCTCGACAACTCCCGGATGCTGCTCTCCGACATCATCAGGGAACACCTGCCACAGGTGCGCTACCGTCCCCCGCAGGGCACGTACCTCGCCTGGCTGGATGTCTCCCGCCTGGCCCTGGACCCGGGACCCGCCCAGTTTTTTCTCAAGGAGGCCCAGGTCGCACTGATCAACGGGACCGCCTGCGGGAGCGGCGGGAAGGGCTTCGTGCGGCTGAACTTCGCCACCCCGCAGCCGGTCCTGGGCGGGATGATCCACCGCATGGGGGCGGCTGTCGACGGCTGCGACAACAAGGACGTCACCGATCCGGAGTTTGCCCAATAGCCACCGGTGCGCGCCTAGCCCTGCTGGATGTTGGCCAGCAGCTGCTCGAAGGGCAGGGAGGTCATGTTGTCCCGCGGGTTCGCGGTTTCGCTCACGCGCGGGGCAATGGAGCGGGTATCGCCGAGGTCCTGGGTCTGCGCAGCGGCCCCGTTGGGTCCGGCGATGGCCTGGGCCAGTTCGATTCCGGCCCGGCGCTCGCGTTCGGCCAGGGCACCGTGGCCCTGGTCGGCGCCCCAGTCCTCGGGTGAGGCAAAGATCGAGGTGGGCATGATCCGGGCGCGCAGGTAGGCGAATATCGGACGCATCGCGTAGTCAACGACCAGGTTGTGCCGTGCGCTTCCGCCCGTGGCCGCCAGGATCATCGGCTTGTCATCGAGCGAGGTGGGGTCAAGGACATCGATGAAGGACTTGAAGAGCCCGGAGACCGATGCGGTGAAGACCGGGGAGACGGCGATCAGTCCGCCGGCGTTGCGAACCGATTCGATGGCCTCGGCCAGGCGCGGCGGCGCGTAGCCGGTGAGCAGGTTGTTGGTGATGTCGGCGGCATAGTCGCGCAGCTCCAATACCGTAAGGTCGGCCTGGATACCCATGGCGGCAAGTTCCCTGACGGCGGATTCGCCGAGTTGGCGACCCAGCAGGCCGGAGGTCGATGGCGTGCCCAGTCCGCCGGAGATGACTACGATGTTTTGGCTCATGGTGTGTTGCTCCCTCTCGTGAAATACATGTCTTTGCATGTAAAACCCCGAGGGTCGCCAATTCATTCCCGGTCGGCCTCTTGATTTTTTTGCGTGTCTCCCTCGCCCGCAGCGGGCGGTATGCAGGTGCCCCCAAGGCAATGGCCGCGGATGGCCGAAACCAAGGAGTACGCCGCGGCCGCACAGGCGCCCACCGCGGCGACAGGGGCATCGGACCAAAGCGAAATCCCCATGGCGGCAAGCACCATTGCTACAACCACCCAGATCACGCGATCGCGCATTCCACTCCGTCCAACCAGCCTTTGCGGCTACCGCCGGACTCCCGGGGTCTCCAAGCCCCCAGGCTATCGCAGGCCGCTATGCCGGTATTACGGGGTGCGGCGCCGCACGCGGCTAAGCCACAACATCCCGGCGCCGACGACGCCGATGACCATGGCGATGAGTGCCACGTAGAAGCCGACAGAGAAATATCCGTTTGCACTCGTGTTTGGGTCCAGAAAGGGATAGGGATACCAGGGCAGGTCGGTACGCGGGTCAAGCACCATGACACCGCGGGCCAGGGTATAGCCGGCCCAGAGAATGGGAAAGGCCACAATCCCCCACAGCACCTTGGCGTGCAGCGGTCGGCGTCCCGGCGCGATGAGCCAATCCAGCGCCATGATCGCGGGCGCAATGACATGAAGAATCTCGTTGGACCAGGGAACGGTGGTGCCTTGCGGCAGTTCAATGCCCCGCAGCAACAGGTTGTAGACCACGCCGGTGGTGGCCATATAGGTGGCGACCGAGGCCCGGATCATGCTCCACCCGCGGGGCTCGCTCCTCGAAGACAGCGTAAAGATGCCCACAAACAAGACAATCGCGGCCAAGACATTGGATTCAATGGTGAAGAACGAGAAGAAATTCTGGATGACAAAATCCACTTCGCCCTGGCCCGAACCTTCGTTTTTGATGCTTTGTTGCAATTGGGCGACCACGGCCGCAACGATGGCAATGCAACCGCCAATGCGCAGCAAGTAGGCCAAGACACGTCTCATATCAGGTGCAGGTCCCTTTCTTGGTACTGGTCCTCAGCCTAATCGGCTGCGTGCCTACACCACGGCCAAGACACCTTGGCGATACGACGAATGTTTTTCTGTCCGCTGCGCACACGGAGGCCACCGTCTGCCCTGGGGGCGGCAAGACGATGGCCTCCGTGATTTCACCCGTGTTGTTTTACGCGGCCGGGTGTTTGTGTTCCGTGTCGCCCAGGCCGAATGCTTCGGGGCCGCGAACCATGCGGAAGGCCCCAAGAAGCGCGACCAGGACACCGATGATGAACCCAATCCACAGCGGGCTGATCACTGTTCCCAGCGTGACGCCGCCGGTGATGATAAACAGCAAGAAGAGCAGTGCGGTCAATCCGCCACCGATCAACAACCCGTTGGCGTGGTGAATCCTCGACACCCTCAGCTTTGCCTTGGGTTCCTCGCGCGGTGCTGGAATATGTGCATTCTGTGTCATGACTATTCACATCCTTCGAATGTGTTTGACCTGAAGTTTCTAGCGGGGCTGCGTGCCCACACGCCACCCGGTGGCTCCCGGGCCCTCAACCCGGCCCGCGGCCACCTCGATCGTGCTTGGCTCCGGCACTCCATGGTTCGGAGGTGGTGCCCGGCGAATTGCCGATCCTACCCGGCGTCGAAGCGGCCTTCTGCATCCGAATCGAGATGCCTGTGCGCGTCGTTGCCTGAACCATCGGGCAGCTCGTCCGGGGATGGTTTCCGTGGTCTTGTCTCCACGGTGTCGTCGGCCTCGACATCGAGGTCTGGCTGGACGTTGGTGTCTTTGCTCATCACGCGCTCCTTAGTCGCCGAAGCAATGGCAATGATTTTAGGGTCGTGGTTCCGGGTGCCAGGGGTTGCCGATGTTCCCGTCCACTGAGGGCTTGCCGCCAATGAGGGGGGCCGCGCGAAGGAGAATGGTTTTACAAGGTCACTGCGCGCTTGGAATGCCCGTGCAGGAGACGCACATTGCCTGCCTAGAGCAAGCCAGCCGTCGGCACCGTGCTGTGTGCATTATCCATGTGCAGTCTCCGCATTCCCTTGGGCGGCCTTCCGATCTACGGTTCTTCCGCCTACTCCTGAGACTACGCCGAATTCGCCGCTGTTTCTAGCGGTTTCAAATGCCACGGACCCGGGTTCAGGCAGGCACCGCGATGGCTAGCGGCAACGTTCCGCAGCGACTGAGCAGAACCTTGTCAAAGCCAAGGTCGCCACCGGCAACAGGCAGGGTGGAATCCCGTGAATCCTGCCAGCCACGAACCAGCAGCTTCCCGGCGGCCAGCTGCGGATCGGCCGAAACGACGACGCGGCCATTGACATTGACCAGCGCGGCGCGCCGGTCAATGTCGCGGAGTCGGTCAACGAGCAGCAGCTCGATGGTCTCGACCAAGACGTCGGCACCGGCAACACCGACGAAGTTCCCTTTCGCCGTCACCGGGACGGTGAACGTCAACGTGTATTCATCGGTGCAGAGGAAATCGACGTACGGTCCGGCAATATGTCCCTCACCGGTATCCATGGGTACGGTAAACCACTCCCGTCGCGAATAGGTCTCGCCCGCCGATTCCATGGTCAGCCTGAGCAGTCGTTCCTTGGCTTCGCCCTGCCACCAGGCCATATGCCAGGGGGCCCCGGCAAGTGCATCGCGGGCGGCGACGAATCCCGCGCCGACCAATGGATGGGTCTCCCGGTCCAGGAACTGGTCGACCAGCGGATGGAAAGCCGCATCGAGTTCCCGTGGCCCGGGGGCTTCATCCCGGGATTCAAAAATCCTGCCTATCTGCTCCGCCCATGCATTCAGGTCAAGCAGCAGGGACTCGAAGAAATAGGACACGTCGGCGCCGTTGCCGGTGGCATTGTTTTCGGTCATGAGATCCTCCGCACGGGGCTTTCGGGCCTTGTTCTCTCTTGCTTCTCGATCCGCATCCGGACCCGGGCCTGGTCAGCGATGAGCCAGATGACGCCGTCCCTGACATAGTCGTTGACCAGCTTTCGCGCCAGGGCCGGATCCGTGCCGGAGATCGCTTCAAGGATGTCACCGCACAGGCCGATCATCCGGGCATCGAACGCGGGATCCGCGTGGGCCAAGGCCAGCAGCGAACCGAAATCCGTGTGCAGCCTGACGTGCTCACGGGTGAGCCTCGCCGACTGGCTTAGTGCGGCGAGCTCGAGCAGGAACTCACCGACCACGGACCCGCCCGTGCCGCTGCCCGCGCTCCGGCTTTCCAGAAGCCGGCGCAGGCTGCCGACATCTCGCTCGTCGGCGGCACCTGCCGCAAGCTCTGCCGCGGTGGAGGCGATGGCTGCGTAGTGGATTGCCAGGTCGCGTAGTTCCACCCGACTCATGGACCCCAGTCGGTCTTGCAGGAGGCCGCATCGATCGCCATCGGACAGCGTGATGAACGTTCCGCCTTCACGGCCACGGGTGGTCTTCACCAACCCCATGGACCGCAGGGAAACTAGGGCTTCGCGCGCGGTCATGGTGGCAACTCCGAGGGAGGACGCCAGTTCGGCCTCGCTGGGAAGCCTGTCACCATCGAGCAGGATCCCTGCGGCAATGCCCGAGACAATGCGGTCTTCAACGCGCTTGGCTCGTCCTTGCTCACCAAGGGATGCGAACACGGAGGTGAGCTGGCGTTGATACGGTGAAGAATCGCGAGGCATGCTCACCATCCTTTCAAAAGCGGGGTGTGGTCATCACCCGACCTGCCTTCAAGATCTTCTCACGACAAGAAATGGCTTCGGGTGACCAACCCACGGCCACGGCCAAGACGCCGACCGTCCAGCTGCACCTGAAACGGGGAAACGGGACGGCCGGGGCTTGGCTCTCCTGCCGGACCGTGTTCAGGAAAGTAACTGCGGCACCCGGACGCCCCCGCGGATCGGGACTACCCTGTGCACATGGAAAAGATCTATGAGTTCTACATCAAGTCCACGCCGGAAAGGATCTGGGCGGCGCTGACAGACGCTGAGCAAACGGCCGTCTACTACTTCGGGAACACCTTCGTCACCGACTGGACACCCGGGTCCGTTTACGCCACCCAAAACCCCAATGCCCAGGGACCGCTGGGCGAGGGAACCGTCTTGGAGGTCGACGCTCCCCGCAGGCTCGTGATGAGCATGACCGCGCTGTGGGACGACGAGGTGAAGGCCGAAGGCGAGTCCCGGATAACCTACGAAATCAGCCAGATCGAGGATTCATGCCTGCTGACGGTCACCCATGACCGGCTCCGGGACGACGCAAACCAGCAGCTATACGGCGGCTGGCCCATGATCCTCTCCGGCATGAAGACCTGGCTGGAGACCGGCGAGCGACTGACCACCCCGGGCTCGCTCATGTACACCTAGTCAGGCGAGCGGCGGCCTATTCAACGGAGAACTGGACGCGCTGCCAGCCGCTGGCCCCGTCGGGAACGGGGTCGGCCTTCTCGCTGGTTTGCATTTCCCCTTGCCCGTCAAAGGCACGGACGCTGACCACGTGGTTTCCGGTGGATCCGCCGTCCCATTCGTAGCGCCACTGGCGCCAGGTGTCCACGGAGGCCTCGGCACCCAGTTCCGTGTCCATCCACTCGCCGTCGTCGATTTGCACCTGGACCTTGGAGATGCCTCGGGTCTGCGCCCAGGCGGTTCCGCCCATGACAACTTTTCCGGACGGAACACTGGCGAAGGACCGCGGCACGTCCACCCGCGAGGAGAGCTTGATGGGCCCGCGATCCGACCATCCACGCGTGGTCCAGTAGGCGACCTTGTCCGCGAAACGGGTGACCTCCAGGTCCACGACCCACTTGGTGGCCGAGACATATCCATAGAGACCGGGAACCACCATGCGGACCGGGAATCCGTGCTCGAGCGGCAGGGGTTCCCCGTTCATGCCGACCGCCAGCAGCGCCATGCGGTCGTCGGTGAGGACCTCCAGCGGAGTGGAGGCGCTGAAGCCGTCAATCGAGGTCGACAGCACCATGTCCGCGCCGTCCTGGGGCACCGCCCGCTCCAAGAGGAGGCGCAGCGGGTAGCCCAGCCACTTTGCGTTGCCCACCAGCTGGCCGCCGACGGGGTTCGAAACACAGGTCAGGGTCAGGTAGCTTTCCACCAGGTCTTCGGCCAGCAGCTCCTCGAAGCCCATGGTGAATTCCTTCTCCACCATGCCGTGGACCCGCAATGACCACTCGGACGGATTGATGCGCGGCACCGAAAGTGCCGTGTCGATCCGGTAGAAATCCTTGTTTGGCGTTATGAACCGGGGCATGCCCGCCAGATCGACCTGTGCCTCCGCCGGGGGTGCCTTCGCCGTCACCTTGGCCGCTGGAAGTCCCAGCGACGAACGTGCCGCATCCGCGAGGTTTCGTGCCGTTGCCAAGGACTTGCCGACACCGGTGGCCACGGCGGCGCCCACCAGCGTCACGGCCGTGGCCAGGAGGAAGTTCCGGCGCGAGGCGCCGGAGGACGGAACCGCTTCCGGCGCGGTCGGCCGCGCCTTTCCGGCAAGGGTCGTGAGCCACCGCAGCACGGCCAGGCCTGCGACCGCCCCCAAGATGATGGGGGTCACGTCCACCGGTCCGGTGGCCGGCCGGGAAAGCACGGCCGCTCCGATTGCCACGGCGAGGATGACGATGCAGGTGGCCGCCGAGGCAAAGCTGCGCCTGGCCAGGATCCCCAGCAGCACCGCGGCGATGGCTGCTATCGCGCCGATGGAAATGAAGAGTGCCAGTTTGTCATTGGTGCCGAAGGCGGCAATGGCGAAGTCCTTGAGCCATGGCGGCGTCAGGTCGATGAACACCGAACCCATGGCCACCAAGGGTGCCGAAGATGTGGCGAAAAAGGCCGACACAAATTGAGCCACGGAAAAGAGCACGGCAGCCGACGCGAATCCCGCGAGCCCGAAGGCGCCCAGGTCCCGCAGCCTTTTCGCTGTTAACTTGTTCATGATTTCACCCACCCGTACGTTGTGATTCCTCCTCCCCGCGACTGCGGGGAACGACTAACCACTACGTATTCGGAACGCTACCACCAGCGGATTGGATGGAGACCGGCTTTTCACCCGGGAGCCTAAAGCTCCTGGACGAGGATCGGCTCGGTGGTGGGTGCCGGGGAACCGGAGGCCGGTTCCACCGTGATGCCGAAGTGCGTCACGCCCTCCATCGCCCCGGTAACCATGACCATGCCATCTGCCTGTGACCCGTCGACCATTCCTGCGGGTACTGCCCCGGTGCCGGAGATCAACCAGAGTTCGTAGCCCTTGTCGCTGGGCAGGGCAGGCAGGCCGGCGGTGGTCACCGCCATCTTGCCCTCCGATGCTGAATAGGCAAGGGTGACGGTTGCCCCGTCGTCCAGTTTCTGGCTCTTGGACTGGGCGTCAGAAGCTGTCAGGATGCGGGTCAACTCGGACTGCTGGGTGGTCAGCGCGGCCAACTGTTCCTCGAGTTTTTGCTGCTGTGCGTTCTGGTTGACCACCACGCCGCTCAGCACGCCGGCGGCCACCAACAGCACGCTGGCCGCCAGGGCAAACATCCGTTGGCTTGACTTCGCCGGGAGGGCCGGCGACGCGGCCCTCCCGGGAACCGGGTCGGCTGTGGCCGGGGGTTCCGCGGCGTCCTCGCTTCCGTGCCCGGAAGCAACGGACACCGAGGGCTCCTGCGCTGCGGTGGACCCAGGCGTTGCCTCGGACGGAACGTCCTGCGCTGAGACGGCCGGCGGCAGCTGCGGGGTGTTGCGGATGGAGGCCATGATGCTGGCCTTGACCCTGGCCGGCGGGGCCGCGGGGGCGGCGGAGAGGCCCAGAAGCGCAGCCGTTTCCTGCAGTGCATCCACTTCCCTGCGGACCTCTTCGGAGGTTTCGGCATGGCGGAGGAGTTCCTCGCGTTCCGCGTCGCCCAGTGCGTTCAGGGCGAAGCTGCCGGTCAGCTCGTTCTTGTCCTTGTCCATCACGCCACTCCCATCAGGTCTCGAAGTTTGTTCATTCCGTCGCGTATTCGTGTCTTTGCCGTTCCCACCGGGATCTTGAGCAACTCGGCGACTTCAAGGTGTGTATAGCCGCCAAAATAAGCCAGTTGGATCGCATCGCGTTGGTTTGCGCTGAGCTTTTCCAGCGCCCGGGTGACGCGCTGTCCCTCATCGTGGGCGATGGCCGTTTCCTCAACGTCATCGTAGCTCGCCTGGAAGTCCTTGATGCCTTCGCGCAGGTCGCGGTCCTTGCTGGCCTGGCTGGCGCGGACCCTGTCAACCGCCCGGCGGTGCGCCAAGGTCAGCAGCCAGGTGATCGCCTTGCCGCGGGCTGCGTCATAGCGCGCCGCCTGCTGCCAGGCTTCGACGAACACCTCCTGGGTGACTTCCTCGCTTTGTGCCTGATCCTTCAGGATGCGCCGGATCAGGCCGAAGACCTGGGGCGAGAGACGGTCGTAGAGTTCCTCAAAGGCGTTCTCGTCACCTGTGGCGATCCCGAGCATCAGTTCTTCGGTGGTGGGGGCGGAAGTTTGGTCCGTGCCACCGGGTAGGTGTGAGCTCATGCGATAAAGCGTCTCATGCATTCCAGGCCCCGTCCTTCATCCTTTCTGGTGCGGCGGGCAGGAATCCAGGTTCCCTGCCCGCCGAAGCTTCCGACCGGGGCAAGTAAACCGCAGGGGGCCGGCAACCGATGGAACGTTCCACCGGTTGCCAACCCCCTGGTGGGTTGACCTGCCGCAGTGCGAGGCGCTGCCGTTACTTCTTGGCCGGGGGCATCAGCACGGTGTCCACCAGGTAGACGGTTGCATTGGCGGTCTGGACGCCTCCGCAGATCACCGATGCGCCGTTGACCATGAGCTTGTCGCCGCTGCCGGTGACCTTCACGTCCTGTCCTTCGACGGTGGTGTGACTGCCGGCGATGTCGCTCGGGGCGATCTGGCCCGGAATCACGTGGTACGTCAGGATGGTGCTCAACGTATCGGCGTCGGCGACCACCGCGTTGAGATCCTTTTCCGGGATGGCGGCGAAGGCCTCGTCAACAGGCGCGAACACGGTGAACTCGCCGCCGTTGAGCGTGTCAACCAGGTCGACCTTCGGGTTGAGCTTGCCGGACACCGCCGCGGTGAGGGTCTTGAGCAGCGGGTTGTTCGAGGCCGCAACCGCCACCGGATCCTTCGCCATTCCGGCAACCGAACCCTCGCCGCTCGGGACGGCCTCGGCGTAGGCGGCGCAACCGGAGCCCACGAGGTTGGCTGCCGGGTCCATGGCCGCGGCCGAGCTGCTCGGGGCCGCCGCGCTGCTGGAGGAGGCGGCCGAGGAGGACGGTGCCATCGATTCGCTGGCACCGGTGCCCGCCGAGCAAGCGGTCAGGCCCACGGTGGCAACTGCAATCAGTCCGAGTGCTGCGGCAAACTTGCTGTTCATGCGCTTCATGTCATGCTCCTTGCTTGGCGTCGGCCCCTTGGCCTCCGCGCCGTCCCGACCACTGTTGGTTCGGGCTGTCATGGAGCATTCGGTGCCGGTCCGCAAACGGATTGGAAACATGCCAAAAAACTTTTTGGGCCGGAAACCGGCCGCGATCGGGTCCTGCGCCGGACATGGAAGAAGCGGGGAAGATGTCTGTTCTTCCCCGCTTCCGCGAAACCATCTCCAATCATCAAGTTGCTCAGTGTTTCTTGATGTGGGTTACCTGCTCGGTCTCTGTCTCAGGTGCGTTCTTCGAGCGCTTCTCCGCGCGTCGCGCCTTGATCGACTTGCCTGCAGGCTTCTTGTGTTCGTGTCTATGTGGTGATTTGTCTGGCATCAATTACCTCTCACCCTGGGGTCGGGGATCACTTACGACCGCGGTTGGTCTCCCCACATAAAGACGATACTCCTGCGGTCGAGAGGATGCCAGCAATTTTTTCGACCCTTTCCGCCGGGGGCGCCGCCGGGCTTGGCCGGCCCGGGGCGATGCGCAACACCCTTTACCGCGGGGGCATCGGGCCATAGGCTCGGCACTATGCCGGTGATGATGAGAACCATCCAAACAGCAGTCCCGCCCACCATCCTGTACCAGGACAAGGCCCGTGACGTCTTTGGCGCCCAACCCGGCCTGACCCGGCTGGGCCAGCGCCTGATCAACACGTCTTTTGATTCGGCCCAAATATCGACCCGGCACACCGCGGTCACCGAGTTCACCACCGAAACGGTGGCCGAGAACCCGCTCTTCTTCGACGCCGACTCCGGGCTTTTGCTGCGGCCCAGCACCAGGGAACGCAACGAGGTCTTTGCGGCCACCGCCCCCGGGCTCTATATTGATTCGGCGCAAAAGGCCCTGGATGCCTGCGCCGATCTTGGACCGGGCGACATCACCCACGTGATCACGGTGTCCTGCACCGGCTTCTACAACCCCGGGCCCGATTACCAGCTGGTCAGGGCGCTGGGGTTGAGTCCGGCAACCCAGCGCTACCACCTGGGGTTCATGGGATGCTACGCCGCGTTCCCGGCCCTGCGGGCCGCCAAGAGCTTTTGCGAGGCCGATCCGGAGGCCGTGGTGTTGGTCGTTTGCGCCGAATTGTGTTCCATCCACGTACGCAGCTCCAACGACCCCGACACCATCATGGGATCGGCGCTCTTCGCCGACGGGGCTGCCGCCGCCATCGTCACGGCCCGCACCCACCCCGGGCCCGGCCTGCGGCTTGACCACTTCGAGACGGTGCTGACCCCGGTGGGCGAGGAGGCCATGGCCTGGAACATCGGCGACGAGGGTTTTGAAATGGTTCTGGGAACCTATGTCCCCCACATCATCGACGAACACATCGTCGGCGCCCTGGAACCGCTGCTGGCCCGCGACGACACCCTGGGCGCGGACTATGCTCAGATCCCGCACTGGGGCATCCACCCCGGGGGCCGGGCCATCCTTGACCGCGTGCAAAAACGCCTCGGGCTGGGCGACGGCCAATTGATGCCCGCGCGCCGGATCCTCAACGACTACGGGAACATGTCCAGCGCCACGGTGATGTTCGTGCTCAAGGACATCATGGACGAGCACCTCGGACGCGCATCAGCCACCGGCGAGCGCGTGTGTTCCATGGCCTTCGGCCCCGGCCTGACCGTCGAGACCTCCCTGATGACCCTGGTCTCCGGCCGGCGGGGCTGAGCGCGGCGGCCATGCAACGGGACATCGCGGCAATCGAGCAGATGGACAGGCCCGATGCCGACCCCGTGCTGCTGGAGCGGACGTACGCGCAGTTCCCGCTGGTGAACCGCTGCGTGTCCGGCTGGCGGGACGTGTACCTGCGCCTGGTGCGCCCCGCGCTGCCCCGCGGGCGGACCGCCACGATCCTGGACATCGGCTGCGGCGGCGGGGACATCGCCCTGGCGCTGCTGCGCTGGGCGCAGGCTGACGGCTACAGGGTCAAGGTGACGGGCATCGACCCGGACCCGCGCGCCCACGACTTCGCCTCCCGGGCCGGCGCGGCAGCCGGGTTCGGCCCCGGCGAGCTGGAATTCCGGCGGGCCGCAAGTGCCGACCTGGTGGCCGGGGGCGAGGTGTTCGACGTGGTCATCTCCAACCACGTCCTGCACCACCTGGACCCGCCCGCGCTTGCAGGCATTTTCGCCGACAGCCGGCGGCTGGCCCGCTCGCTGGCGATCCACAGCGACATCCGGCGCCGCAGCAGCGCGTTGCTGTTCTTCGGGCTGGCCACCCTGCCCTTGGCCGGCAGCTCGTTCATCAGGCGCGACGGGCTCACCTCCATCAGGCGCAGTTTCACCCGCGACGAGCTCGCCCGGGTGCTGCCGCCCGGCTGGCATGCGCACGCCGCGGGGCTGTACCGGAACCTGGCCATCTGGCACGGGGAACATTCGGCGGACAGATGATCGACGTCGTCGTGGTCGGGGCCGGACCCAGCGGGATGGCACTGGCGATCCTGCTGCTGGAGGCCGGCCGCAGCGTGCGCGTGCTCGAGTCCCGCACCGCCATCGGGGAGCATTCGCGGGCCATCGGGATCCATCCTCCGGGTCTTGCGGTCCTGGACCGCCTCGGCGTCGGCGCCGCGGCACTAGAAGCCGGGGTGCCGATCACCCGCGGGGTGGGCATTTCCCGGGGGCGGGAGGTGGCGGAACTGGGGTTCGGTTCCATCCCCGCCGGGCACCGCTTCGTCCTGTCACTGCCGCAAAACCAGACCGTCGCCCTGCTGCGCGAACGGCTGGAAGCCCTGGATCCCTCGGCGCTGCTGGCCGGCCACGAGTTCACCGCGTTCGCCGCGCACCCGGGGTTCCACGACGTCGAGGCCGACGACGCCGGCGGCGGGAGCACGCGGCTACGGTGCCGCTTCGTCGTCGGGGCCGACGGCACCCGCTCGGCCGTGCGGCGGGCGGCCCGGCTCCCGTTCCGCGGCCGGGACCTGCCCGATCGCTACCTCATGGGCGACTACCCGGATCGCACCGGCCTCGGGCCGGCCGCGGTGTTGTTCCTGCACGGGCACGGGATCACCGAGTCGTTTCCGCTGCCGGGGAACCGGCGGCGCTGGGTCGCCCGGCTCCGGGATTCGGGGACCGCGTCCCTGCCCGAGCTCATCGCGCAGCGGACCGGCCACCGGGTGGAGGGAGGCGAAAACTCCATGCTCAGCGAATTCGGGACGGCGAATTTTGCCGTGGAATCCATGAACCACCCGAACCTCGTCCTGATCGGCGATGCCGCCCACGAGGTCAGCCCCATCGGGGGCCAGGGCATGACGCTGGGCCTGCTCGACGCCGCCGAGCTGGCCCCGGTCCTGGATGCGGCGCTGGGCGGGAGGCTGCCCCGGGAGCGGATCGAGGAGCAGCTTGCCGGCGTCTCCCGCCGGCGGCTGGCCGCTGCCCGGCGCGCCGCCCGGCAGGCCCGGGTGAACATGGCGCTGGGCCGCCCCCTGGGCGGACCGGCGGCGGCCGCCCGGGATGCGCTGGCGCATGCGCTCTTTGCCTCCGACGGGTTCTCCGCCGCCGTCGCGGCCACGTTCACCATGACCGGCCCGGGAAGCGGAGGGTGGCCGGCCGGGGAAGGCCCCGGATGAAAAACGCGCGGGGCGCGGGGAAGGAAGATTCCTCCCCCGCGCCCCGCGGAGGGTTCCGGCGCCTGGCCCGGGCTATCCGTTGAAGGCGAACCGGGTCTGCAGCCGCTCGGCGGTGCGGTCCGGGTTCAGCAACAGGACGCAGATGACGCCCACGACGATGAGGTAGATCCCGATCATGGAGAACGATGAGTTCATGCCCTGGGCCAGCAACGAGGCCATTTCGACGCTGTCGCGCACGCCCTTGGGCCCGGGCACGTACCCGGCGCGGTCCATGAGCGATCCGACCATGGCCGGGGCGACGACGCCGCCGACCGAGGCCAGCCCGGTCAGCGTGGCCATGATGGCCGCGCGCTGCTTGGAGGCGACGCAGAACGCGATGGCGGTGGGGGCCAGCGGGTAGATCATCGCCAATCCGGCGCCGAGGGTCAGCGCCGTCACCGCGGCATAGCCGTGCAGGTGCGGCAGCACGGTGAAGCAGATGCCCGAGGCCAACAGGGACGCGCCGAACAGGGCGCCCATGGCCCAGCGCACCGTGACGCCGCGGCGCATCAGGTAGCGGGAGGTGTATCCCAGCACCAGCAGCGCCAGCGCCCCGATGACCCACGGGAAGGTCGAGACCAGCCCGATCATCTCGGGCGAGAGGGCAACCACCGAGCCGAGGTACTTCGGCGACCAGGTGGTCAGGAAGCCCTGGGCCCAGAAGCAGCCGGCGCCGGCCAGGACCGCGGCCAGGAACATCCTGGAGCCCAGCACCCGGCGGATGGGGACGAGCTTGAGGAGGTCGGCGCGTTCGGTGATGCTTGCGCTTGGCTTTCCGGCGGCCGACTGCTCCCGGGGCGCCGCGGCCTCCACCGGCTCCGCCTCCGCGGCGGCCCTTTTCCCGGTGGTGTGGCTGTAGGGTCCGTCGCGCCCGACGAGGAACCAGACAACGCTCCAGAGCAGGCCCACGATGCCGAGGAACCCGAAGGCCCAACGCCAGCCGAGTGCCGGGTGGGCGATGATGCCGGCCAGGATGGGGGCGGCGATGATGGGTCCGAGCGTGGAGCCAATGGCAATGATGCTGGAGGGGAAGCCGCGCTCCTTGGCCGGAAACCAGCCGTGGACGTGCTGCAGGGAAATGGGGGTTGCCGGGCCCTCGGCCCCGCCGAGCAGGATGCGGGTGACCAGGAGGACCGCGGCGCCGCCCCCGAACAGCATCGGGAACTGCAGCACGGCCCAGCTGATGCCCATGGTCAGCAGGATCCAGCGGGTGGAGACCTTGCCGGCAAGGAAGCCCACGGCCACCGCGGCGATGGCAAAGAGGAAGAAGAATGCGCTGCCGATGAGTCCGAACTGGCCCGCGGTGAGGCCGAGTTCCTTGATGGCCGAATCGGCGACGAGGCCCAGCACCGCCTTGTCGGCGAAGTTGATGATCTGGAAGACGACCAGCAGGGACGTGACAATCCATGCCCGGCGATTCATTTTCCCGTATTTGACGGCCGCACGAAGGGTGTGCGGCTGGACGTGCTCCGAGGTGCTCATGCGCCTGCTCCGATGCTTTCAAGTCCTGCGGTTTCAACACTATTGGTTCCGGGATCCCGGGGGAAGAAGACGTCGTTGTCCTCGGCAATGTGTACGGTGCCGGCGAAGTCCCGGCGGACCGCCTCGTCCATTGCAGCCAGGTCGGCGGTGCCCGGGGTGTTGGGAACGATGTGGTGGAGCACCAGCGCCTTGACCCCGGCCGCGGCGGCGACCTTGCCAACGTCGGCAAAGGGCGTGTGCGATTCGCGCAGGTGGACCTCGATCCCCTCGCGGGTGGGACCATCGGGGAAGGTCGCCAGGATGGAGGGCAGGTCGATGACCTCGTGCAGCAGCAGGTCGGCGCCCCGGGCGAGCCTGATGCAGTTTTCCGAGTATGCGGTGTCCCCCGAGATCACGACCGAGCCGTGGCGCGAGTCGATGCGGAACCCGAAGGCCGGGAAGCACAGCCGGTGGTCGACCAGGATGGCCGAAACGACCACGAGCTCGTCGCGGTAGATCTCGAACGGCTCCATCACCGGGTGCCTGTTGGCCACCGGGTCGGCACCCGCGGCCGCGGGGATCTCGATGTCGTGCCCGCGCACCCATTCATGCGGCTCCCCGCGCCCCTCGTCGGCCATGCGGATGGCGATGTCGGAGGCGAAGACCGTATCGAGCAGGGCGTCGACGATCTCGGTGGTCGAGGTCATTTCGCGTTTGCCCACGCGGGCGTCGATGTCGCGGGCGTGGTCCGCATCGAGTGCCGGGATGCGGGCAGGCTTGCCGGGGCCGAAGACCTCGATCGGCGCGGCGAAGGACTCGCCGGGCACCTGCCAGCCGGTGACCAGGAAGGAACCCAGGTCGTAGATGTGGTCGGAGTGGTGGTGGGTGAGGAAGATGCCGCGCAGCTGTCCCCACTCGCAGTGCGACCGGTAATTGCGGATGCTGCCCATGCCGGCATCGAAGACGTAGGTGGCATCGTCGACCCGGACCGCGGTGCTGGTGCCGGCTCTCGAACTTGAGACGATCGGCCCACCTCCCGTTCCCAGGGTATGCACACTCATGCCGCTAAATTTCTTGGTACTCACGCTGGCGCCTCGCTTCATTGTGAAGGGCTGTCGGTTCTTGCCCGGTTCGGTGGTTGGTTCAAGCACGCCGCATGTTGGCCTCGCAGCAGCGCACGCCCCCAAGCGTGATCCACATCATATGCACTAGAACTTGCGATCGCAATACCTATTGCATACCAAGGGGTTTCTCTGCCATGCTGGGTCCACCAAGGAAGCACACGACAAGGAGCTGCAATGGAAATCCAACAGGGCCAGGAAATCATTCTCGGCGATCTGCCCAAGGGCATCACCCTGGCCAGCGAGGCCATGGGAAACAAGACCTGGAACGTGCTGGGACACACCTATCTGTCCAAGGTCGAAAGCTCTTCCTCGTTCGCCTGGCTCTCCCTGGATCCGGCCGGCACCGGGGTGCCCCCGCACGTGCACCCGACCCAGGACGAGCACATCTTCATCATGGAGGGCGTCTACACCCTCTACCTCGACGGCGAGTGGACCACCGCCGGACCGGGTGACACCGTACGCATGCCCATGGGCCTGCCCCACGCCTACTACAACAAGCACGAAACACCCGGGAAGTCCCTCTTCTGGGTCAGCCCGTCGGGACAGCTCTCCACGCTCTTCGACGAGCTGCACAACGTCTCCGATCCGGAGGAAGTCGTCCGGCTTTCGGCCCTGCGCGACGTCAACTTCCTGCCGCCGGGAGCCGTCCCCGGCGCCTAGCCACCGCTAAAGTCGAGGGCAGTGTCGGCCGCTTCGGCGGCCGGCACTGCCCATCCATCGTTCCCGCCAAGGAGCCAACGCCATGACCAGCACCACCCCGTTGTCCGGGATCCTGTCCTACGGCCCCGACGAGGCCCAGCACCTCGTGCTTGCCCGCCCCGCGCCCGGCACGGAACTGCGCGGCATCGCCGCGCTGGTCCACGGGGGCTATTGGCGCTCGCACCTCACCGCTTCGCTGATGGAACCGCTCGCCGCATCGCTGCGCGCCGAGGGGTGGATCACCGCCAACATCGAATACCGGCGCGGGGCCGGCGGCCCGTGGCCCGACCCGCTTCGGGACACCGCGGCGGCGCTGGGCAGCCTCAATTCCATGATGCGAAGGGAAAGCATCCCGGGGCCGCTGGTCTCGGTGGGCCATTCGGTGGGCGGGCAGCTGGCGTTGCTTACCGCCCGGCTGGCCGACGGCGTCGTGGCACTGGCCCCGGTCACCGACGTGAAACGAACCTACCTGGAGGACCTGGGAGACGGTGCGGCGGCCGAATATTTCCGCACCTCCCCCGCCCAGGCACCGGAGACCTACGAGGCTGCATCCCCCGTCCGGCAACCGCTGGGCGCCACGCCGACGCTGGTCCTGCACGGGGTCAATGACAACCGCGTGCCGATCGGGCATTCACGATCCTTCGCGGCCACCGCGCGGTCGCAGGGCTCAGCGCTCCGGCTGCGCGAATTCGCCGCGCTGGGCCACCTCGAGGCCATCGACCCCTCAGCCGTTCACTGGGCAGGGGCGCTGTCCTGGATGGCCAACGCTTTCGGGCCCGAACCCCGCGCACCCAGGAGCGAAAGCGCATAGGTCCTGGCCACGGGGGCAAGCAGCGCGTCAAGGGCCCAGAACGCATGCTTGGCCGCAGGCGCCTTCCAGCCGTCCGGAAGGAATTCCAACGGCAGGTTCGGGTCCCGGTAGGGGAAACGGCGCCAGAGCGTGAGCATGGGAACGTAGAAGGCGAAGGCCTCCCCGGCAAGCTCGCCGGCGGGCTCCATGGCCCCACCGGCAGCTGAAAGCCGTGCTGACCATTGGGCCTCGGCGGTTCCATAGAGGGCAAGGAAGTCCCGGTACTGCTCGTCGAGCTCCTGCAGGTCCCACCACTGCGGGATCTTGGCCCTGATGTCTTCCTGGCTCAGGTAGTCGGCGCTGAAGTACTCGACGTACCGGTCAAGCCCCCGGTCCTTGAGCCGCGCCATGGCCTGCGGGAGGACATTGCTCGGGGCGATGGCGACGCCGGCGCCCACCGCGCCGAAGCCCAGGCTGTTCAGTTCCGTCCGCAACTCGTACCGGCGGTTGCGCTCGGCTTCGGGCACGGAAAATATGACCAACGACCAGGGATCGTTGGGGTGCGACCGTTCCGGGGCATAGATGCGCTGGTCGCCCTCTTCAAAGGCATCGAGCACGCCCGCCGAAAGGCTGTAGCTGGCGGCGCGGGTGTCAGGGCGGCTGACCAGCACCCCGTTGCGCTTGAGCCGGGACACCGTCGAGCGCACTGCCGGCGGCTCGATCCCCAGGGCGCCGAGCATGTCAACCAGCACGGCCACCGGGAAGGTACCGTCCGCCGCGCGGCCATAGAGCCCGAAGAGGGTGACGATCAGCTGCTGGTGCTGCAGCTTGGACGGCCGTGTTTCCATGCCTGTGCGGACCCGCTTCATCTAGAGTTCCTCGTTGACACATCCATCCTAGGCTCACCCGGGTGCGCCACCTGGCCAGGTGCCCGCTGGACGACGCCGGGCGGGTCGCCGGCCCGCAGGAGGCGAGGAGCGCAATTTCCGCGTCCAGGCCGGCGGCTTCACGAATGGATGCCCATTGGCTATCCCCACGGGACGGTATTTTAGGTAGCTTTGGGACATCGGATGTTCCGCAAGCAGGACCGGCCGATCCCCGAATCGAGGAGGAGACCATGCAGGCACCACGCCCGACGCCTCCCTCCGCGCGGTTCATTCCTGCGGTCCAGACCGTCACCGAACGCTCCGGGGTCACCGTGGAGGTGCGGCACCACAACCAGATCCTGTTCTGGGCAGTGGTTCGCACCGTCTCGTTCCAGGTCGTCGGGCAACGATGCGGCGTCCTGCCCGTCCACGAATCCGGGCACCGGCTCGGTGTCCTGCTGACCCACCTCGACAAGGCCATTCGCGCGGTGCGCTGCAACGCGTCGGAATCCGTGTACTGCGACAACGTGTTGCTCGAGGGACATATCCGTTTGCCCGAGGCGCTGGGGCAGCTGGGGTTCGAGGTCTCGGAACAGTTCCGGCCCCTTGCCGGGGCGCGGGCCGCCATGGCCCTGCTCCAGGATCGCATCGAGGATTTCTACTCCGAGCTGACGATCACCACCGATGCCTCGCGAAGTTGGCACAGCCCGCTGATGGGCCATGGCTGGATCCTGGATTACGGGCGGGGTACGCCACCGACGATCAACGCCTTCGCTGCCATCGGCAAGGAAATCCTGCAGGGCGAACTCAATTCCATTTACTACGCGCTGCTGGATGCCAGCAGGTACCGCGAGGAGCTGTTCGCCGGGAAGGTCAGGTTCCGCATTCGCTCGGACTCGCTCATGGCCATTGACCTGCTCAACAATCCCATGAGCCATGCACGGACCAGGTCCACCGAGGCCAGGTCGATAGTGCACAAGATCCATGAGCTGCTCTCCCGCTCCACGGTGCGCTATGACTGGGTCAAGGCGCATTCGGGTGATCCCATGAATGAGCTGGCCGACAGGTTGGCATTGGTGGCCAGGCGATGCTCGGCCGCGAACATTTCCTCGGGCGAACGGCAGCGCCTGCTGCTGCAGATCGCCGACGAGGGCGTCGATCTGGGCAAGGTGCTGCCCTTGCGCACCGGGCGGTTCTTTCAAGCCCAATAGCCTGGCCCGATGGAGCCAGACAGCCGATTCAGCCTAGTTCCATGACCTGCAGTTGTCCGGGTGCTGCGGGCCGGGCTAGCGCCAACGGAGGCGCGTGTCCGAGTTGCTGGTCTTGCAGGTGTAGCTCTTGCCGTTCGTTCTGCCAATGCCTGTCCTTCCCTTGTCGGCCTTCGCGCAGTAGGAACCGGGCGATACCTGTTTGGGCTTGGGCGCGGTGGCCGGAGGCTTCTTGGTTTGCGCGGCGGGAGTCTTGGCCAGAGGCTTGACGGGAGTCACTGCAGCGGCCTTTTGCTTCGGGCACGTCGTGAGCACGCGCTTCATGGCGTTCTTTTCGGCCGCCGTCACCGACAGTGCGTACTTTTTCTTGACGCTGATCTGCGTGGCCACGTACTGGCAGCGAAACGCCTTGTTGGTCGGTAGCCATTCGGCGGCGTTGGAATCACCCTTGGAACGGTTGGCCGAAGCCTGTGAGGCCATGAGGTTCAACGGGTCGTTGGCCAGGCCCTGGCGCTGTTTCTGGGATAGCTGCTGGCCGCCGGAAACCCAGGCATTCTTCAGCGCCACCACATGGTCAATGTCAACGGATCCGCTGTTCACCTTCCACTTGATTCGGGTCCCGGTGTACGCGTCGGCCAAGACGCCGGAGGCAAGTTGGCATTTCTTCGCGTCTTTGTACTTCACGGCCGACAAGTCGCGTTTGAGCGTGTCCTGGCGCTCGTCGCACTTGTTTCCGTTGAAGTCCTTCCAGCCATTCCCGAACTTTTTGTTCCGGTCGTAGCCGGTGGCAGGCGCCTTGCCCTTGACAGGCAGGGAGTTCAGGACCGACACCGCTCCGGGTCCATTGAGTTTGGCACCGGGCGCGACCTTCGCGCTGCCGACGGACGCCGAGGCGTCGCTCGACCACAGGGGGCTGTCGCCGGTGGACGGTGCCATCCCGGCCTGTGTGCCGGGATCCGCCACCAACGCCCCGGTCACGATCAGGACCGAGACAACAAGGGAAATCAGATGCTTCAAAACGCTCTTTCAGGATGAATCAACAAGGCAAAACGCCGAAGTCACATAGAAACACGAGTGGCCCACAGTTTGCCTGCGGACCACTCGGATCAAACGACGGCTGGAACGGACTTAGCGCTTTGAGGCGCGGTATCCGGCCTTCCTCGCGTCGGACGTGTTCTTGAAGCACTGCTCGGGAACGGTGCGGTTGTAATACTGGCCGCCGCGAACGTGGTACTTCCATTCCTTGTTGCTGCCGGTCTGGTTGCCCTTGACAGGGAAGCCCGCGGGGCAGCTCTTGCCCGTGGGCGCTGCCCACGACTTCTTTGCCACGGCCTTCTTGATGACCAGGGTTTGCGTCTTGGATGCCGTGAGCTTCTTCTTGCCGACCTTGTAGTTCACCTTGGTCGTTACCTTGTAGGTCCCGGCCTTCAGCGCGACCGACGCCTTGTTCTTGGCAACGGTCTTCTTCCCCTGCTTAACGGTCAATACCTTTGAGGTGACCTTGACGCCCCTGGCCGCCTTGACCGACGGCTTGATGGTGGCCTTGTTCGACCCCTTGACCGTCTTGTTGGCGATCTTGTTGATCGTGATTGCCGGCGCCTTCTTGGCGGCAACGACAGCGATCGCCTGGGCCGGTGCCACAGGCGCGGCTATTGCCACGGCAGCCCCGGAAAACGCGATCGAAGCAGCCGCAGCCAAGGCGGTGAGTGTACGAGTAAATGCCTTCATGTGTCCCCCATTGTCCGAATGGCACCCCTGGCCATCCACGTCATGCATGTTCAACTTCCCATCAAACCACAGATCAGGACACAAAACACGGAATCTCACGCGGTTGACCACCAACGGGCGGGCCGAGCACAGAGGCCCCGACGCAGCCGACGTCTCGCTCGCACCCGTTCACAACGATGGACACGGGCAGGTCGTTTCATCTTTGCGGGATTGGACCCGGGAAGGCGTTCCCGGCAGCGGTTCGACCAGAGTCAGGGAACAAGGCCGCAGACGGACCAATCATGGCGTGGCATAGTGGGTCGCAGCCGAACCGGAAGGTAGCCCCGTGCCGTATCAATTCCAAGTAACTTTTGATTGCCGTGACATCGAAACGATGACGCATTTTTGGGCGACGGCCCTCAACTACAGCCTGCAGGAGCCTCCCGAAGGATTCTCAAGCTGGGCGGATTTCGCCGTGGACCAAGGAATCCCGGAATCCCAATGGCGCGGCGCGGTCACCGACCCCGAAGGCAAGGGGCCCCGGTTGTACTTCCAGCCGGTGCCCGAAGGAAAGACGGCAAAGAACCGGGTGCACCTGGACATCAATGTCAGCGAGGGGGCCGCGACGATGGAGGAAGGGCGCGCGGAAGCCCAAGCCCACGTTGACCGCTGCGTCAAAGCCGGCGCGACGGTCACCGGCGTGTTCGAAGGAAACAACGACTGGCACATCGTGATGGCCGACCCGGAAGGCAACGAGTTCTGCATCCAGTGACCGCGGCCGCTCAAGGCGGCGTCCTTGACCAGCTCACCCTAAAACGTGGACATGGAGATTCCGGCCCGTTTCGCTCCGTACGGCCTCGGCAATTCGCCATGCAGGGCGTGAGGGGCCTCTTGGCGGTCCTTCATGTCGCCCGGTTGGGGGCAAGGGGCCACCGCGGTTCAGACGCAGCATGATTTCACTACCTTGACGCTCGTCGGGAAAATGATACGCTTTTTCCATGGCCTGCCCACACGCACAGACACCCGAGGGTGCACGCGAAATCGAAGACACCGTCCGCACCGACTTCAGCAACGCGATGTCCTACGGCAGCTACCTGGACCTCGAGCGCCTGCTGTCCGCGCAGCACCCGGTCAGCGTTCCGGAACACCACGATGAAATGCTGTTCATCATCCAGCACCAGACCAGCGAACTCTGGCTCAAGCTGATGCTGCACGAACTGGTCGAATCGCGTCGACTGATGGACAACGACGAAATCGGGAAGTCACTGAAGTGCCTGGCCCGCGTCAAGCACATCCAAAAGACCCTCACCGAGCAGTGGTCGGTCCTGGCAACACTGACCCCGCGCGAGTATGCCCAATTCCGCGGGTCCCTTGGCTCCTCCTCCGGGTTCCAGTCGTACCAGTACCGCGCCGTCGAATTCATCCTGGGCAACAAGCACCAGGGCATGCTCGAGGTCTTCGAATCCGATCCGGGGGCCCACGAACTTCTCACCAAGCTCCTGCACGAGCCGACCGTTTACGATGCATTCCTTCGCGCCCTGGCCCGTTCGGGCTATGCCGTCCCCCAGGAAATCCTGGATCGCGACGTCACCCAACCCTGGGTCTTCCAGGCCGCGCTGGTCCCCATCTACAAGGACATCTACGAATCCGACGACACCACCTGGAGCCTCTACCAGGCATGCGAGGATCTTGTGGATCTTGAGGACAACTTCCAGGCGTGGCGGTTCCGCCACATGCGCGTGGTGCAGCGCACCATCGGCTTCAAGAAGGGCACCGGCGGTTCGTCCGGCGTGGACTTCCTCAAGCGCGCCCTGGATCTTACGTTCTTCCCGGAGTTGTTCGCCGTGCGCACCGAGATCGGCAAGTAGCACCCGCGCATGCTTTCGGAACTAGACGACCTCGACGCCCGCCCCGGCAGCACCACCTCCCTGGTCCGCACCATCGTGGGCCTGTACCTGCGCGAGCTGGGCGGCTGGATCTCCTCGGCGCACCTGCTTGCACTGATGGACGCGCTGGGCACTTCCCCGCAGGTGACCCGGACGGCAATTTCCCGACTGAAGAAAAAGGGGATCCTCGAGCAGCGGGCGCGGGAGGACGTTTCGGGACTCGGCCTCTCGGCCACCGGCGAACGCATCCTGGCACGGGGAGACCGACGCATCTTCGAACCGCGGGCCATGGGAACCCAGGATGCATGGTGCCTGCTCTCCTACTCCATCCCGGAGGCCGAACGCGAGCGCCGGCACCAGCTGCGCAAGTACCTGCAGGGCATCGGCGGCGGCCTGGTGGCACCAGGCCTCTGGATTTTCCCCGACTACCTGCGGGCGGAGGTCTGGGAGATCCTGCGCGTGCTGGGCCTGGAGGACCACGCGACGATCTTTGTCTCCAATCTCCTGGAGTCCACCGGAACACCGCGGGCCTCGGCCGCCGCGTGGTGGGACCTGGACTCCCTGGCCGCGCTGCACCACACATTCCTCGAACAGAACAAGGCCGTGGCCGGAGCCGGAAGCGCCGGCCGCGCCGAAAGCTTCGCCACCTATGTGCGGGCCATCGATTCCTGGCGGACCATCCCCTACCTTGACCCCGGGCTGCCGGAAAACTGCCTGCCCGCGAACTGGCCCGGCCACCACAGCGCCGAATTGTTCCTGCGCATCCAGGCAAGCCATGCAGGCGCGGCACGAGATTATGTGGCCTCGCTGACCGGCGTCGAGTAGGTCCGCCGGGCAGCCTACGGTGGACCGGGAAAAATCCCCCAGATCGTGCCGCTTCACCCCTTGACTCCCGGCGGTTACCGGAGCATCGTAGTAATCAACCGAAAGGTTGATCAAGAATTGAGTTGAATACATGTCCTTTGGCGAGCAAGACCTCAACAGGGCCTTCTTGGCCCTCGCGGACCCGACGCGCCGGCAGATCATCGCCCGGCTGTCCACCGGGCCTGCAACCGTCAACGAACTCGCCGAACCGTTCAAGATGTCCATCCAGGGCATCTCGAAGCACATTCAGGTACTCGAGCAGGCGCATTTGGTGACTCGCACACGCGAGGCGCAGCGCCGGCCGGTCCACCTGAATCCTGCACTTCTCACGGAGCTGACCGGTTGGATCGACAAATATCGGCTGTTGGCCGAGCAGAAATACAACCGCTTGGATGCCGTGCTCAAAGACCGGTCCGCGCACAGCGGATGACTCCACGAAAGTCCCATCATGAGCAACCCCCTGAACCTCAGCATTCCCGAAGGAACCCCCTTCATTGATTTCACCCGGGAATTCGATTTCCCCGTCTCCGCCGTGTTCGAGGCGCACCGCGACCCTGCCCTGCTGGCCCAATGGCTTGGGCCGTACGGCATGGAAATGGATATCGACACCTACGATTTCAACAGCGGAGGATCCTACAAGTACACCCATTCCAACGAGTCCGGCACCTACGGGTTCACCGGCGTCTTCCACACCATCCGCGAAAACGAGATCGCCATCCAGACCTTTGAATACGACGGCCAGCCCGACGTTGTCGCCATGGACTACATGCGTTTCGAGGCGCTGGAGGGCGACCGTTGCCGCTTGGTGGGCCACTCGGTCTACCCGACCATCGAGGCCCGGGACGGCATGGCCGCCTCGGGCATGGAAGACGGCATCACCCAGGGCTACGAGCGGCTGGACACGCTGCTGGCGGCGCGGTAATTTCGCGGCAACGGGGCTTGGGACCTTCCGACCGGATCCCGAACGGCACCGCCTCGCTGCCTGCGGGCCATTCATTGGAGGGTCCTGACCCGAAGACACCACGGGACCACTGGAACGACGTCCGAATCGGAGTCTCCGTGAACGGATGGCTGCCGGAAATTTAATGGAATATTTAGAGAATAGATATTCAATTATTTAGCCATTAATGCAGAACAATAAAAGTGCTTATGTACTCAATATCATGTCGCTCGATTTGACTATTTTCTCGACCTCTGCTGTCATGGAGAGAGAATCAGCCCACCCACATGGGGCCGAACGCTGGTTCATTCGGAACCGCAATGACCGCTATCTGCAGGTCTTCTTCCATTATTGCGGCGCCTCTCCCTTGGCGGGGATCGAGGCCCGGGAGCAAGTGACATGGCGGCGCATGAAGCGCCGAACCTCGTAATCGGAGGAGGGTTTCGCCTCGTCTGCTGGTTGCATATCCCGTTGTTGCCCCGAGTTGGCGCGGTCCCGAATTGCCGTTAGCCACTGGTAGTTTATTCGGCCCCGGAATGAGGAGAAAAGCATGAGTTTGCGAGTCGGAATCATTGGAGCAGGACCCAGCGGCATGGCGCAGCTGCGGGCGTTCGAGGCAGCCCGCACCAAGGGCGCGGACATGCCCGAAATTGTTTGCTTTGAGAAGCAGTCCGACTGGGGCGGCCAGTGGAACTACAGCTGGCACACGGGGATGGACGGATCCGGAGAAACTGCCCACTCCTCCATGTACCGCCACCTCTGGTCCAATGGGCCCAAGGAATGCCTGGAGTTCTCCGACTACACCTTCGACGAGCACTTCGGCCGGCCGATCTCGTCGTTCCCGCCGCGCGAGGTCCTTTTCGACTACATATCGGGCCGCGTCGAGAAATCCGACGTCCGCAAGTACATCCGTTTCAACACCGCGGTCCGCTGGGTCAACTACGACGAGGCAACCGAGGAGTTCACGCTCTTCAGCCAGGACGTGAAGACCGGGGAATCCAAGACCTACGTTTTCGACAAGCTGGTCGTCTCCACCGGCCACTTCTCAACGCCGAACGTCCCGGACTTCGAGGGAATAAATTCGTTCCCCGGCGAGGTCCTGCACGCCCATGATTTCCGCGGCGCCGAGCGCTTTGGCGGCAAGCGCTTGCTGATGATCGGCTCCTCCTACTCCGCGGAGGACATCGGCATGCAGGCGCACAAGATGGGCGCCGCATCCGTCACCTTGAGCTACCGCAGCGGCCCCATGGGCTTCGATTGGCCCTCGACCACCGTCGAGCGCCCGCTGGTCACCCGCTTCGAGGGTTCCACCGCGCACTTCGCCGACGGAACGACCGGCGAGTTCGACGCGGTCGTCATGTGCACCGGATACCTGCACAAGTACCCGTTCCTGCCTTCGGACCTCGCGGTCAACTCCCCGAACGTCCTGTACCCGGGCAACCTCTACAAGGGCGTCGTATGGCAGCAGAACACCAACCTGTTCTACCTGGGCGCGCAGGACCAGTACTACACCTTCAACATGTTCGATGCGCAGGCCTGGTTTGCCCGCGACGTCATGACCGGCAAAGTCCAGCTGCCTTCCGCCGCGGACCGGGCCGCCGACATCCAGTCCTGGCTTGACGCACAGGCCGCCCTGGCAGACCATGATGCCGAAGCCGACTTCCAGACCGAGTACGTCCGGGAGCTGATCAAGGCAACCGATTACCCGGAATTCGACCTCGACGCTGTAAGCACCCTCTTCAAGGACTGGATGCGCCACAAGTCGGAGGATATCCTGGGCTACCGCGACAAGGCCCACCGCTCGGTGATCACCGGAACCATGGCCGAGGTCCACCACACCCGCTGGATCAACGCCATGGACGATTCGCTCGAGCGCTACCTCAACGGCCCGTCCCAGGACATGAACACCGATGCCATCGCAACAATCCAGGCCCTGGAAGTCCTCACGGACCGGCCATAGGCGGCCTGTCCGGCTCGCCCGCTCCAAAGCGCAGGTCCCGTTCGCCCATCTCGAGGATGGACGAGCGGGACCTGCGCCGTTAAGGGGGCTAGAAGCGGGGATACCGGAGGACCGGCGCCGGTTTGAACCGTTCCACTTGCATTCACGGGCCACCCGGCGTTCAATACCTTGTACATCTATGTATAGGAGGCATCGTGCGCATCGACAAGGACCTTGTCGCCGCATCGGCGACCCCGCTGGTGCTGGGGATCCTGGAATCAGGCGAACTGCACGGTTACGCCATCATCAAGCGGGTGAGCGAGCTCTCCGGCGGGGACATGCAGTGGACCGACGGAATGCTCTACCCGCTGCTGCATCGGCTGGAGCGGGTAGGCTACCTGCGATCGGACTGGGGCATCTCCGAGGCAGGCCGGCGACGCAAGCAGTACTCCATCACCGAGGCCGGCCGCGAAGCCCTGGCCGAGCGGCACGGGCAGTGGACCGTCGTCGCCGAGGCGCTGCGGCAGGTGTGGCACACCGCGCAGCGCCCACCCGCAGCGGAAGCAGGGTGGGCGTAGTGGAGGCGCATTCAGGGCTCGAGGCCCAGATCGGCCAATGGCGCGGGTACGTTGCCCGGCGCCAGGCCATCTCCCCCGCGGATCTCGATGAGCTCGAGGACCACCTGCGCGAGCAGATCGCCGATCGGCGGGCCGGCGGGCTCGACGACGAGGAGGCCTTCCTGGTGGCGATCAAGCGCATGGGCAACCTTGATGCGGTCTCACGCGAATTCGCGCGGGAGCATTCCGAGCGGCTGTGGATGCAGCTCGTCCTGCTGCCGGACAGTGCTCCGGACACCGGCTCCACTCCCTGGCGGGAGCTTGCCGTGGTCCTGTCCCTGGCCGTCTGCGCAGGGCTGGCGCTCAAGGCGGGATTCACCTGGCTGGGCGAGGACGACGTTTTGGTGCGCAACCTCGGCCTGCTGGTCTTCCCGTTCGTGGGCGCGTATTTCGCCTGGAAGCGGCGGATCACCGCGCGCACGGTGATTGCCTTGCTCGTTCCCTTCGTCGTGCTGGCCCTGGTGATCAACGTCTACCCCTTTGCGCCCGGCGGCTCCACCTTGATCCTCGCAGCGCTGCACGCCCCGGTGATCCTGTGGCTGCTGGCGGGGGTGGCCTACGTCGGCGGGCGATGGCGCTCAGATGGCAGGCGCATGGACTTCGTGAGGTTCACCGGAGAATTCGCCATCTACTTCACGCTGCTGGGGCTCGGCGGCGCCGTGCTCATCGGGCTCACCTTCGCCGTGCTCCAGCTGGTCGGCCTCGACCTGGAACCGGTGCTGGAGGAGTGGATCCTGCCCTTCGCCGTCCCGGGGGCACTCGTGGTTGCCGCGTGGCTGGTCGAGGCCAAGCAGGACGTCATCGAGAACATTGCGCCGGTGCTGACGCGTGTCTTCACGCCCCTGACCATTGCCATGTTGCTGGCCATGCTGGTCGTGCTCACCACCGCCGGAGGGCTGGTCGACGTCGACCGCGACCTGCTCATCCTCATGGACGCGATCCTCGTGCTGGTGCTCTGCCTCTTGCTCTACTCGCTGTCCGCCCGCGATCCGCTCTCGCCGCCGGGATTCTTCGATGCCCTGCAGCTGGTCCTCGTTGGCGCGGCATTGGCCGTGGATGCGGTGATGCTGGCGGCAATGCTGGCCAGGATCGCGGAGTTCGGGTTCAGCGCGAACAAGGTCGCGGCGCTCGGACTGAACCTGCTGTTGCTGGTGCACCTGGCGCGGGCCGCCTGGCTATCCGCGGGTTTCCTGCGCGGCAGGCGCGAGTTCTCGGCGCTCGAGCGCTGGCAGACGCGTTATCTGCCGGTTTACGGCGCGTGGGCAGCCGTCGTGGTGCTGGTTTTCCCGCCGGTGTTTGCATTCGCCTAGTCCGGCGGGGTCTCTGGATCGGACAAGGTCCGGCGGACACGCAAAAGGACTGCTCCGCAGCCACTTGGGGGTTGGTTGCGGAACAGCCCTCCTGGCCGTTCGTCCGCTCTTGCGAGGGACCGGTCTACTTGGTCGGCAAGTCCAGCGACTGTCCGACAAAAATGAGGTCTGCGCTGGGCACGACGTCCTGGTTCAGGGAGTACAGGTCCTGCCAGCTGTTCAGGCCCTGGGCCTGGGCGATCTTGAACAGGGTGTCCCCGGCCTTCACCGTGTAGTCCTTGCCCGAGTCCTTGACGTTGACGCTGATGGCCGGTGCCTTGGCCTCCGGGGCAGCCGCGCGCTTGCCGCTGGAGGCATAGCTCTTGGCGGGGACCGACTTGGTCTTATAGGTCTTGGTGGAAGACGACTTGTAGCTCGACTCGTTCGACTTCTGCACGGTTTCCTTCTTCGGGGCGGACTCGTAGGTCTTGGCTACGGAGCCCTTGCCGCCGGAAAGTCCCAGCTTGGCCGAGCAGGCGGGCCATGCGCCCCAGCCCTGGGCGGCCTTCACGCGCTCTGCAACGCGGATCTGCTCGGACTTCGATGCGTTGTCGGCGCTTCCGCTGCCGCCGAAGGCGCTCCAGGTCGAGCCAGAGAACTGCAGGCCGCCCTTGTAGCCGTTGCCGGTGTTGATCGACCAGTTTCCGCCGGACTCGCACTGTGCCAGTGCGTCCCAGGTGCTGGTGCTGGCTGCGGATGCAGGTGCCACCGACATTGCCATGGTGCCCCCGGCCAGGGCCAGTGCGGCAACGGTTGCTGCGCCGCGACGAACGTTCTTGCTCTTGGTATTTTGCTGGATCATGTTTCTCCAGTGCCATCCTCCGCATAGGTCGTCCAGGACCATCTTGGCGGCGTTGTCCGGCGTCGCAATCGACGTTCGAGTGGCTACCGCCGCAATGGACAACGAGGGATACTCGGCGGTAGGGGTGACGCCTTCACAACACGCTGTTATAAAAACGTTACTCAAAGACCGTACGGCACCACCCCGGGGCCACGTCAAGCCGGGGACCCAACCGGAACACATATGCACTAGTCAGAGCACATAAAAAAGTTAATCACGCGGCAAAAAGCGCCCCGAAGGCCGCGATGGCCGCCAGGGCGCTGTTACCAAAACGATATTATTGGTGGCTGACTAGTGCGGATTCGAGAACACGGGGAAGATCCCTGACGCCGTCCAACACCCAGCTGTGCGGGTGTTGTTCAAGGTCCTCGCGGCGCAGCGCCCCGGTGAGGACCCCCAGCCCATTCACGCCTGCGTTGTGTGCCGCCAGAAGGTCGACCACCGTGTCGCCGCCGGCCACGACGCCGCGCACATCGCGCACGCCGGTGGCTTCCATGACCCTGTGGATCATGTACGGTGCGGGCCGGCCCGCGGCGACCTCGTCGCTGGTGACCACGGCATCGAGCAACTGGCCCTCGCCAATCCCCCAGCCCAGGGTTTCAAGAATCGGTGCCGCAACATCGCGAGAAAAACCCGTAGTCAGGCCGACCTTGATGCCGCTGGCCTTGAGCTGGCGCAAGGCATCCTCCACGCCCGGAAGGGCGACCGGCGGGTTGGCCTCGTAGCGCTCCGCCAAAAGGGCGCGGAAGCGGTCGAACTGCCGGGCCACCAGTTCCGGGTCCGCCGTGATTCCGCCGAGTTCCATCAAGGCGGCAATGGCCTCGGTCTTGTCCGCCCCCATCCAGGTTTGCAGGTCGGCGGCATCCACGCTGGCTCCGGTGTCCGTGACCGAATCCTCGAGGGCACGGTAGACGATTCCGTGCTCATCGACGGTGGTTCCCGCCATGTCCAACACGACAAGTTCAATCATTTTTGCTCCTTTGGTTGTTTGTTCGATTCTCACGCGACCTGCGGGATGCGTGCCATGGCCGCCTTGGACTGCCGGGTGTTCTCAATGACGAAGTTCGCCAGATGCGGCAGGTAGCGGTCATCCGAACACTCAAGAATCCGTCCGTCTCGGCCGTAGGTCAGCCGGCGCTCGCGCAGCAGCGGCGAGCCCGCGGCAACTTCCAGCAGGGACGCATCCGTCTCGTCGGCAGCGACGGCATCGATGACATGCCGGCCCCGGCTGAGGTCCACACCCAGGGAAGTCAGGTAACCGAAGATCGACCCGCTGTCCGTGTCAAAGTCGAACAGCGCCTTGCCCACCTCCGCGGTGAAGTTGCTGCGTTCCACCATGGTCGGGGCCCCGTCCAACAGGCGCAGTCGCAGGACCTGGATGACCGGTTCGCCCGGCTGAAGGGACATTTTTCCCGCCAGCTCCTCGCCCGCCGGGCGCCGCGCGACCTCCAGCGTCCGCTGCCCGGGTTCCATGCCCAGGGAATGGGCCCATTCGGTAAAGGACATGAACGTGCCAAACGACTGGGAAGGGACGGGGCGGGCGACCACCGGGGGTTTTCCGCGGCCGCCGGAGATCAGGCCCTCGCCGCGCAGGCTCGCCAGGGCCTGGCGGACGGTTCCACGGGAAACACCGTGCTGCGAGCAAAGCTCCGCCTCGCTGGGCAGCGGGCTGCCTTCGTTCCACTCGCCGGAGGAAATCCGTTCGCGGAACAAGTCGCTGAGACGCTGGTGGATGGGTTCATCGAATGTTGGGGGCACGTACTTGAGCATATAAGTGGATCCTGCGGCATTTCGGGAATTTGGGTGAACCACAAATGAACAGGTCATGACGGGAACCATCGCCAAATGAACCATGGGTGAACTTGTCTGGACAAGTGCCGTTCCAGCTTGAAAACGCGACCGGTGAGCGGCAAACATCAATGCCGTGAACAACTTCGAAACGAATTCCGAGGCCACCGCAGAACCGGTGGCAACCACCGATCTCCTGGTCGTCGGCGCAGGCATCATCGGCCTGGCCCATGCCGCGCTCGCCCAACAAGCGGGCTTGAGCGTCACCGTCATCGAACGCGACCACCGTGCGGTGGGCGCCTCGATCCGGAACTTCGGCCACGCCTGCATCACCGCCCAGCATGGCGAGATCTACGACATGGCGCAGGCCGGCCGCAGGCACTGGCTGGATTTCGCCGCCAAGGCGGGGTTCTGGGCCATCGAGTCAGGGGCCCTGGTGGTTGCCTCCACCGAGACCGAGCTCCAGGTGCTGCGCGAATTCTCCGCATCCCGTCCCGAGGGGCAGGTTGGCGTGCTCGGCGCCGAGGAAGTCCGGGCGCGGCTGGGGCGCGAGAACACCGATGGCATCCGCGGCGGCGCCTTTCTCGCCGACGACCTGCGCGTGGACCCCCGCACCACCGTGGGCAGCCTGGCAACCTGGCTCAACGGCCAGGACGATGCGGCGGTCCACTTCAACACCACGGCACTGGGTTTCGGGGCCGGCACCGGTCGCAAGGCACGGGTGGAAACAAGCCGCGGCGCCTACGAGGCGGACCAGGTCTTCATCTGCGTCGGCCACGACGTGGACCACCTGTTCCCGGCCCTTGCCGCCGAACACCGGATCACCCGTTGTGCCCTGCAGATGGCCTCGGCCCCCGCCCCGGAAAGCACCACCATCGTTCCCGCGGTGCTCACCGCTACCTCGATGCTGCGCTACGACGCCTTCACCCGCATGCCCTCGGCACCGGCGCTGCGCGCCGAGGTCGAAGCCGCAAGCCCCGAGCTGCTGGAAATCGGCGCCAACGTGATGTTCACCCAGCGGCCCGACGGCACCCTGCTCCTCGGGGACTCGCATTCCTACGACCTGGCCCAGCCGCCCTTCCTCGCCGAGAACACCACCGACCGGCTGCTGCGGGCCGCGGCGCGGGTGCTGGATGTCGATTCCCTTGCCGTGGCCGAACGCTGGCAGGGCATCTATGCCTCCTCGGACGTCGCCCCCGTGCTGGTCCGCGACATCGCCGAGGCCATCACGCTGGTGTCCGTGACCAGCGGCATCGGCATGACCCTCTCCTTCGGCCTGGCCGAGGCCAACCTCGCCGCACGGCCCCTGACCACCGCCACCACCACCCGCTAAGGAACCTCCACCCATGAAAATCCCGCGCACCCTCGCCCTGTCCCTGGCGGCCGTTGCCGCTTTCACCCTCGCCGGATGTTCCACCGCGCAGGCCCCGGCCAACGCCGAGACCAACGGTTTCTGCCCCGACGGGGAACTGAAGTTCGGCATCGAGCCCTTCGAGGACCCCTCCAAGCTCGAACCCGCCTACCAGGTGCTCGCGGCCTCGCTGGGCCAAAAGCTCGACTGCAAGGTCGAGGTCCAGGTGGTCGAGGACTACGCCGCCGAGGTGCTTTCGATGCGCAACGGCAAGCTCGACATTGGCCAGTTCGGCCCCATGGGCTACGTCTTCGCCTCCACCAAGGCCAACGCCGAGCCGCTGGTCTCCTTCGGCACCGCCGACGGGAAGCTCTCCACCTACACCGCCGGCATCTGGGTTCCGAAGGACTCGGCGATCAAGGACCTGGCCGACCTGCGCGGCAAGGACCTCGCCCTGGGCTCGGTCGGCTCCACCAGCGGGGACGTGCTGCCCCGCTTGGGCCTGAAAAAGGCCGGCATCGCCGAGGACGAGCTGAACATGAACTATGCCGGCGGCCACCCCGAGGCCTTGCTGGCCCTGACCAAGGGCACCGTCGATGCGGCCCAGATCAACTCGCAGACCCTGGCCAGCGCCATCGATTCGGGCAACTTCGATCCGGCCGGATTCCGCCAGGTCTGGAAGAGCGAGGCCATTCCGAACGACCCCATCACGGTCTCCGCCGACGCCGACCCGGCCTTCAAGACCGCGGTGAAGGACGCGCTGCTGAACCTCGCCCCGGCGGATATCGAGGCCGTGGGCAAGTTCCTCGACGTCACCCCCGCCGGTCCCCTGATCCCCGTCACCAAGGAAACCTACAACCCGCTCTTCGACCTCGCCGACACCATGGGCCTGACCGAAAAGGACATCTGATGACGACGCTACGGCTGCCGGATCGTGCACCGCATCCGGCCCCGCCGGCCGGCGGGGAAATCATGCAGGTGCGGAACCTGACCAAGTCATTTGGCGGGCGCACCGTCCTGGACGGGGTCGACTTTACCCTCTCCCGCGGCTCCGTGGTGGCGTTCCTGGGCGCCAATGGTTCGGGCAAGTCCACCACGCTCAAGTGCGTCATGGGCCTGGAGACCCCCGAGTCCGGATCCATCACGCTGGAGGGCACCGATCTCTCCACGCTGCGCGGCACGGAACTGGTCAGGGCTCGCTCCGGCGTGGCCATGGTGTTCCAGAAGATCCATCTGGTCCCGCGGCGCACGGCACTGGAAAACGTGTGCGCCGGCGCCCTGGGCCGGCTGCGCGGCCCGGCCTCCGTGAGCCCGATGTTCTTCTCCCGCGAGCTGAAGGAGGAAGCAATGGCGGCCTTGGCCCGCGTCGGCATGGCCGACCGCGCCCACGAAAAGGCAGGCAGGCTTTCCGGAGGACAGGCACAACGCGTGGCGGTTGCCCGCGCCCTGTGCCAGCGCGCCAGCGTGCTGCTGGCCGACGAGCCGGTCTCCGCGCTCGACCCGCGCGCGGCCGAGGAAGTCATGGCCCTGCTGGCCGAACTCGCCCACGCGGAAAACCTGGCGGTGGCCGCCGTCCTGCACCAGCCGGACCTGGCGCTGCGCCACGCGGACACCGTCATCGGGCTGGTGGATGGCCGCATCGAATACTCCGGGGACATCTCCGGGCTCGATGCCTCCATGCAGGCCCGCCTCTACACCCCGAATCGAGCAGCCGCATGAGCACGCCCGTCCCCACCCTCTCGGTTCCCCCGGTTCCCCGCGCCGGGTGGCGGATCGCCTCGATCCTCGCGGCCATCGCTGTCTTCATCGTGCTGCACGTCTTCGCGCTGCGCGGCACCGACTTCGAGGTGTCGGCACTTGTCACCGGCGCCGAGGGCATGGCCTCCTTCCTGGCCGACGCGTTCCCGCCGGACCTTGACTGGGAATCGGTCCTGGCCCCGGCGCTGAAGGCGACCACCGTGACGCTGTGGATCGGGCTGCTGGGCACCACCCTGTCCATCCCGACCGCATTGTTGCTGGCGGTGTTTGCCTCGCGAACCACCACCCCGCACCGGGTCGTGTACCAGCTCTCCCGCGCCATCCTTTCCTTCTTCAGGGCGGTGCCCGACATCGTCTTCGCACTGATCTTCGTCACCGCCGTGGGGCTTGGCCCCTTTGCCGGAGTGCTCGCGTTGATCTGCCACAACACCGGGGTCATGGGAAAGTTGTGGGCGGAGTCGATGGAGGAAACCGATGCCGGCCCCCAGCAGGCGTTGGCCACCGCGGGGGCCTCGCGCCTCCAGCAGGTCACCCATGCAGCACTGCCCATGGCCCTGGGCCAGTTCGTGGGCCTGCTGCTCTACCGCTTCGACGTGAACGTGCGCTCCTCGCTGGTCCTGGGCCTGGTCGGCGCCGGCGGCATCGGTTTGCTGATCAACCAGTCCATCAAGTCGTTCCGCTTCGACGCGATGGCCACCCAGATCGTGGTGGTCCTGGTGCTGATCATCCTTGTCGACCAGCTCTCCTCGTTCATCCGGCGCAGGCTCGAGGTCTAGGAGGTATTTCCCCGCGTCGGCCGGTGTGGACGATCGGAGGGGCGCATGCTTGTGATTCCGGCGGGTCGAATGAGGCAGAACCCGCAAGCCATGGGGGCACGCCGCGCATCCAGCGGCTTTGGCCTCGGTGCAGGAGAAAACCGGCCTCAACGAAAGGTCACATGATGCACCGCAATACCTTCGCACCGGAACACAACGAATTCGATCGGCATCCGGAGCGCTTCTGGCGGCCGAATCCGTTCAGTGCCATGATCTGTGTATCGACGAAAATCTGAATGTGGCGATCGGGCCACTCCAGCGATCACCACCATGGCTCGCGAGTCGTCGTCATCGGAGGACAGACACTTGCTCATATTGGTTTTGAATACAGGCTCGTCGTCGATCAAGTTCCAGCTGCATCGGCTGCAAGAACGGAGCCCCGCGAACCAGTCCACCGTTCTGGTTGCCGGACAGTTCGAAAATCTCGCCGGTTTCGAAGACCCAAGCGTGCATAGCCGGACACTCCGCCAAGTAAACCAGCGGATAATTCCGGCCTTGGCTGGCCAGACAATCGATGCCATCGGGCATCGCGTAGTCCATGGAGGAGGACTCTTCACGGAACCCACCGTGCTTACCGAAGAAGTCATCACGGAACTGGGAAAGCTGGCACATCTGGCGCCGTTGCACACTCCCCAAGACGTCGCCGGCGTCCGGGCGGCGGCCGCCATGTGGCCAGGCATCCCTCAGGTTGGCGTCTTCGATACTGCATTTCACCGGACCTTGCCTGAGTCTGCCTGGCGCTTCGCCATACCGGACGACCTTTACCTGGACCACGGAATCCGACGCTATGGGTTTCACGGAATATCCCTGGAATTTGTAACAGCCCAAGCCTCCAACTTTCTCGGGATCCCTTCCGAAGAACTCGACGGCATCGTCGCCCATCTGGGCAATGGCGCGTCGATAACCGCAGTTCGCGGAGGCCGGAGCATCGATACCTCCATGGGATTCACTCCCGTGGACGGCCTGGTCATGGGAACCCGGTGCGGGGACCTCGATTCCTCCGTGATCTTGTTCCTCCAGCGTCGGGGGCTCAATGCCGATGCGATCGAGAAACTTCTCAACCAGAAGTCCGGGCTGCAGGCCTTGTGCGGTACCAGCGACATGCGTTCGGTCGAAAAGGCGGCCAAAGCGGGCCAAGCCAAGGCTCTCCTGGCCCTGGAGATCGCCGCCTACCGGCTTGCGAAGTACATCGGCGGGTACCATGTGGCCGTCGGCGGCGCCGACGTGCTGGTCTTTACCGGCGGCATCGGTGAAAACTCCAGTTCCTTCCGTTCGTTGGTTCTCGGCAAGCTGGCCCCGCTGGGAATCAAACTGGACGATTCCGCCAACCAGAGCGGCGCAACGGGGCCCCGGTTGATTAGTTCTGCAGGTTCATCGATTCCTGTTCTCGTCATTCCCACCGATGAAGCACGTGTCATTGTTGCTGCCACCGCCGCGCTATTGCCGATTGCCTAGGCTGCCCAAGGTCCCCCCTTCCCCGGCCCGGGGAACCTGCAACGCCGAACCGAGATAGCAGCCGATCCAAACGGTGGGGTGTCCGTGTTTGCAGCTTGCTGGTGCCCTGCGCTCCGATCTGGACAAGAACCAACCCTTGGTGACTTCAACCAAGATGAGATAGGCCATCGTCAGTTGAAGCGACGAACAGAAAAACGCACCGGGCAACGGATCAAACCCCCGAACGCATATCGCATTCGGAAATCTCGCCGACGAGGGGGCAGGGTTCCGTCGAATTGGCGGAGCACTACCGAGCCATGTTAGTCATGGACGGTACTCCCATCGCTGACATTTGGAGGACACGCCCAGGATTCGCGGCTGGGTTTGGTCCGCTCCGCCGGACTGAAGAAATCAGACGCAGGCTGAGGAACTTCACGGTCCGGTTCCTGCAATGATCGAGACTGAAACCGCCTGCTGCCAATCTAGCGGGCCGCCGGTTGGCAGCAAGATTTGTCGGAGTACAGCCTCGGGACGATTCCTGCTCCGATCCACCGTGTCGATATCCTCAGCTTGGCGGTTTATGGGTCAATTGATAAAGCAATCTCAGGGAATGCTTGCACTCAGTGCACGGTAGCTGGGAGATGGAGAGCGGTTCTGATCGCTAGGGCCCGCTTGGCGGCAGATAGTGATTCCTTGGTGGTTACGAAACCGCCACACTGTTCCGTTCGTGCATGAGTGATACAGGGCGGCCAGATTCCCGCGGGATACTACCCACGGAGAGTGGCCGCTGGATAGACGGGGCTAGGCCAGGGAGAGGAACAGCTTTTCCATGTCGGCACGGTCTGCCGAGGGGTCCTCGCTCTTGAGGCACTGCTCCAGTCCGGTGGCGATGATGGCAAACCCGGCGCGATCGATGGCCTTTGACGCCGCGGAAAGCTGGGTGACAACTGCACGGCAGTCACTGCCTTCCTCCAGCATGCGGATCACCGCGTTCAGCTGGCCTTGGGCGCGCTTGAGCCTGTTGATGACGGGCTTCATAGTGTCCACTTCAAGATCCATGATGGGTACCTCCCGGGTAGTCATTTACTCAATTATATACCCCCGGGGGTTTCCTGGGGTAACATCGACAGCGGAATCTAAATACCCCCAAGGGTATGCACCCCGAACAACCACCGAGGGGGCGGACGAGCCTCCACCTACAACCCCAAGCCGAAGGAACCACCCCATGTGTCGAGCGACCAAATGCCACAAGTGCCAGAAAACCACCTGGGCCGGATGCGGCCAGCACGTCAAGCAGGTCATGGCACATGTGCCGCGCAATGAGCGCTGCTCCTGCGATCCAAGTGCTCCGAAAGTCTCCAGCAAGGAAGGCGGGTTCCTCGCGCGCCTCTTTGGCCGATAGGCCCCGGCCGCACCATGCCGCGCGGCGCTCGGCGCCAGCGAGAATGGCGCCGAGCGCCGCTTTTTGCTGGGCAAGCGATCCCAGGGTCCGGACGATGGATGACTTGACGCATACCCCTAGGGGTATTATTGTTTGAAATGAATCGTATACCCCTAGGGGTATCACGGGCAGGTGAACCAACCACGACCGACAACAAGGAGAACCAATGCTTCTGGAACGCATCTATGACGAAGACCTCGCACAAGCCAGCTATCTCATCGGCTGCCAGGCCAAGGGTGAAGCCCTCGTGGTGGACGCCCGCCGCGACATCCAGGTCTACCAGGACCTCGCCGCAAGAAACGGCATGAAGATTGTTGCCGTCACCGAGACCCACATCCACGCGGACTACCTTTCGGGCACCCGGGAACTGGCCGCGGCAACCGGCGCGAAGCTCTTCGTCTCGGGCGAGGGCGGGACGGACTGGCAGTACGAGTTCGAGGCAGAACGCCTCCTCGACCAGTCCACCATCACGCTAGGCAACATCACCATCACCGCACTGCACACCCCCGGGCACACCCCCGAGCACCTTTCTTTCCTGGTTACCGACGGCGCCTTCAGCGACAAACCTGGCTTCCTGCTCTCGGGCGACTTCGTCTTCTCCGGCGACCTGGGCCGCCCGGACCTGCTCGACGAGGCCGCCGGCGGGACCGACACCCGCTTCGCCGGGGCCCACGACCTGTTCAGCTCCCTGAAGAACAAGTTCCTGACCCTGCCCGACTACGTACAGGTCTACCCGGGCCACGGCGCCGGCAGCGCCTGCGGCAAGGCGCTGGGCGCGATCCCTTCCTCCACTGTCGGCTACGAACGCAACTTCGCGTGGTGGGGCCCCTACCTGGAGGCAAACGACGAGGCCGGCTTCGTCGAGGCCCTACTTGACGGGCAGCCCGACGCCCATGCCTACTTCGGCCGCATGAAACGCGAAAACCGCCAGGGTCCGGCCGTCCTAGGCGACCGCGCACCGCTGGCCGAGCTGGCCACCGAGGACGTCGCCGCCGCCCTGGCCGGCGACGAAATCGGCGTGGTCGACACCCGCCACCACACCCTGGTCCACGAGGGCACCGCCGCAGGGGCACTGAACATCCCGGCCGGCACCAAGGCCGCCAGCTACGGCGCCTGGGCCGTGGACCCGGAAACCGACCAGCGCCCGCTGGTGCTGCTGGCCCCGAACAGCGAAAGCGCCACCGAGATGTGGGACCATCTCATCCGGGTGGGCATCGACAAGGTCGCCGGATACATCACGTCCCTGGACGGCCTGCCGGTCTACGTGCCTCGCACGGTCTCCCCGGCCGAGCTGGCGGGGTTCGATGCCGCCCTGCTGCTGGATGTGCGCAACAAGACCGAGCACGCCGCCGGGCACGTGCCGGGTTCCGAACAGCTCAACGCCGGACGGGTGCTCTGGAACACCGAGAACCTTCCGTCCGCCGGCGCGATCGTGAGCTACTGCCAGTCCGGGGTCCGCAACTCCGTGGCAGCCTCCACGCTGCGCCGTGCCGGGTTCGACGTAGTCGAGCTCGAGGGCAGCTACGCCGGCTGGGCCGACTGGAAGCAAATGCAAAACGCCTAAGTCCTCGCCCGCCCCTCCCTCAACCATAGATCCTACGTATTTCCGGTCCCTCATTTTCCTTTCCGGATGCGGGACCGGCCGGGCGCCATGCCCGGCAGAAAGGGCCCACAAGCCATGAACCCCGTTCCCCAGACCACCAGCCCCGAAGAACTCAAGGACTGGATTTCCGCCGGCTCCGACGTCGTGGTGCTCGACGTGCGCTCCGCCGCCGAATTCGAATCCCTGCACATCCTGGGCTCATACAACGTCCCCCTCCCGTTGTTGGCCGAACACACCGAGGAACTCGCTTCGAGGCTTGACACCAAGGTGGTTCTGGTCTGCCAATCCGGCGTGCGCGCCACCGAAGCCAAGACCAACCTCGCGTCAGTCGGATTCGGCAACGCCCATGTCTTGGCCGGCGGCGTCCCGGCCTACAAACAGGCCGGCGGCCGGACCGTGGAAGGTTCCAAACGCTGGGACCTGGAACGCCAGGTGCGCATGGCCGCCGGTTCCCTGGTGATCGCCGGGCTGGCCGGGGGCAGGTTCCTCTCCCCGCAGATCCGCACCGTCGCCGGGGTCATCGGGGCGGGCTTGACCTTCTCCGCGGCAACCAACACCTGCGCCATGGGCAAGGCCCTGGCCAAGATGCCGTGGAACAAGACCGGCAACGAACCGACCCGCGCATCGGTGCTCGCCCAGCTTCCGCCCAAGAAGTCGTAGCACACACCCGGTAGGCCCCTGGCCCACCGGGTCCCTCCCGGCTTCCGGGCCCGGATCGCGTTGATCCGGGCCCGGAAACCACCCCCCGCACCGCTTGAACACGCCCCGAAGGAGCAGACCATGCCAGAAATCACCATTACCGACACCGACCAGCGACGCCCCACGGACCAGCTCCTTGACGTCCGCGAAGACTTCGAAATCACCGAGGGCATGATCCCCGGCGCCCTCCACATCCCCATGGGCGAACTCAACACCCGCCTGGACGAGCTCGACCGGACCCGCCCCGTCATCGTCATCTGCCGCAGCGGCAACCGCAGCGCCCGCGTCGCCGACGCCCTCACCGGGGCCGGATTCACCGCAGACACCATGGCCGGCGGCATGATCGCCTGGCAACGCGCCGGCCTGCCCGTCACCTAAAAGCTCGCGCCGGCGCCACCCCGCACGCCCCCTCCCCAGACAAGGCCACCTCCATGACCCTCACCCTCGTACTCACCCTCCTGCTTTCGGTGCTGATCGGGCTCTCGCTCGGCCTGCTCGGCGGGGGCGGGTCCATCCTCACCGTCCCGATCCTCACCTACGTTGCAGGCATGAACCCCAAGGAAGCCATCGCAGCCTCGCTCTTCGTCGTCGGTGCCACCTCCGCCGTCAGCGCCGTGACCCACGCCCGCAAGAAGCGCGTCAAATGGCGCACCGGGCTGGTCTTCGGGGCCGCCGGCATGGCCGGGGCCTTCGGCGGAGGCCTGCTCGGGGGCCACATCCCCGGAACGATCCTCATGATCGCCTTCGCGCTCATGATGGTCGCCACATCCCTGGCCATGATCCGCGGCCGCAAGAACCACACCGGCGCCACCCACGACGCCGAGTTGCCCGTATTCAAGGTCATCATCGAGGGCCTGATCGTGGGCATGGTCACCGGGCTCGTCGGCGCCGGCGGCGGCTTCCTCGTCGTCCCGGCACTCGCCCTGCTCGGCGGCCTGTCGATGCCCGTCGCGGTCGGCACCTCGCTGGTGGTTATCGCCATGAAGTCCTTCGCCGGACTTGGCGGCTACCTCACCACCGTCACCCTGGACTGGGCACTGGTCGGCGGGGTCACGGCCGCCGCGATCCTCGGCTCCTTCCTCGGCTCCCGCCTGGCCGGACGCATCCCCGAAGCGGCCCTGCGCAAGGGCTTTGGTTTCTTCGTCCTGGCCATGGGCGTCTTCGTCCTCGTCCAGGAACTGCCCTCACCGGCCAACCTCATCCTGGGCATCACCACCGGCGCAACCGCTGCCGTTGCGGCCCTGTGCTGGTTCGCAATCCCCGTTTGCCCCTTGCGGCGCGCAACCATGGGCTCGCCCGCCACCACCACCACGGCAACCGAAGCCCACTAGCCACCGGCTCCTCGCCGTGTTTCCCCTCCAACCCCGGCACCCCAGGAGCCCGCGCATGAAGCCGTCCACCACCAAGATCCTCCCCGTCCTGGGCCTGCGCGCCAACGCGGCCCAGTTCGCCCTGCTCGTCGCGGTCAACGCACTGGTTGGTGGCATGGTCGGGCAGCAGCAAACCGTCCTGCCGCTGCTGGCCCACACCGAATTCGGCCTCAGCGGATACACGTTCCTCTTCGCCTACGTCGCGGCCTTCGGGATTGCCAAGGCAACCTCCAACTGGTTCGCCGGAACCCTCTCGGACCGCTACGGGCGCAAGCCCGTGCTGTTGGCCGGCTGGCTGGTCGCCATCCCGGTGCCGCTGATGCTCATCCTTGCCCCGGATTGGGGCTGGGTCATCGCCGCGAACGTGCTGCTGGGCATCAACCAGGGCCTGACCTGGTCCACCACCGTCATCATGAAAATCGACCTGGTGGGTCCGGCCCAGCGAGGCCTGGCCATGGGCCTGAACGAGGCCGCCGGCTACGGGGCCGTTGCCGCCACCTCCATGCTGGCCGGATACCTCGCCGGGCAATACGGGCTGCGCCCCGCACCCTTCCTCCTGGGCCTCGCCTACACCGCGCTGGCACTGCTGCTGTCGGGGGTGTTCGTCCGCGAGACCCGCCCGCACGCCCTCCTGGATGCCGGAAACATTGCCTTCCGAGGCACCTCCGCGAGGCATGGCATGGACTCGGACCTGACCAACCGCCAAGTGTTTGCCCTGGCCAGCTTCCGGGAACCGGCCTTGTCTTCGGCGAGCCTGGCCGGCTTGGTGAACAACCTGAATTTCGGACTTTCCTGGGGCCTGTTCCCGATCCTGTTCGCCACTGCGGACTTCGGCACCAGCCAGATCGGCCTGCTCTTCGCCCTGTATCCCGGCGTGTGGGGCATTGGCCAGATGTTCACCGGGGCCCTCTCGGACCGGATTGGGCGCAAGCACCTCATCACCGCCGGCATGCTGGCCCAGGCCGGGGCTCTGGCCTTCATCGCGCTCGGAAGCGGCTTTGGAGGGTGGGCGGCCGGAACAGTGTTGCTCGGGGCGGGAACCGCCATGGTCTACCCCACGCTGCTGGCCGCCGTCGGCGACGTCGCACACCCCGCTTGGCGGGGACGGGCGGTGGGCGTCTACCGGGTCTGGCGCGACCTCGGATACGCCGTCGGAGCCATCGCCGGCGGAATCGTTGCCGACCTGCTGGGCCTGCACGCGGCCATTTGGATGGCCGCCACCCTCAGCGCCGCGGCAGCCCTAGTCGTCGCGATGCGCATGTATGAAACGCACCCACCACTTCCCACCGCCGGACCCCCCGGTCGATACCGCCACAAAGCTTCCGCTTCATTGCGCCAAAATGCGCAGTGTTGGGACGCGTCACGCTGCCGGCCGAACTGGTGACGTACACCGAACTGATCACCCCAACAAGACTGCCCTCAACTTTGAAACCCTGCACAGCCTCGCCGGCCGGCAGCGTCATGCGCCCGCACCCGGATTCCAGGACTTCACCAACCGCCATCTTGAGCGCACCGTTGTCGACCTATCCCTCCGGGTATTCCAATGCACCGTCGGCCCCCACTGAGCCATCAGCGAGGCCACTCACCTCTAGCCCCCGGACACTTCCTGAATGGTGGTCGCGACTTCAATGCGGCGAGGCAACCGGGGGTGCAAGAACCGTATCGATGCACTGTCCAATTGACCTTCCTGCACATGCAAGGGATGCTGGGACTTCACCAGCATTCAGGCCCTCATCGCCTTGTTCCGGAGACCGAGCACAGCCGAGTCCGTAGTCGATCGCTGTCCCCGTCCCGGCAACGAGATTCATTCATGTTTCCCTACTCAAACAGCGAACATCTATACCGACACCAGGACCAAGAGGCGTCTAGAACCCAACGTCGTGTCCAGTCCCGCCGTTCACCGTTGCAGCGAGGCCGTGCAGCGGTGATCGGCGAGCAGTTGCCCCCGCCCTATGCTCCCAGCCGCCCCCGGGGCTACGCTGTCCCACATGTTAGTGGTCTGGTTTTGGGCTCCCGTCCTCAGTTTCTGCCGCGCCTGACCGAAGCACTCAAGTCTTGGAGAAAGCCATGACCACGCACTTTGAACGTTACGCTGAAGTTGCGGAAATCCTCGTCCGGCACGGTTTGGAATCGTTGGCGACCGGCTTGGGCCTGGAGCGGTTGCACATGCGTTCGGCACCCGGATCGACCGGCCGGTTAGGCAATCCAGATCGTTTGGTCCAGGCTCTGGAAGAGCTGGGCCCCACATTCATCAAGCTTGGACAGGTGCTTTCCACACGGCCGGACATGCTTCCGCCCAACTATCTTGCGGCGCTGTCCAGGCTCCAAGATGGTACATCTCCCGTTCCTTCGGATGTCATCCGTTCCCTGATCGCGCAGGAATTGGGCGCATCTCCCGAGCGATTCTTTGCAGACTTCAGCGATGTTCCTCTAGCCAGCGCTTCCATCGGCCAAGCCCATGCGGCGACTCTTCATGACGGCACAGCTGTCGTCGTGAAGGTTCGTAAGCCCGGCGTAGTCGCGCAGGTGCAGGAAGACCTTGAAATCCTGCAGAATCTGGCCCATCAGGCAAGCCGTAACTGGCCCGTTGTGGCGGACTACAACGTGGAGTCGGTAGCGGCAGCATTTGCGGCAACACTCCGGGCCGAATTGGACTACCTCAAAGAGGGCCAAAACGCAGAACGATTCGCCAATAACTTTGCCGGAGACGAAAGTATCCATATTCCGAAAGTATTTTGGGAGACTACTACTTCCCGCGTGCTGACGATCGAACGGATCCGCGGTCTCAAGATCGATGATGAAGCGGTACGTTCCATGCCCTTGGTCGAGCGGGACCAGTTGGCCGACCGAGCCACACGAGCAATCGCCAAGATGATTTTCGATGACGGGTTCTTCCACGCAGATCCACACCCCGGAAACTTATTTATTGAAGCAACGGGTCGTATTGGATTGATCGATTTTGGCATGGTCGGCGAGTTGGACGACCGTCTTCGAGACCAACTCGGCAAGCTCCTTTTCGCGTTCAGCAGGAGTGACGCGGACCGGATATCCCGTCGCCTAATTCAGCTCTCCGTCAATACGAATATCCCAGACCGGGAACGGCTCGTGCGGGACATCGGACACTTCATTCGACAGTACGAGGGGAAACTTCTTGGTGAAATACAGCTCTCTGCCCTCGTCACTACCCTCTTGACCATCCTGCGTACGCATCGTCTTCAGTTACCCACCGAATTGGCCATGCTGACAAAGATGATCTTGATGACCGAAGGCATGGGCGTTCGGCTCAATCCCGAGTTCAATCTCGGTGAGGCGCTCAAACCGTATGCCGGCAGGCTGGCCTTCGAACGGCTCAATCCGCGCAAGCTACCTGGCGTGCTCAAGAAGTGGGGACTTGACGCCGCGGACTTTGGAGCAGAACTGCCCGAAATCTTGGAGCATGTGCTTCGCAACCTCGACGACGGCCCCGAAGTCCGACTCCGTTCCGATGACCTCATGCCGTTGCTTGCCAGGGCTGAACGCATCGGAAATCGGCTCGTGGCCGGCATGATCCTTGCCGCCTTCATTCGCGGAATCGGTGATCTGACAACTGCCGACCGTGATCGATTCAATTCATGGCAAAACAGGTTGCTTGCCGGTGGCGTCGGAGCCTTGGGAGCCATGGGCGGCTATCTGGCGTGGACTTCCAGGCCGGGGGCACGGCGCCCCCTGGCCTGACGATGTGCTGTTGCTGCGGATGGACGAAGATAAGCCCCGCCCCGACTCGCTACTTGGCCGAATCGTCGGGAAAGGTCGCTCGAACTCGAGCAGGACCATGCTGGGACAACGGAATGGACCAAGACAATCGTGTTCCCTGGCCGGTTCCGCTTTCGATTTGAAACACTCCGTTAAACTTCAGGGCACGAGTTTCCAAGTTTTCCAATCCACTGCTCTTGGCCGGTTCGACAATTCCTCGACCGTTGTCTTCGACCGTGATGCTCAAGTTGGAATCGTCCATGGTCACGGCGACATCGATTTCGTCGGCCTGCGAATGCCTAACGGCATTGCTAACGCCCTCAGTCACCACCGCGAGCAAATTTTGCACAACATTCAGCGGGACTTGTGAGTCGAGGGGCCCGGACAAGACAATGCGGGGCGTAAACGAAAGCGGTTTGGAGACTTCTCTGATGGCATTCACAATTCGGCTGCTCAAGAGTTCTGTTTCGCCGGCATAGGCCTTAAGCGAATAGATGGTTTCGCGCAGTTCCTTGATCGTTGCGTCCAGTTCATCGGTGATGTTGTGGATGCGCGCAAGTCCCTGCGGATCGTTGATGAATCGGCCAAGACTTTGTACATTCAATCCTGCGGCGAAGAGGCGCTGGATCACGACATCGTGTAGATCCTGGGCGATGCGGTCCCTGTCCGTATACAGGATCAGTTGTTCGTGAAGTTTGCGTGACTTTGCCAGTTCTAGTGACAAGGCCGACTGGGCACAAAAGACGGCGACCATTTCGATAATCACCGATGAGTACAACATGCCGCCGTTGCCCCGCACTAGCACCAGCACTCCCTGGGCCGCGTCTTCCGTACCCAGTCGTGCCAGAAGGGCAGGACCGTATCCTTTGGAGTACCTCGGCCCCAGCAAGCCTGATGCCTTTTCAAAGGCTTCCGGCCTGCCCGAAGACACAACGTTTCGAACGGCCGCTGATTCCAGCTTCAGACGTCGGCCAACCATCCCCGACGACGCCTCACCGTGGCCTGCGAGCACCTCGACCTCACCTCCGTCGTCCGGTGGGCTGCACATGAGAACCATGGCCGAGTCCGAGGCTTCAAGGGCGGCTTGGGCCACAAAGCCCGGGCCCGAGACGATGTCCTTAGCTACCGCTCCCCGGTATGACCTTCGGCCCTGTGGCCGGGCGCAATTCGCGAGCACCATGGTGTTCATGGCCAGGGACACGGGGAGACGGGCAAGTCGGGGACCGAAGGTTCGACAACGCGCTGGGGCCCGCAGGGGAGGCTATCTCGTCGCCATGCTGGTGAATGTCGTGTTGGTCTTGCTAGTCACCGGTTCGCCGGGCTGGCGGGCGTTGCCGTTCCTCACCGAGGACACCCTACAGGTCATCGGTGTGGCGGTGGCCGCATTGATCGCCGGCGCGGTGGTGAATTTCATCAATTTGGTCTTGGACATCGCCTGGGTCAAGGCCGTGGGAGACATCGTCACCAGTGTCTTCGCGTTGGCCGTGCTGACCCGGCTGTGGAGGCTCTTTCCCTTCGCTTTCGGCAGCTCCGGCATCGACTGGGGCATGGTGACACGGGTGCTGATTGTGGTGGCCATCGCCGGATGTGTCCTCGGTGTGCTCGTGGAAATCATTGTTCTCCTGCGAACCGCTGTGGCCTCAGGTTCACAGCCGGGGCACCAAAGATAGGCCACTTTCATCCCCCATCCATCGATCAGGAGACGCAAAGATGCGCGCAATCGTCGTTAACGAGTCAATGTACGGCAATACGCGACAGGTCGCCGAGACCATTGCCCGCGGCATCGACCCAGCAGGTAACGTACCCTCCCTGCCGGTGTCCAAGACCAATGGAATCAACCCCGCCGAACTCGACCTGCTCATCGTGGGAGGACCCACGCATGCCCACGGCTTGAGCCGGGAATCGACCCGCAACGCGGCACGGACCACCGTAACTCGCTCCGCGGGTGATCTTTCGCTTGAGCCCGACTCTGCTGGCATGGGAATCCACGATTGGCTGACTTCCTTCTCCGGTGTCGAAGGCAGGGCAGCGGCCTTTGGCACGCGTTTCGATGCTGCGGCACTGTTGACCGGCAGGGCGTCCAGAGGCATATCGAGATTGTTGCGGGCCTCGGGATTCGAACTGGCTGTCGAATCCGAGAGCTTCCTTGTCGATAAGGCGACCCATCTGCTCGCAGGTGAGGAGCACCGGGCGCGGGAGTGGGGTGCGCGCCTGGGTGCGATTCCCCCGGAGGAACTAGGATCGGGCGAATGAATGGCAGTGCTACGCGGACCGCGCTCCTGGTGCTCCTGCTCTTTGGCTCGTTGTCCGCATTCGCGGGTGCCGTGATGGCCATCGTCTTCAAGGGTGCGGGAGTTCCCCTGGAATACCTTCAGGGCAGTCCCTTCGACTCGTTCATGGTCCCCGGGATCATCCTGGGAGTAGTCGTCGGCGGTACGCAGGGCCTTGCGGCCGCGTTGCTGAGGGCACACCACCCTTCATCCATGCTGTGGTCCGCCGTTGCGGGATTCGGGATGATCATTTGGGTGTTCGTGGAGCTGGCGATCATTCTCGAGTATTCGTTCCTGCAGGCCATCTATTTCGGCCTCGGCACGCTCGAATTGGTCCTCGTGTTCTTCATGCTCGGAATAGCAAAGGGCCAGGGCCCCACTTCCAGTCGAGCCCTGCCCCCGGGCACCATGTGATGCGACGCTCAGGTCTAGCCCGGAGGCCTGTATCCCCCTCCACCCACTACCACCGGCTACAGTGCTGGCCCCGCTGTCATCCGCTGCTGTGCTGCTTGCAGGCCTTGGCTCCCGTGCGCGTGCCAAGTCGGTCCACTGCGGCGGAGGTGCTCCGGAATTCGCCGCCGGCGTCTAGGACCGTGTAGTGCTCTAAACCCGCGTCCCCCGGACAGGGGTGGTAAAGGTCGGCGACCGTCTCAGGCTCGCTGGAAAGACTGACATTCCCGCCGCTTCCCGTGACCCCGAAACTCCATGAAGCGAGGAGGCTGCAATGCTGCATCAGTCGGCCAAGCCGTGCGTCCGCGGCGGAGCAGCGGGATTCCCTCCCTATTGATCGACGCTAGACTAAGGGCCGTGCTCGGTTCCCGGTCTATTTTGGAGCGTCATCGATGAATCGCGGCGTTCTTGCCTCCCTGGCGGCCTCGGGGCTGTTCGCAGCCATCTTCCTCATTTCCGGTTCCCTGAGGGACATCGGACACACGGAGGTCTACGGGTGGCGAATCGTACTGACCCTGCTGATAGTTGCCCCGTTCTATGCGCTGGTTCCGGGCCGCCGCGCCCAAATGGTTGCCTTGCTCGGGCGCATCAAGGCCAGGCCCGGCCTGCTGGTTTACGGAGCCGTGGCCAGCTCGCTGGTGGGCCTCCAGCTCTGGCTCTTCATGTATGCGCCCATGAACGGGTATGCATTGGCGACGTCGCTCGGTTACTTCCTGCTCCCCCTGGTCATGGTGGTGGTGGGGCGGGCGGCCTTCGCCGAGCGACTGTCGCGGGGACAGAAAATCGCCGTGGCCCTGGCGGTTCTCGGCGTGGGCCACCAATTGCTCTTCGCCGGCGGCCTGGCCTGGCCCACCTTGCTGATTTGCCTCGGGTATCCCGTGTACTTTGCTGCACGGCGCGCCGCGCGCTTTGAGTCCAATGCCGCCTTCACGCTCGAGATCCTGTTCCTCACGCCCCTGGCCGTCTATTTCATCCTCACCGGTGACCGCGGGCCGGAGGCAACCCTGCTGCCGGTGCTGTCCATTGGGGTGTTGGGGGCGGTGGCCATGTTCCTGTACCTGGGCGCCGCCTCCCTGCTCTCCCTGTCGGTATTCGGGCTGCTCAGCTACGTTGAACCGGTGTTGCTCCTGGTGGCAGCGGTGGCGATGGGAGAACAGCTTTTTGCCCGCGACACCCTCACCTACGCACCCATCATCCTGGCCCTGGTCGTGCTGGCCGCCGACGGCTTCCGCTCCACACGTTCCTTGCGCCGGGGCAACTAGGACGTAAGGTGGGAAAAGACCATGAAAGCCTTGCCGGAAGCAGGTGTATTCCCCAGTGGACCAGTCACAAAGCAGCGAACTTGAATTGCGCAGGGATGCCTGGCTGTATGCCGCGAAGCGCACCATGCGCGAGTTCTCCCGGGACGGCGCCACCGATCTTGCTGCCGCGCTGACCTACTACTCGGTGCTTTCACTGGTTCCGGGATTGCTGGCGTTGCTCTCGATGCTCTCGCTGATCAGCAGCGGACCCGAGACCCGGGCGTGGATGGTTGAGACGATCCGCCAGATCAGCACCCGCGAAATGGGCGATAACGCCGAGGCCCTGCTGACCCAGCTCGGGGGGCAGACGGGGGCCGGTTGGACGCTTGTCATTGGCCTGCTGGTGGCCCTGTGGTCGGCCTCCGCCTACGTGGGCGCGTTCGGCCGGGCCCTGAACCGCACCTATGGCACCGCCGAGGGCCGTCCGCTGTGGAAGCTGCGGCCGCAGATGTACCTGTTGACCCTGGTGATCCTGTGCCTGGCGGTGCTGGCCATTGCCATCCTGGTGCTTTCGGGACCCGTCGCGGAGGGAATCGGCTCGGTGCTGGGGCTCGGCGAGGCAACGCTGCTCGCCTGGAACATTGCCAAGTGGCCGGTGCTGCTGCTGATCGCCGTTCTCATGGTCGCCCTGCTCTACCACTTCACGCCCAACGTCCGGCAGCCGAAGTTCCGCTGGATCAGCGCCGGGTCGCTGGGCGCACTGCTGGTCCTGGCGCTGAGCACCGCGGGGTTCTTCTACTACGTGGTGAACTTCAGCAAGTACCAGAGCGCTTACGGCGCGGTGGGCGGCGTCATCATCCTGCTGCTCTGGATCTGGCTGGCCAACATTTCCCTGCTGCTGGGTTCGGAGCTTGACGCCGAACTTGAACGTGCCCGGGAATTGCGCCAGGGGCTGCCCGCGGAGGACCAGCTCGCGTTGCCGACCCGCGACGACACGGAGATCGCCAAGGCGCAACTGGCCCTGCTCGATGATCGTGACAGCGGCCGCGCCCTGCGGGTTCGCGCCGGCGGGGACGCGCACCCGGAAGCGGATCTGCCCGGTCCGCGCCTGCCCTGGGGACTGCTGACCGGGGCGGCCGGCGCTGTCGGGGTGTACCTGCTGGGCAGGCGCCACGGCAACGGACGCTGACCGCGCCCGTCTAGGAATGCCCCAGCACGTGTCGCAGTGCCGATTCCAGGTCGACGTGCCTGAACACGTAGCCGCTGTCCTGGATCTTTTGGCTGGAGACGCGCTGGTCGGCGAAGGCCAGTTCCCTTGCGCCTTGCTTGCCCAGCAGGAGCCTGGGCCCGAAGGCAGGGACCTGAACGCGAGCCGGACGGCGCACCACCTTGCCCAGGACCTCGGCGTATTCCTTGGCCTGGACCGGGTGTGGCGCCACCGCATTGACGGGGCCTTCCAGCGACTTGGTGAGCAGTGCGTGGGCGTAGATGCCCACCACGTCGTCGACGCTGATCCAGGACTGCCAGGCCTCCGACCCCAAGGGTCCGCCCAGGCCCAGGGCGAAGAGCGGCAGCATCCGTTGCAGGGCACCGGTGGCAGGTGATTGCACCAGGCCGGTGCGCACATTGACCACGCGAACCCCGGCCTGGCGCGCGGGCGAACACGCGTCTTCCCAGGCCGTGCACACCCCGGCGATGAAATCGGTTCCGGGTGCGGCGTCCTCGTCCAGGGGAACCGCCGGCCCGTTGGCGTGCGGTGTCGCGCCGTAGATGCCGATGCCCGAGGCCACGATGAGGCTGCGTTGCCTGCCGTCCTTTGCCAGGGATGCCAGGGCGCGGGCGAGCAGGCCAGTGCCCAGCACGCGTGAAGCGCGGATTTCCTCCTTGGCGCTCGCGGTGAACCGTGAGCCAATCGTGTGCCCGGCCAGGTTCACCACCGCGTCGACGTCGCGCAGCTCCTCGGGGTCCAGCACCGCGTACTCCGGGGCCCAGAAGATCGTGTCCTCGCCGTTGGCGGCCCGGCGGTCGCGCACCAGGCGCTTGACGCGGTGCCCGCCGCCTCCCAGCAAGGCACAGAGCTGGGTGCCGATCAATCCGGAGGCACCGGCAACCGCAATGGTCAAGGGCTGGGTTTCGTGGCTTGCGTGGAATGCCAGGTCGCCCCTGAGCGTCCGTTCCCTGTACCGGAAGACCTGGCTCAGTTCATGCTTGAAGACCCGTTCCGCGAGCCTTTGCGCCTTGTTCCCGGGCAGCCGGCCAAGCAGCGGGAGCTCGAACTCCACGACGTCGCGCATCACTGTTCCGGGCATTGGCGAGTTGCTGTCGTCGGCGAAGAAGTGTTGGTGTTCCCAGCGGGCCAGTGGACCCGACTCCATGATGTCGGTGAAGTCGCGGCCGGGATTCAGGGAGATGTGCTTGGCATGCCACGGGATTTCGGCGCGTATCCGGCCGGGCAGCCCCAGGGCCAGCGCCGCGGCACCGACGGCGGCGGCCAAGGAGGTGCCCAGGGTCCCGGGTGCGGCCACGTCGATGACGGCCCGCGAACCCACGGCAAGGCCCTTGTCCGGTTCCTGCCTGACCGTTCCGGAGAAGGGTGCCGAGAGCCGGGGCAGGGCACCGGGACGTTCAAACCAGCGGAAAACCGTTTCCCGCGGGTAGGGCAGATGCGTCGTGTATTCGAAGATTGCCATGGCCGTATGCATCCCTTTTCTCGCGTCGCTGTCCCCTGCAACTTACACTAGGCCAAAGCCTCGCCCCGCGGCAGGGCCACGTGCGGGGCCGCAACGTTTCGTCACGCTCCAAAGTGTCGGTGCCGTGGTGTTGGATGGACTTATCGATCCAGTCGAAGGGAGCGGTGAAAATGGCCAGCGGCATGCCCGCCTATCCAACCCTTATGGAACTGCGCACTGCCGGGTGGACGCTTGAGCAGATAGCCCGGGCCTACGGGGTGGACGAACCGGAGATTCGGCGGGCCCTCGCATTGCATTTCATCCACGGACATCCCGACATCCGGCGCCCCGCCTGATCGGTGCTGCAGGTCAGGGCGCCGCGCGGGAACCTCGCACGGCAAGGCTCTAGCGCAGCATCAGGAAGATCATCCGGCCCGAAATCATTACCGCGCCACCAATCACCACGATGAAGCCCAGGAGCCAGAACCAGGCCGGGAGCCAGCTGCGGGTGGCCAGGATGTAGGCGTCCGAGGAAGCGACCAGCCCGCGCCGGCGGGTATGGACCCCGATGACCTTTAGGAGGTCGCGCACCGAACCGACCAAGAGCATCAGGCCCAGTCCAAGGACCACCCAGGCCATGGCCCGGGCCGGGGTGAAAACCACCAGCAGCTGTGCGGCCAGGGCGGAGCACAGCGCCACCGCGATGCCCGCCCAGTTCCGCAGGAAGATCAGCGAACCAAGCAAGGCCAAGGCCCCAATGGACAAGGCCGCGGAGGCATGGCCGAAATACGTCGCACCAACCAGCGACAGGCCCACCACGGCGGGTGCCGGGTATCCCCAGAATCCGCTGAACACCGCGGAGAATCCCGGCTTGCCGCTGCTGACAAGCTCGCCCGAGTGATCCAGCCTGATCTTCAGTCCGTGAATAAACCGTCCGGTCACCAACGCCGCAACCGCATGCCCCAGTTCGTGAACGAATGTCACATACAGCCCAAAGATTCGCCAGCTGGCCCGTGGCACCGTGAGCAGCACACACAGGGCAACCAGGCCCAGCAGCGGCCACGGCGTCAGCGTCAACGGGTCGCTCTTGCTGAAGCCGGCCAGCACCGCTTGCCACCACCGGTCAATGATTTCCATCCACCCAGCCTATGGCTTGGGCCGTGCACCGGTTGCACCGGGCCAGTCGCGGGCGAGCTCTCAAAAGCACTCTCACAGCTAATGCACAACTGGCATTTATATCGTTGATTCCTCAACCAACATTTTCCAGCGGATCCGAAGGGCGGCGTGCACGTGAAGCGATTCCTTGGCCTGCTGCTTGCCCTGTCGGTGCTGCTGCCCCTGGGCGGCGCCTTCGGATTGGGTGACATCGGATCCGCCTCGCCGATCCACGCGGAGGCGGCACCCGCTGCCGGGACGTCGCACTGCCCGACGGACATGCCCACCCAGCACCACTGCGCACCACACGCGGATCCGCAGTTGAACACAGTCCAGATTGCGCCGAGGCCTGACAGCTCCGGGGCATTCGGCGCACTACCCGCAACCTCGGCGGCACGTTCCGGCATGTCCGAGCCGCAGCAAGCGCGGGCACCGGATTTGCACGCGCTGTCCATTTCCCGAACGTAGAACCCGGCTTCCCTAGCCCTGCCGTCCGCGCGCCCCGATATCGGGCGCACCGCACTCTTCGTTCCAAGGACCCCCTATGTCCGAACCCAAAACCTCTCGCGCCCTGGTCATTGCCCTGGTGGCCCTCATGCTCGCCATGGCCACCGGCGGTTGGATTCTGGGCTCCTCCAATCCACGCAGCAACCTGCCCTCCGAGGCCTCCCCCGAGGCGGGCTTCGCCCGGGACATGCAAACGCACCACCACCAGGCCGTGCAGCTTTCCATGATCATTCGCGAGCACTCGACCAACACTGCCGTGCGCTCGATGGCCTACGACATGGCCTTGACGCAGCAACAGCAGTCGGGGCAAATGTTCGCCTGGCTTGAAACCTGGGGCCTGCCCCAGACCGGTGAATCAATGACGTGGATGAATGGATTGCTCAGCGAGGAAGCGTCGCATGCGGGGCACGGCAGCGTCGCCCCCGGAGAGCCCCACACCATGGCCTCCATGGGCATGGCCAGCGAAGCCGACATCCAGAGGCTCACCACCGCCCGCGGCGAAACCGCCGACCGGCAATTCCTGACCCTGATGGTCGCCCACCACAAGGGCGGCGTCGAAATGGCCGAGGCCTACCTGCAACGCGGAAACAACCCCATGGTCGCCGCGTTCGCCAACAAAATCGTCACGACACAACAGGCCGAAATCTCGGCCCTGACCCAGCTGCTTGCCCAGCTGAGCTAAAGGACTCCTTCCCATGAACAAGCGCGCAGAAGCCCAAATGGTCCTTGCCAAGGCAAAGGCCAAGGAAAAACGAACCAAATTGCTGACCGTCGCGGTGATCGCCGCCGCCGCCCTGGCCATCGTCGTCCCCACCACCGTGGTCCTCAGCGGCGCCGCCCAGGAAAAATCGGCGGCCACCGCAGCGGCCGCCGCCCCCATCGACGGCGTCAAGACCTTCGAGGTGGCCTCGGCCAACCACGTCGATACGAAGGTCGCCTACGACCAGAAACCCGGCGTGGGCGGGGACCACAATCCCGTCTGGCTCAATTGCGGGATCTATGAGGCACCGGTCCCGGAGAACAATGCGGTGCACTCCATGGAACACGGTGCCGTGTGGATCACCTACGACGGCATCGGCGACGCAGAGGTCTCGGCGCTGAAGGACGCGGTGGGAGAAAAGACGTACCTCATCCTGAGTCCCTTCCCCGGCCAGGGCGCAAAGATCAAGCTCACGGCCTGGGGCGAACAGCTCAGCGTCGATTCCCCGGACGATCCCCGCATCAAGACCTTCATCACCAAGTACCGCCAGGGGCCCCAGACCCTCGAACCCGGCGCCCCGTGCACCGGCGGCATCGGCATCTAAGCTAGAAGGAAAAAGGAGAACACCCAACCATGTCATTCCTACCCTCGGCCCTTGCCGGAACCGGACTCATCGGCGGCTTCGCCACCGCCCGCACCACCAAGAACCGCCCACTGGGCGGGGCGGTCCTGGCCGTTGCCGGCACCGGCGCCTTCCTGATGTGGAAGGCCAACGCAGGGACCCCGAGGGCCGTGGCCCTGACAGGGCTCTATCTTGCCGCCTTCGGTGCATCGCACCCGCTGGCGAAGAAGATCGGTGCCTGGCCCGCGGTCAATTCCGTCACCGCCGCCGTGGTGCTTGCCTCGCTGCTGGCCGGGCGGCGCAAGTAGCCGCACCACCAAATTCCGTCCCAGGTCACGGTCGCTTCCCGGAGATTGAATTCCCGGAAAGCGGCCGTGATCTGTTGTGTCCGCGCGGCAATCGTTGCAGGAACGAGTCCAAATCACGCCCCCTGTCCCACTACGCTTAATGCAGGAAAGGGGCAACACCTTGGGAACTCGCAAACCCTTCTTGATATTTACATGTGTGGCTGTTTTCATCGGCTTGCTGGGGCTGACCGGCGGGCCGCGCGCCGACGAGCCGATGCCGCAGGCCATCGCCGTGTCGGTCGGTGGAGACCACAGCACCTTCAGGGTGGCCGGGGACTCCATCACCGCGGCGGGAAGCCACACCGTGGCCGCGGGCCATGTCGGGGAGGCCTCCTGGGTCAACTACGTCAATGCACCCGGCACACCCGCCACCTTGGTGTGGGCAGGCGGCTGGGCGCTGGGCGGGGCCCAGTCCGGGGACATGGCCGCCGCCCTGCGCCCCGGAAGCGCGGACGCCCTGGTCATTCTGGCCGGCACCAACGACCTGGCCCACGGCACCGGACACGCACGGATCGGGGAGAACCTCGCCCGGATCGCACGCATCGTGCGCGCACCGATGGTGCTGCTGAGTAGCATCCCGCCGCGCGACGACGCGGTGGCCGCCACGCTCGCCTACAACGAATTCCTGCGCACGCTGGCCGGCGAGCGCGGGTGGATGTACGTGGATGCCGCCGCCGGGCTGCGAAGTGAGGCCGGGACCTTCATTCCGGGACTCAGCGACGACGGGGTGCATCCCAATGTCGAAGGTGCACGGATCCTGGGCGCCGCCATTGGCCAGGCGCTGACCACCAAGCCCATGCAGGCCATCGCGGACACGCCAGGGGTCGACCCCCTAGGCTAGGAACCATGCGTTCCCCCATCGACAGCTACCTCGCTGACCTGTATGCCGACCTGCTGGACCTCACCTCCGGGACCCCCTACCAGGGCATCCCGGCGATGGCGAACGCCGACCCCTCGAAGTTCGCCATTGCCATGGCCACCGTCGACGGCCACGTGTACCAGGTCGGGGACGCGGAGATGGAATTTTCGATCCAATCCATTTCCAAGCCCTTTTCCTACGCGCTGGCGCTGGATGACATCGGCCTGGACGCGGTGGACCGCAAGATCGACGTGGAGCCCAGCGGCGACGCGTTCAACGAGATCTCCCTGGCCCGTGAAAGCGGGCGCCCCGCCAACGCCATGATCAACGCCGGGGCCATCGCCACGATCTCGCTGATCCGGGACCGGGACACCGGCCGCTTTGACCGCATCCTGGAGCACTTCTCCGCCGCGGCCGGCAGGCGGCTGGAGCTCAGCGATTCGATCTACGCCTCCGAGGCGCTGACCGGTCACCGCAACCGCGCGCTGGCCTACCTGCTGCGCTCCTTCGACATCATCGAGACCGACCCGACGCCGGTGCTGGAGGACTACTTCCGCGCCTGCTCGGTCATGGTCAACACCCAGGACCTGGCCATGATGGCAGCGACCCTGGCCAACGGCGGCACCCAGCCGCGCACCGGGGTGCAGGCCATGAGCAAGGAGGCTGTCCAGCGCACCCTGTCGGTCATGACCACCTGCGGGATGTACGACGACGCCGGGTCGTGGATTTCGGCCGTGGGGCTGCCGGCCAAGTCAGGTGTCGGCGGCGGGCTGATTGCGGTGCTGCCGGGCCAGGTGGGCCTGGCCATCTACTCCCCCGCCCTGGACGCCCACGGTTCCTCGGTGCGCGGGGTCGCCGCCAGCGAGCGCATCAGCGCCGACATGGGGCTGCACTTCGTGCGCGCCGCCCGGCTGGGCCGCTCGGTGATCCGCGACCACTACGACATCACCGATGCCCCGTCGTACACCCGCCACAGCGATGCCGCCAACCGGCTGCTGGCCGAATACGGCGAGCGCGCGCACATCGTGGAGCTGGCCGGGGACCTGCTCTTCGCCGGCACCGAATCCATGGTGCGCGAGGTCAGCGGGCTGGAGGAGTCTGTGGAGCTGGTGATCCTGGACTTGCGCCGGGTTGATGAGATCGACCGGATCGCGGTGCAGATGATCCACCAGTTGGGACGGGAGATGGAGGCCGAGGGACGCACCCTGGCGCTGGTGCAGGAAAAGGCCTTCGAGCCGCTGGAGTCGCTGCGTTGCTTCCCCAGCCGCAACGATGCGGTGGAGTGGGCCGAGACCATCCTGCTGCAGCGCCACGGCAGCGAGGACCTGGTGCCCAGCGAGGTCGCGGTCCGCGACTTCGCGGCGCTGGACCCGCTGGATTCCGCGGACATCGCCCTCCTCGAATCCCTGATGGAGGAAAGCCGGATCGAGGACGGTCGGATCATCCGCACCCCCGGCCAGGAATTCGGCGGCGTGTACTTCATCCTCAGCGGCAAGGTCGTCACCTCAACCCTGCAGAACGGCAAGCCGGTGCGGCACGCCACGCTGTCGGCCGGCATGACCTTCGGCGAGATTGCCCTGGGCGGCGAGGGCGAACAGACCACCAGGGTCACCGCGGTGGGCCGGCTGCACCTGAAGGTGCTCTCGGCCGCGTCGATCGCCCGGCTGGAGGCCGATGACCCGGGAACCGCCTTGCGCTTTTGGAAGGCGGTGGCGCGCGATGCCTACACCCGGGTGGAGGCGAACATCAAGGATTCGAATTTCCCGCTGCACTAAGATTTCCCGGCGGCCGACCCGATATCGGCATGCCTGTGGCCGGCACAAGACGTGGTCCGGAAAGATCCGGACCACGTCTTGCCCACCTAGCATCCAACGACGTAGTACCCGCCGTTCATGCCATCCACGAGGACCTTTAGTTCCTGGTCGCCGACCTTCCCTGCCAGCAGCCAATTCGGCTTCCAGATCATCTCGTAGCTCTGGATCTCCCGGATCCTCGAGTTGTGTCCGAGCTTCATCTTGCGCAGCGAGGCGGTGGCCACCAGGCGCCTCGATCTCAACCGTGCATTCTCGAAGCTGATGCTGTTCCACCGAGGGTCGTCCACCCGTCCTTGGCCCGAACCGGTGTGTCGCAGTTCGGGCCAAGGGTCGGTGATGAACGTCTTGCCGGTCAACCGGTCCACCAAGGTGTGGATCGTCGATTCCGCCCGTGTCCGGGGCAGCGTCAAGGCGTGGATGAACCCGGCAAAGGGGTGGAAGGACAGGGACGCGGATTCAACCTCGAATGCCGCCGCCCTGGCCCGCACCGCAGCGCCGGCTTGTTCCCGGGTGAGCAGGGCCGGGAATTCTGCCTCGATCACTGGATACGTCCGGCGATTTCGGCCTGGGCGGCAAGGGTCTGGTCCTGGCCCAGCATCAGCGAGGTGGGGATCGGGCCGAGCTTCGCCGTCTCGTCCAACGCGCGTACGATCGATTCCGGAACCGGGTGCCGCGCCTGTGTGGCCAGGGAACCGATCACCATTGCGATCGTTGAGCACACAATGCCCACGACCATCGGGTCCAGCCCGGTGATGGCGGCCATGCCCGCCATCTCCCATCCCACGGCCGCAACGGTGCCTGCGAGCATCGAGCAGATGGCGCCCCCGGTGTTCGCCTTCTTCCACCACACGGCACAGATATATGCGGGGACGAACGCGCTCCCAAGCACCGTCGTGGAGAAAATCACGATCTCTGCTACTGCCGGCGGGTCGAAGGCGGCAATGATGTAGCCGACCACGGCCAGGAGCAGCACGATGATCCGCGAAACCCAGACCATCTGCCCGTCATTCATCTTCCTGTTCACGAACCGGGCGTAGAGGTCTTGGCTGGCAATCGTGCCGGCCTGCAGTAGCAGTGCATCCGCGGTGGACATGATAGCCGCCATGATCGCGGCCATCACGATTCCCACCGCAAAGGATGGGAGCACGGCCTCGGCCACGGCGAAGACCGCTGTTTCCGGATTGGCCAAGGTCGGGACCAGGAGCAATGCAAACATGCCGACAAGGTACGGACCGGGAATGAAAGCCAGGTTGAAGAGCAGCGAGTAAGCGCCGGCACGACGGGCAACGCTGGGACGCTTCATCGCCATGTGGCTCACCACCACGTGCGGCCAGCCCATGTATCCGATAGAGAAGATCAACAAGGCGCCAATGATGATGCCCCATTGCCCTTCGAAGGCCAGGCCCTTTCCCCACATGGTCAGCATTGTTGGATCAAGTTCGCCTACGCCCTTGTTGCCAGCAGTGAAACCACCGACGGCGTTCAGCGTGCCGATCAGGATCCACATCATGCCGATAAGCATGATGATGGCCTGGACGAAGTCGGTGTAGGCCACCGCGAGGTAGCCGCCGAGGAATGTGTACAGCACGATCACTCCGATGGCCACCGCCAATGCGACGGGATACGAGACACCCGAAACCATTTCCAGTCCGCGTCCGCCGGCGATGAACTGGGCCAGGACATAGAAGAAGATGCAGAACAGAGCGATCGGCGCGGCAATGGCACGTGTCCATTTGGACGGGTAGCGGTGTTCAAGATATTCGATCGAAGTGATCGACCCCAATATCTGGGAAAGCTTGCGCATGCGCCGGCCAAGGACCGAGAGGTTCAGTACGCCGCCACCGAGATCGCCGAGCGCGTACCACATGCCGAAGTAACCTTGCGAGTAGCCCAGTGAGCCGGCACCCATGAACATGTAGCCGGACATTGAGGAACTCTGCAGGCGAAGAGCGGTAACCCCCGGACCTAGGCTGCGCCCGCCCAAGAGATATTCCTCGGCCCCGGCGCTGCTCCTGCGCATGACCCACACGCCGATGCCGGCCATGGCTACGAAATAGACAACCAGGAACACCAGCTCAATTTTCATGGTCCACCTCGACGTCCTCGGCCTTCCAGCCCCTTGAAATCCACATGAACCCCAAGGTGTACAAGACCCAGAAGGCTGGTACACCCACAATCACCGCAGTCGTAAATGTCGGTAATCCAAACACTGCGCCACCTCCTTTTGCGTCTCCCAGCGACACCAACCAACACAAAGTGCCCTGAATCACATAACCTCTAGTGAAATGAAGTCTGACACAGATAGAGTGATTGAAATCCAGACGCTTCCACTGAATCCAGCAAAGAACCAGACAGTTTGTCCGGCAAAGAGTTCACTGACCGTCCGGGACGTTTTGGAACTGCCCGAGCTTCTCGCCGGAAGTCCACAATTGGTGGCCGGGGCGCGAGAATTGGACGCCCGGATCCGATGGGTTCACGTGCTCGAATCGTCTTCGGTGATGGATTTTCTCTCTGGAGGGGAACTGGTGCTGAGCACTGCCGTTGGCTGGGCAGCTGACATCGACTTCCAGCACTACGTTCGTTCCCTGGTGGCTTCCGGAGTCGCCGGATTGGTTCTGGAACTCGGTATTAGGTACCAACAGATCCCGCAGGGCTTGGCGAAGGCTTGTGAACAGCACCGCTTGCCGCTGATCGCCCTGCACCAACGCACCAGATTTATCACAATAACCGAGGCCGTCCACCGGGTCCTCCTCACTCAGCAAATGCATGCGCTTCAGGCCCGGGACTCGGTCAGCAGCCGATTCACTCAGCTAATGGACATCGGTTCCCCGGTGCAGCATATCGTTGCCGAAACATCGCGGATCCTGGGGGCGACGGTCGTACTGGAGGACTTGGCCCATCAAGTGGTCTCACACGCTCGCGGCCCGGGGGACGACCACGAAATCATGGAGAATTGGCGGGTGCGTTCACGCGTAGCCGCTGGGAATCCCGTCGAAGGGAGGGCTTGTGCTCCTATCCAGGCTCGGGGAAGACAGTGGGGCAGGATCATTGCCTTGGGAAGCCCGGAACACGCGGCCGGTACAGGTTTTGTTTTAGCACAGGCAGCCACCGCCCTGTCCATGGAATTGCTCAGCCAACAGCATGACGATTACTGGACCAAGGTCTCGCACCAGCGGCTGCTTGAGGGGCTCTTGGAACGGGAGTTGTCGAACTGGAACGAGCTCGAGCACGAATTCGAGGCAGCCGGGTTCGAGTTCGGTGGCAGAACAGTGTTGGGGCTGGCCATTGAGCTACCGGGCACCGACAGTGCACCCGACTCCTACAGTGTCCACGCAGAGTTGAACTCGCTGCGCTCGGCTGCAGCCTCACTCGGTCTCGACGTCCTGTGTGCAGGTCGGCAGGCAGACATTCCCATGATCTTGGCAGCGTTGTCGTTCCGCCCCGCCAAGGAACCACAAGCGACAATTGCAGAACTGCTCAAACGCTTTCGTGCAGGTTCACCGGTGTCGACGCGGGCCACGACTGGAAACCCCTCAACCAGCATGCCTGGGCTGCTCGCTTCCCTCGAGGAAGCCATCGCCCTGATGACCCTGGGCACCGGCAAGAGTGCCGCCGGTGACATTCTGCAACCCAGGTCACAGGAGCTGGCACTGCTCCTGCACAAGATGCGTGCAGAACCCTCGATCCGGGGATTCCCCGAACGCATACTAGGCCCGGTGCTGCTGCACGATGCCAGTACAGGATCGGATCTTTTGCGCACACTAATCGCCTACCTCAAGCACCCTACAAACCGGACGTTGGCTGCCGCAGAAAGCCACCTTTCGCGGTCGGTTTTCTACCAGCGCCTGGCTCTGGTCGAAGGACTTCTCGACCGCCGTCTGGATGACGGCCAGGATCTTGCCACACTGCATGTCGCAACCATGATCCACCAGCAATCGGGAAGTTCCTGATCGGGTGCCATTGGCCAAATGATCGGGGCTCGAGGTGGTGTCGAAGATGCGCCCATGTGGCTCTACCTCTACGGCTCTCCCCGGCCAGTGCGTAATCCGAGCGTCATCCGAATCCACGGAAACCTACAACCTTTGCGGCAGGGTGTCCCTATCTCCGAAGGTGCCCAGCATCGTTGTTCCAAGCGCCGAAGGCGTGGGCGGAGAAGGTGACGATCCGCGAATGCATGACCAGGTGCACTCTGACCAAGGAAACCAGGCTTAGAACGAACCGGCCAGTACGCCCTAGGCTTGAATGCATGAGTCAGGAACTGAACATCCCGTATGGCACCGAAAGCGTCACCGCTCTACTTGATGAAGCCGAGGATCCCCTGGCTTTCCTGATCGTTGCCCACGGATCCGGCGCCGGCAAGGACCACGATTTCATGGCCGGCTACGCTCGGGCAGTCGCCCAAAAACGCATCTCGGTACTGCGATTCAACTTCCCGTACATGGATGCCGGCAAGAAATTTCCGGACCGCGCACCCGTCGCGATCGACGTGTGGAAACAGGTCCGCGAATGGGTCGGCCAGAACCTGTCAAAGGAACTTGCGGTGTTCGCTGCCGGCAAGTCGTTTGGCGGTCGCATGGCTTCATTGGCCGTCGCCGAAGGCATGGACACCCGGTCGCTGATTTTCTTGGGGTACCCCCTGCATGCCCCGAAAAAGGAAGACAAGCTGCGCGACGAACACCTCTACCCGTTGCAGGTGCCGATGCTCTTCTTGGAAGGAACCCGTGACCCGTTCGCGAACCCGGAAATCATGACCCGGGTGGTTTCCAACCTTAACCCGGACAGCGAACTGGTCTGGTTCGAAGGCGGCGACCACTCCTTCAAGGTCGCACGCTCCGGCCGCACCGTTTCCGAGGACGGGGCCGGACTGGCCGAAGCCACCGCCGATTTCATCCTCAGGCAGCTGGCCAAGCACTAGAAGCCGTTGGCTGCCCGCCGGGTCGTGCCCTCGCCGCACCGGGCCGGCCGCCAAACGCAGTGCGCCCCATCCGTGGGCCTGCCTCCGCTCCCCCGGGCAAATCCATTTTGTCGGACCTGGGGTGTTAGTTTCGAAGCTACGCCAATCCTAAGGAGCACCGTCCCGTGTTTTTCCTCGATCAGGATCTGATCTACTCCGCATCCGATCTCGTGGTGGCTGCCGGCTGCGAATTCGCCTCGCTGAGCAAGCTCGATGAACGCCTGGGACGCAGCGCCAAGGCCGACTTCGGCCCCGACGAGATGCTCGACCGCACCGCGGTACTGGGAGACGCCCACGAACACAAGGTCCTCGAGGAACTCCGTGCTCGGTTCGGTGACTATGACCCGGCCACCGGACGCGGCGTGAAGATGCTCGCCGCCGGCGTCCGCGGGGACCGCGCCTCGCTGGAGGCAGCCCACGAGGAAACCCACCAAGCACTGCTCAAGGGCGCCGACGTGGTGTTCCAGGCGACCTTCTTCGACGGGGAATTCGTCGGCTTTGCCGACTTCCTCATCCGCGAGGCCGACGGTACCTACGCGGTGTGGGACACCAAGCTGGCCCGCCACGCCCGCGTCACCGCCCTGCTCCAGCTGGCCGCCTACGGCGACCAGCTCATCACCTCGGGGATCCCCGTCGCCGCGCAGACCACCCTGGTGCTCGGGGACAAGACCCATTCGGTGCACCAGATGCACGAGCTGCTTCCGGTGTTCAAGGACCGCCGGTCCCGCTTCAAGGCCCTCACCGCTGCCCACCGGGCCGCTTCCGACCCCGTTGCCTGGGGGCAGGAGGGCATCGGCGCCTGCGGTCGCTGCGACTACTGCGCCGAGCAGGTCGCCAAACACCGCGACCTGCTGCTGGTCGCCGGCATGAGCACCGCCAAGCGCAGGAAGCTCATGGAAGCCGGAATCAACACCATCGACGAGCTCGCCGCCTCCAACACCAAGGCACGCGACCCGCACCACAAGCTCGCCGAGCAGGCCCGCATGCAGGTCGGGCTCGGCGCCACCGACGGAACCATCGGCGGGGTCGCCTACAAGGTCAGCGCCACCCAAACCATTTCCCGGCTCCCGGAACCCAGCACCGGGGACATCTTCTTCGACTTCGAGGGCGACCCGCTGTGGCAGGACCCCTTTGACGAGTCCTGGGGTCTGGAATACCTCTTCGGGGTCATCGAGATCGACACGGACGAACCGGTCTTCAAGCCTTTCTGGGCCCATTCCCGGGCCGAGGAACGCAAGGCCTTCACCGACTTCGTCGCCTACGTCGAGGCGCGGCGCGCGATCTACCCGCAGATGAAGATCTACCACTACGCGCCCTATGAGAAGAGCGCGCTGCGAAACCTGTCGCTGCGCCACGTGGTCGACGAGGACACCATCGACCAGTGGCTGCGCGACGGGCTGCTGGTGGACCTCTATGACACGGTTCGCCACTCCCTGCTGATCTCCGAGCGCTCCTATTCGATCAAGAAGCTCGAGCCGCTCTACATGGGCGAGCACCTGCGCGGCGGGGACGTCAAGGACGCCGGCGCCTCCGTGGTCGCCTACGCCAAGTACTGCGAGCAGCTGGAAATCGACGGGGCGGAGGCCGGGCGGATCCTGGAATCCATCCGCGACTACAACGAATACGACTGCCTCTCCACGCTGCGGCTGCGCGACTGGCTGCTGGGCCTGGTGCCGCACGAACCGCGCACCGAATGGGTGGACGAGACTCCCCTCCCCGGGGTCGACGACGTCGAGCCGAGCCCGGAGGAAATCGCGCTGCGCGAGTACCTCGAATCCCTTCCCCAGGACCGCACGCTGAGCAACGACGAGCGGGCCATCGCCATGGTCGCCGCCGCCACCGGCTACCACCGGCGCGAGGCCAAGCAATTCTGGTGGGAGCACTTCGACCGGCTGGATCAGCCCTTCGATGTTTGGGCGGAGACCCGCAACGTGTTCGTGGTCGACGACGCGGCGGTGCTGGAGGACTGGCACAAGTCCACGGCCCGGGCGCAGGTGGAAACCCGCGTCACCTGCCTGGCCGGCACCATGGCCGAGGGATCGGACTTCCGCCCGGGCAGTTCCTGGTTCGCCATGTATGCCGATCCCCTGCCCCCGGAACTCGAGCCCAGCACCGCCGGGCGGGCCGGGCTGTTCAATGCGGTGGTGCGTCAGAACGAGGACCGGCTCGTCATTGCCGAGAAGTCCAGCAAGAAGGTGCAGCCCTTCGGGACGCTGCCGGTGGCACTGACCCCCGACCAGCCCATCAATACCACCTCGCTGCGCGAGGCCCTGGCCGAGCTGGCGCGCACCGTCGGCGGCGCCCTGCCCTCCCTGCCGAAGCACCCGGGCATCGACATCCTGCGCAAGTCCGCACCGCGCTTCAAGACGCTTTCCGCCCCGCCGGCCCCGGAGCCCGTCGACGGGCGGCCAAACATCGTCGGCGCGATCGTCGAGGCCCTGAACGACCTGGACCATTCCTACCTCGCCGTCCAGGGTCCGCCGGGCACCGGAAAGACCTTCGTGGCATCCCACGTCATTGCCGCCCTGGTGAAGCAGGGCTGGAAGGTCGGGGTCGTGGCCCAGTCCCACGCGGTGGTGGACAACGTGCTCACCAAGGCCATCACCGGCGCCGGGGTGCACCCGGAGCAGGTGGCGAAGAAACTGAAGGCCGGGGACAAGTCCGAGGTCCCCTGGTCCGGAACCACGGACGACGCCGTGGAGGAACTGCTCAACTCGGATCAAGGCGCGCTGATCGGCGGCACCGCCTGGACCATGACCGGCAAGCGGGTTCCGGAGGGCTCGCTGGATTTGCTGGTCATCGACGAGGCGGGCCAGTATTCGCTGGCCAACACCCTGGCGGTTTCCCGCGCCGCGACCCGCCTGCTCCTGCTGGGCGACCCGCAGCAGCTGCCGCAGGTCACCCAGGGTTCCCACCCGCAACCGGTGGACGAGTCGGCGCTGGGCTGGCTCAGCGCCGGGCACCCCACGCTGCCCGGGGAGCTGGGCTACTTCCTGGCCGATTCGTGGCGCATGCACCCCGAGCTGTGTGCCAAGGTCTCGGCACTGAGCTACGAGTCCAAACTGCAGTCGGCCGCAGCCGCGGCCAAGCGCTCGCTCTCCGGCGTGCCGGCAGGGGTGTCCACCGCGCTGGTGGAGCACCGGGGCAACACGACCCAGTCCCTGGAGGAAGCGCACGAGGTCATCAACCAGGTGCGGGCCCACGTGGGATTGTCCTGGGTGGGCGGCGAAGGCGCCGCGCCGCGGCAGCTGCTGGCCGAAGACATCCTGGTCGTTGCCGCCTACAACGCGCAGGTCAACCTGCTGCGCACCGAGCTCGACAACGCCGGACTGGAAGACGTCAAGGTCGGCACCGTGGACAAGTTCCAGGGCCAGGAAGCCCCGGTGGTCATCGTGTCCATGGCGTGCTCCTCGGCCGACGATGCCGCCCGCGGCATCGACTTCCTGCTGAACCGCAATCGGATCAACGTGGCGGTCTCGCGCGGCCAATGGCGCGCCGTCATCGTGCGATCCCCCGCGCTCACGCGCTTCCTGCCCGGCACCCCGGCGGCCTTCGCACAACTCGGGGCGTTCCTGGCCCTGGGATCCTGAGCGGCCACCGGGGCGGCGATCCGCGGATTTCATGCCCGGTTCGCCGCTGGGACACATTCATCGGAGAAGCTGGGGCATGAGCATTTCCAAGACGCCCCTGGACAGCCGCATCTTCGCCACCCAACCCGCAGCCCGTCACGCCCTGGCCGTCGAACTGCGGCGCAACCGCCGTGCCGCCACCACCTGCGTCCCGTCGTTGTCCACCCGCCCCGGGGCGCATTCCCCGCTTCCGGGCCAACGCCGCCAGGACGGCGCCCTTCACCCGGATCTTGCGGCGGGGAGCACCGGCGGCCAGCCGGGCACCCGCCCGGCAACCATGACGAATTGATGCTCGGTGATGGCCGGGGATGCCCCGGCCCATGCTAGAAATGAACGCATGACTACGCGTGTACTGGCTGGCAAGAACGTCAATCCCCTCGGCTTCGGGGCCATGAACATTGCCCACGGCTACTCGGACTTCCCCACCGACCAAGAGGCCGGGCGGCTGCTGCACCAGGTGCTGGATGCCGGGGTCGACCACCTCGACACGGCAACCCTGTACGGCGGACACCGCAGCGAAAACCTCATAGGCCAATACCTGAGGCAGCGCCGCGGCGAGTACCTGCTAGCCTCCAAGGGCGGGCTGGCTCTCGTCGATGGCCGCGGGCACATCGACGGGCGCCCCGAGACCCTCCGGGCCCAGGTCGATGCCTCGCTGCAGCGCCTGCAAACCGAGCACATCGACCTGTACTACCTGCACCGGCTCGACCCCGAGGTCCCGATCCAGGATTCGGTGGGAGCCCTGGCCGACGCCGTGGCGCAGGGAAAGATCGGCAGCATCGGGTTGTCGGAGATCTCGGTTTCCACGCTGCGCGCCGCCCACGAGGTCCACCCGATTGCCGCGGTGCAAAACGAATACTCGCTGGCCACGCGCAACCCCGAATTGGGCATGGTGGAGGCCTGCGCGGAACTGGGCTCCGCGTTCGTGGCCTTTTCCCCGCTTTACCGGGGGTACCTCTCGGGCAACCTGCGGGGCATCGGCTCGCTTCCGGAAGGCGACATGCGGCATCACATGCCGCGCTTCAGCGAGGAAAACTACCCGCACAACCTCGAGCTGGTCGACAGCCTCGCGCGGTTGGCCACGCGCCTGGGGACCACTGCCGCCGCGCTCTCGCTGGCCTGGGTGCTGGCGCAGGGCGAACACGTCCACGCCATCCCCGGAACCAAGAACCCCGGCCACTTCACCGAGAACCTCGGAGCGCTCCGGCTTTCGCTTTCCCCCGCCGAGCTGGCGGAGGCCGGGGAGATCATCAACCAGTCCACGATTGCCGGTGCGCGGTACAACGTCCACCAGCAGAAGACCATAGACAGCGAGGAATTCCAGGCCGCCAGCTAGGCCCGCTACTTCGACGTGGGCCGGCGGGGGTCGATGACCTTCTTGACCTCGAAGAAGTTCTTCAGGACCGGCCGGTCCCCGCGTTCCTCCTTGGCGAATTGCAGGCCGTCGACGTTGATGCGTGCCTGGCGCAGATAGTCAGCATCCTTTTGCATCCACGCCGCGGTCGTGCCGTCGATGCCGTGGAAGAACTTGAATCCGGCCTTCCGGAGCATCTCGTACTTGTCGCCCGTGTACTTCTGGACGCCGGAAATGTCGGCCCCGAAGGGGAAGACGAACTGGTCGGTGTCCCCCAGGATGGGGCGCACTTCCGCTTCCCACCGCGCCAGGTCGCGCTTGATGCGCTGCACCGGGCTCGCCGCCATGTTGATGTGCCCCCAGGTGTGGGAGGCGAAGACCCAGCCGTCTTCCTTCAAGGCCGTCGCGACCTTGGTGGCCGCCTCGATGTCGCTGGCCAGGGTCTTGGAATCGGCATATTCGCTCGTCGAGGTGCGGTAGCCCAGCACCCCGTTGTAGCCGGTCAGGGCCAGCACCCCCTTCGCACCGCGGTAGGAAAAGTCCGGGTTCTTCTCAACAAATTCGTCGATGACCGGGGCCACGTCGTAGGCACCGATGTGTTTCTTTCCCGCCGCGTCCTCGTATTCGTTCTTGACCTTGCCGTCCCCGTCGATCAACAGCCTGGTGGCGAACCCGTCGCCCTCCATGTATTCGTAGTAGCTCACGTCGTCCTCGGAGAGCACCAGCGGCTTCCTGCCCCTGAGCAGCCGGATGTCCTTGTACGTCAGCTTCCCGTTGGCATCCACTGCAGCGATATCCGCCGGATTCACCAGCACGAAGCCGCGCCGGTGAAGCTCGGCGACCACCTTCCTGAACTCGTCCAGGGTGACCATGTAATCCAGGTAGCCCTGCTGGCGCGAATCACCGTCAAAGGCCCGCCGGGGATCGACGATCAGCGAGTGGACAAAAAGGTGCGAGATCTTCGAATTGTCCTCCCACACCACCGTCCCCGCCTCGGCCGCCTCGATTTCGGCCCGGGCGTCCCGGGCCGCTGCCCCCTCGGCACCGGCCAGGAGCTTCGTCGCCGCGGCGTAGTCGTATCCCGCCGCGAGCCTTCCGGCCTTCTCGATCCGCTCCGCCTCGGTTGGCCCTTCGGCGTCCTGGCTTGGGAATACAAGGGATTGCGGGGCCTCACCGATGGCAGTCGGGTCGTATTGGCTCGGCGGAATATAGGGCGGCGGGACGCACCCGGACAGGATTAGTCCCGAGGCCGCCACCAGGGCGGCGGCCGCTCGCGGGCGGATGCGTGGTTTCATCACTTTCCCTCCCATAAATCCCGGGCCAGAAGGAAAAACCATCCCACGGCCCGGTCTCCGGTGTGGTTCAACCGACCCTACCGGGTTGGGGGCGGACCTTAAATCGGCGCGCCGATGGACTAGGATTGTTTGGTCAATCCCCAGCAAAAGGACCGTGATGCGACCTACCCACCAGGCGAGCCCGCTGTGGAGTCAGACGCAACAATTCAGGTCGTCCGCAGCCTGGAAATTGCTCTCCACCGCCCCCTGGGCCGTGGCCTTCCTGCGCGCCGAATTCACCAGCGCCAAGCCCCGCGTGGGGCTGGAGGTCTTCCATGCCTCCCTCGAATCCTTTCTCAAGGTCGTGCGCTCCGAGGACCCGGCCTTCGGCGACTCGATGGGGGCGGCGCAATACGCCGATGCCTGGGTGCGCAACCAGTTCCTGGCCCGTCCGCTGGTTGACGGCCACTTCGTCTACGAGCCGACCGCGCAGACCGCGCGCGTGCTGAAGTTCCTCGCCGACTTCTCCGGGGACCGCACCAACCTGAACTCCTCGCGGCTGAACACGCTCCTCACGTCCCTGGAGTCCCTGGCCCACGAGACCGACCCGGACCCCGCCGCGCGCATCCGCGCGCTCGAGGCGGAGATCGCCCAGCGCCAGGAAAAGATCGCCTCGCTGCGCGACGGGACCTCCCCGGCGGTGCTCCCCCGCGAGGGCGCACTGGCAGCCACCCGCTCGGTGCTGGACATGGCCTCCGGGCTGCCGGCGGACTTCAAGCGCATGCGCGACGGGGTCCAGGAGATGCTCCACGCCCTGCGCGGGGAAATCATGGAATCCTCCTCCGTCAAGGGCGTTGCCGTCGGCGCGGTGCTGGAGGGCGACAAGCAGTTGCGCAGCACCCCGCAGGGCGAGACCTTCCGCGGCTTCACCGAGTTCCTGAACTCCCCCGAGGCCCAGGCGCGCTTCCGCGAGGCCGTCAACGAGGTCCTCGAACGCGACTTCGTCGACGCGCTCGACGCCCAGGAACGCCACACGCTGGCCAACCTGCTGCGCGAGCTGCGCCGCCAGGCCTCCGAGGTCCACCAGTCCTACGGCCGGCTGTCCGAGTCGCTGCACGCCTACGTGCAATCGGCGGAGTTCAAGGAAGCTGCCATCCTGCGCGAGGCGGTGCGCGCCGCGGAGGTCGCCGTGTCCTCCTCCCGCGTGCTGCACTCGCGCACGCCGGTGGCCCCGATCAGGCTCTATGCCCCGCGCTTCACCTCGATTGCGGCGCTGGGCATCTACGACCCCGACGAACACGTCGCACCGCCCAAGCTGGCTGCCCCGCCGCCGCTGTCGATCGCCGACATCAGGCGCACCCCTTCCACCCCGGGCCCCGACATCCCGGCGCTGAAGAATGCCATCGCCGCGTCGCGCCTCAGGGCCGGCGGTTCGGTGGGCCTGCGCGAAACCTACAACAGCCTCGGCGACGAACACCGGCACCTGAACACCATCAGGTACCTCATCGAGACGGCCCGCAACGGCGGGGACCACATCGACGAGGCCAGCCTCGAGGAAATCAGCTTCACCCAGGTCGACGGCGCCACGCGCACAGCGTTGGTGCCGGCCATGAGCTTCACGAAGGATCCCGCATGAGCAGCCCACTTCCCACCGGCGCGATCGACGAACGCCGCCTCTTCGAGGGCGACACCGGTTCCTTCGAGCTGCCGCTGCGCCAGCTGCTGGTGCGCCTGCTGCGCGGCCCGTACCTGGACGGCGTCGCCGAGCCGCGGCTCTGGCAACTGGTGCTGGACCGGCGGGAGGACATCGCCGCCTACGTCGCCGAGATCTTCCTGGTGCTCGAGGTCGATGCCAACCGCAAGATCGCGTTGCTTGCCCCGGTGGACCTGGAGGCAGCGCACACCACCGCGATCGCCCCGCGCCGCGCCCTGAAGCGCGAGGAAACGCTGCTGGCCCTGCGCCTGCGCCTGTTGCTGGAGCGCCACGCCGGGTCGGGCACCGACGCGGTGATCACCCGGGAGGCGGCACGGGAAATCCTGCTCGAGCACCGTGCCCCCGGGGACACCGACGACAAGAAGCTCGAGGAGAACACCGACGCCGCCCTCACCCGGCTGCTGAACCTCAAGCTCATCCTGCCCACCGAGCTGGGCGACGAGTACAAGGTCTCCGGGGCGCTGGCCCTCGCCCTGCCGTTTGCGGCGATCGAGGAAATCCCCGAGTACATCAAGGCCATTGAGCGCGTGGGCACCGATGACACCGAAGAATTCGAGTTGGAGACAGACGAGCTATGAGCATTGAAATGACCCTCCCGCTCTCCGACGCGCTGAACCCGGGGCAGCACCGGCTCACCCAGATCCAGGTCATCAACTGGGGAACCTTCCACGGCCGGCACACCCTCTACGTGGACCGGGCCGGGACACTGCTCACCGGTCACCCCGGCGTGGGCAAGTCGACCCTCTTCGACGGCATCGGGCACATCTTCCATGCCGCCCCGCGGCTGAACGAATCCGCGCACGAGGCCTCCACCCGCAAGGACCGCCGCACCACGTACTCCTACATGCGCGGGCGCCGCTTCAAGACCGAGGCCGGGACCCTGTACCAGCGCCCCGGCGCCACCTGGAGCGCGCTGGCACTGGTGTACGAGGACGGGCTGGGCTCGAATGTGTGCATCGGGGCGATCTTCGACCTGCCGGCCAACGGCCTGGAGGGCCAGGTCGGCAAGCACTACGTCATGGGCGACCGGGTGCTGGACACCGCTGCCCTCGAGGACCACGGGGCGCGCCGCTTCACCCCCTCCTCGCTGCAGAAGTCGCTGCCCGGCTTCGAGGCCTTCGACGTGCACCGCGCCTTCGCCGAGAAGTTCCGCCGCCGACTGGGCATCGACAACGACAAGGCGTTCTCCCTGCTGCGCACCCTGCAGAACGGCAAGGGACTGGACAAGGGCGTCAACCAGTTCTTCCGCTACGAGGTGCTGGAAATCCCCGCGACGATGAAGGCCGCCACCGGCGCCATCGAGGACTTCTCCCACCTGCGCGGCATCCACCGCCAGCTGGAGGAGGCCCGCGCCCAGCGCGACGCCCTGGCCTCGGTGCCCGAGCAGAAGCTGCGCCACGACGAGCTGAGCGCCGAGCTGGCCACGCTCAACGCACTGGTCACCACGCAGCTTCCGGCCTTCGGCGCCCAGCTGGCCACCCGGGCGCTGCGCGGGGAAAGCGCCATGCTCACCGCCGCCGTCGAGACCAACACGACGTTGATCGAGGAAAGCGGCGTCCGCAAGGCCGCGCTGGAGGCCAAGGTCTCCTCGCTCAATGAGCAGCACGAGGCCGGCGGCGGTGCCGGGCTGGCGCTGCTGGAACGCGAGGCCGAGGCGGCGCGCAAGAACCTGGCCGACCGCGAGGCGGTGCTGCGCACGCTGCGGGAAAACTTCGAGGCCGTGGGGCTGAACTTCACGTTCACCTCCTCGGGCCTGCAGGCCATGCGCCGCCAGGCCGCGGTCAGCGCCGAGAACCTTGCCTCGATCGCCAAGGACGCGCGCACCATGGAATACGAGGCCATGGCCTCGGTGATGAACCTGAAGGACCGGGCCAACAAGCTCCGGCTCCAGATCGACTCCTACGCCAAGCGCGGCTCCAACATCGATGACCGCTCCATTGCCGCCCGCCGCGCGATCGCCGCCGCCACGAAGCTGGACATCGAGGACCTGCCCTTTGCCGGCGAACTCATCGACCTCTCCCCCGCCCACGGGCAGTGGCGGCCCTCGGCCGAAAAGGCGCTGCGCTCCCTGGCCACGACGCTGCTGGTGAAGGGCGAGGACATCAAGTCGGTCACGCGGGCCATCGACTCGCTCTCGGGCCTGGGCCGGATCCGCTGGATGGATATTTCCCGGATCCCGCGCGAGGTCGTCGCCGGCCCCGGGGACCTGGTGGGCAAGCTCGATTTCAAGCACTCGGAGGCGGGAACCTGGCTGCGCGCCAAGATCGCCGCAGACTACCCGCTGGCCTGCGTGGAGTCGGATGCCGGCCTGCACATCCACGACAAGGCCATCTCCCTGGCCGGCACCATCAAGACCGGCTCCGGGACCTTCGAGCGCGACACCCGCCCGGTCGCGGCCTCCGACTACCTGCTCGGCTTCACCAACGCGGAAAAGATCTCCGAGCTCGAGGCCAAGCTGGCCAAGCTCGAGGCAGAGACCGCGAAGGCCGCCGCGGTGGCGGACGACCGCTCCGCGGCCAAGGACCAGCTTTCCGCCAAGCTGGCGCTGCTGGGCACCCTGGCCAGCGACGACAGGTCCTTCGCCTCGCTGGACGCCTCAGGCGCCCTGAACGTCCTGCAGGACCTCGAGGCGCGCATGGCCGAGGCGCTGTCCAGGTCCGGGGACCTGTCCCATGTGCGCCGCTCCCTGGAGGCGGCACGTGCCGAACTCGAGGAGTGCGTGGGCACCCTGGCGGTGGCCCGCGCCGAGGCGGGCACGCTGTCCGCCGCCCTGGAGAAGGCCCGGAGCGCGCTGCGTGCCGCCGGCGTGCGCGACACCCAGACCGAGGACTGGGCGGCGGAGAAACTGGCGGGCAGCGAACAGCTGGCGCCACTGGTCAAGCGCCTGGACGAGGGTTCCCCGGTGGGAACCACCGAGTTGGAGGCCGCGCTGAGCGCACTGGCCCTGGCCCTGTCCGAGTCCGGGGCCGAGCTCAAGCGCGAGGCCTACACGCTGGAGGCCTCGCTGAAGGACACCTTCCGTGCCTTCGCCCGCGAATTCGGCAATTCCGCCGCCGTTTCCTTCGGCACCTCGGTGGAGGCGGCCGAGCACTACGTCGCCCTGCACCAGGGCATCATCGAGCAGGGGCTGCCGCAGCACGAGGAGGAGTTCCGCGAGTACTTCTCCAACCGCTCCTACGAGCGCTTCTCGGACCTGTTGCAGCTGCTGGAGGAGGAACGCCGGTCGATTGCCGAACGCATCTCCCCGCTGAACCAGATCCTCGCCGACGTCACCTTCGAGCACGGGTCCAGGCTTGCCCTCGAGGTCACCACGACGGTCCCCGACGAGGCGCGGGCCTTCCGCCAGGCCCTGAAGGATGCCCTCGCCGGTGCGTATTCCTCCCGCGGCGCCGGGACCCTGAGCGAGAGCTACAAGGCGCTCGAGGCCCTGGTCGACGCGCTGGACGATTCCTCGCGGGCCGCGTGGCGCGACACCGTGCTGGACGTGCGCCAGCACGTGACGATCAGCTGCAACGAGCACAAGCCCAACGGCGAGGTCGAGACCGGCCTGGAGCCGGGAACGCTTTCCGGCGGCGAGGGCCAGCGCTTCACTTCCTTCATCATGGGCGCGGCCCTGGCCTACCAGCTGGGCTTCGCCACCGCCGGGTTCACCGCCTACGGCACCGTGATGATCGACGAGGCGTTCATCCAGGCGAACTCCGAATACGCGGCCGCGGGCATCAACGCGCTGCAGGAATTCGGGTTCCAGCTGCTGCTCGCGGCGCCCGAGGACAAGATCGATCTCTCCCGGCACCTGGGTTCGGTGTGCGACATCATCAAGCACCCCGAATCCAACGTCTCCGGATTCGTGGCCTCGGGCCGCTCCCCGGCCGTGGCCACGAGCATCATTTTGCGATAGCACCTCACAAAATGGTGCGCCGGGGCGTTTACAGGGTGTGGAGATGACAACGAACCCCGCCTTCGAGCTGGTGGTGCGCAGGCACGGCACCTCGGTGCTGCGCATGTGCACCGCCCTGCTGGGCCCGGGACCCGATGCGCAGGATGCCTGGAGCGAAACGTTCCTGGCGGCCCTGCGCGCCTACCCGTCCCTGGCCATCGGCGCCAACATCGAGGCGTGGCTGATCACCATCGCCCGGCACAAGGCCATCGACATCCTGCGCGCCAACCACCCCGTCCCCCTGGACGAGCTCCCGGAATCCGCGGTGCTGCCGGCGGGCCTGGGAGGGCTGGAGCTGCTGGATTCCCTCGCCTCGCTGAGCGAGCTGCAACGCAAGGTCATCGGCTACCACTACCTGCTCGGGTTCCCCTATGAGGAGATCCCGGCGTTCCTGGGCGGCAATCCCGCCTCGCTGCGCCGGGCCGCCGCGGACGGCATCAAGGCCCTGCGCAGCCAACACCACGAAGCGGAGGAAGAATCATGAGCGAACTTGCCATGCACGAAATGGATGTCCTGCGGCAGCAACTGGCCGAGCGGGCCGCCGCCGAGGGGCTGATCGATGTTTCCTACCGGCTGGTGGACTCCCCGCTGGGCCAGTTGCTGCTTGCCGCCACCGAGCGCGGCATCGTGCGCGTCGCCTTCGCCGCCGAGGACTTCGATGCGGTGCTCGGAACCCTGGCCGAGAAGGTCGGGGTGCGCGTGCTGCACCGAGCCGCACCGCTGGATGCGGCGGCGGCCCAACTCGATGAATACTTCGGACATGCGCGCCGGGGCTTCGAGCTGTCCCTGGACCACCGGCTGTCCAGCGGCTACCGCCTGGAGGTCCAGCTCGCCCTGCCCTCGATCGGGTACGGGCACACCGTGAGCTACAAGGAACTGGCCGCAACCACCGGCCGCCCGGCGGCGGTGCGTGCGGTGGGCACCGCGTGCGCCACCAACCCGCTGCCGATCGTGGTCCCCTGCCACCGCGTGCTGCGCAGCGACGGGTCCCTCGGCGGGTACCTGGGCGGCCTGGAGGCCAAGAAGGTCCTGCTCGACCTCGAGCGGGACCGCGGTACAGGCGGGGAATAGTCCAGTGGGCGGCCGTTTTTCGCGGGATTGCGGGTGCGTGGGGCGGTAGCCGTCGCGCGGCAGGCCTGGCCCCCAGGGCCCGGGCCCACCGGTGCCAGTACGCCCGGCTCCCTTCTGCCGGGGAACGGCCGAGGGCAGGGCGCTTCGCGGTGAAGTGCCCTGCCCTCCAGGGGAACCAGCCGTCCCCCAGCCGTTACTCGCTGGCGAGCCCCTGCACCGGGGCCAGCTTGGCGGCCCGGCGGGCCGGGACGATGGAAGCGGCAAGTGCCGCCACCACGCTGACGGCGATGACCGCGACCAGCTGGAGCCACGGGATCGAGATGCTCATGGCGCCGAAGGCCCCCATGACCGACTGGGCCCCGAGCAGCCCGTAGACGGACCCAAGCACCACGCCGATCAGTGCGGCGACGCCGCCAATCAGCACGGCCTCGGTGGCCAGCATCGACTTCAGCTGCCGGCGGGTCAGGCCCAGGGCACGCAGCAGCGAATTTTCCCGCGTCCGCTCGAGCACCGAGAGGCTCAACGTGTTGGCCACGCCGATCAGGGCGATCAGCACCGCCACGGCCAGCAGGCCGGAGACGATCATCAGCAGCATGTCGATGACGGTGTTGAACATCTGCTTCATCATGACGCCGCCGCCGATCGCGAATTCCTCCACGCCCAGCGCACCGGCCATGTCCGTGGAGAGCGTGCGAAGGGCTGCCGCATCCAGCGAGTCGTCGGTCTTGACCCACAGCTGCGTGCGGGCCATTTCGCCCTTTGCCGCAGCGGCCCGGTCGATGCCCAGCACCGAGCCTGCCGTCTCCCAGGTGATGACGGCCCCCATGTCGCTGCTTTCGCTGATCAGCATCTTCAACTCGCCGGATCCGCCGGTGAAGGAGCTGGCTTCCATGGTGTCGCCCTCGTTGTTCGAGCCGACCAGGACCTCGCCGTTGCCCGGTACCTGCTTGTCACTGTTGAGCACAGATTTCAGGGTTTCAGGATCGGCGGCCAGGATCGGCTGGCCATTGGCGGAGTCCCCCACGTAGGTGAGCGCGGAAAGTGCCTGGACCCCGTTGAGGGCCCTGACCTTCTCCAGTTCCTCGTCGGTGAAGGAAACGGTTTGGTAGTCGTCAACCACCACGTCCACCAGGAACTCGCTGCCCAGGGCATCGCCCAGCGACGACTTGGCGGTCTGGGCGCCAACCATCATCATCGAGACCAAGGTGACGCCGATGAGCAGGGCGGTGGCCGTTGCCGTGGTGCGCCCCGGGTTGCGGACGGCATTCAGGCTGGCCAGCTTGCCCGGCACGGTTCCGCCGGAGGTCAGGGCGCCGATGGCCGAAACGGCCTTGGGCAGGAAGAGGGAGCCAAGCATCAACACGCCGGGGAAGGAAAGCAGCCCGCCGCCGAAGGCAATCAGGATGTCGCCCTGGATGGCACCATAGGCCAGGGCCGCCGCACCGGCGAGCACCAGCAGGAAGCCGAAGATGATGCGCAGCTTGCCGGCCTTGTTCCCCACGGCGACGTCCTCCGCCGGACGCAAGGCCGCCAGCGGGGAGACTGACATGGCCTTGCCTGCCGGGACCCAGGCCGCAACCAGGGTGATGACCGTGCCCGCAAGCATCGGAACAATGATCGAGACCGGGCTCACGGCCAGCGTCACGAAGGACATTTCCTCCACGGTGCTCGAGAGGATTGCGATCAGTGTCGCCATGATGCCCACGGCCAGCAGCACGCCGCCGGCCGAGGCCAGCACGCCAATCACGAGGGCTTCGACGAGCACGGATGAGCGGATCTGCGAGCGCACGGCACCCAGGGTGCGCATCAGGGCAAGTTCACGCGTGCGCTGGGCGATGAGCACGGCGAAGGTGTTCATGACCACCAGCCCGGTGACCACCAGGGCGATGAGCGCGAAGACCAAGAGCACGATGGTGAGCTGGTCGCTTCCGCCGGAGAAGCTGGCCACGTCCTTGACGATCTGCTCATCGGGGGTCAGCACCTGGACAAATTCCAGGCCGGTGCCCTTCAGCGCGGAAGCGATCGAATCCTTGGTTCCGGCGAGGGCCGCCGGGTCGTTGACTTTCAGCACGATCTGGTTGTAGACCGTTGGCGCGTCCCCGCCCAGTGCATTCAGCAGCGAGCCGCTGACGGTCAGGTTCATGACGGAACCGGACATCGGGTCGTTGGAGCTCGCGGTGGTTCCGGTGATCTTGACCTGGCGGTTGACCTGCTTCTCATCGGAGGTCACGGCGCCCAGATCCAGGACATCGCCGATGGAGATGTTGTATTCCTTGGCGTAGGTGGAATCGACTGCGGCCTGTTCGCCGCCGGTGGGCAGTGCCCCGGATTCCAACACGGTGTTGCTCAACGCCGGATCCTTGGCCGCGGTGTTCACCGACGCGTAGTAGTCCTTGCTTCCGGCGCGGACGCTGACTCCCACCTCGCTGGCGCCGTGGACGGCGGACACGCCGTCCACCTTTTCGATGGCTTCCAGCGCCGCGGCGCCGAGCTGGTATGAGGATTCCTTCGGTTCTGCGTCGCCGCCGTCGGCGGTGGCCGCGTCATAAGCTGCGGAGTAGTCTCCGGAGACCACGAGGTCGGCATTTGCGTACGAGGACCCGAGGCTGTTCTTCAGCGTTTCGGTGGCCGAGGCGTTGACCATGAGGGTGGCGGCCAGGAAGGCCGTGCCGATCATGACCGCCAGGGTGACCGCGATGAATCGCCGGGAATAGGTCTTGAGGTTGGCTAGTGCTAGCTGCAGCAAGGCTATGCACCCAGCCCGGAAAGCGCCTGGGTCACGGATTCGACGGTCGGGGCCTCGAGCTGGCCCACCAGTTCGCCGTCCTTCATCAACAACACGGTGTCGGCGTAGGAGGCGGCCACGGCGTCGTGGGTGACCATGATGATGGTCTGGCCCATCTCGCGGGTGGAGGAACGCAGCAGCGAGAGCACCTCGGCGCCGGTGCGCGAGTCAAGGTTGCCGGTCGGTTCGTCCCCGAAGACGACCTCGGGGCGGGTGAGCAGGGCGCGGGCCACGGCCACGCGCTGCTGCTGGCCGCCGGAGAGCTCGTGGGGCTTGTGGTTCAGGCGGTCGGTCAGTCCAAGGGTGGTGACGATTCTCTGCAGCCATTCCTTGTCGTGTTTCTTGCCGGCCAGTGCCAGCGGCAGCAGGATGTTGGCTTCCGCGGTGAGCGTGGGAACCAGGTTGAAGGACTGGAAAACGAAGCCGACCTTTTCGCGGCGCATCTTGGTCAGTGCATCGTCATTCAGCTTGGAGATGTCCGTCCCGCCGATGAAGATCTGCCCGCCGCTGGCATCATCCAGGCCGGCCAGGCAATGCATGAGCGTGGACTTTCCGGATCCCGAGGGGCCCATGATGGCGGTGAACTTGCCGCGGGCGAAGGAGACGTCGACGCCTCGCAGCGCCTCGACGCGGGTGGTTCCCTCGCCATAGATCTTGGTCAGGCCCGTCGCGTGGACAGCGAAATCGGTGCTGGTGTGTGGTGCAGTAATGGTCATGGTTCCACGTTATGTGGCCACTGTATGGTTTTGGATCATCCTAGGGGACCCTTTTATCCACCGCTTGGCTCATACCCGGGTATGAGACAGCGGGCTCACAGGCTACGCCGATACGATCCTATGTCTATGCTCTATTTCGCCGTCCCCACCGTTGCGCTGCTTGTCGTGCTGGGCCTTGCCGCAAGCATCGCCCTGCTGGCCGTCCTTCTTTGGTTCGCTTCCGGTGGCAATTCCCGCGCCCAGCGCCACGTGCTGCTCGTGGCCATTCCCGTGTGGGCCGTTGGCCTGGCCGTGGCGGTGTTTCCCGCCGCTCCGACGCCGGATCCTTCGATCCCGGCCGGCACCTTCAACTGGATTCCGTTCCTGGCGCACCGGGAGCGCTCCCTGGGCGTGGAGCTGCTGGCGAACCTCGGCCTCTTTGCCCCGCTGGGCATGATGTTGGCCTTCTGTTGGCGTCGGTTTGCGGTACTGAAGACCACCCTGCTGGTGTTGGGCATGTCGATCTGCGTTGAAGCCACCCAGCTGGCGCTGCGCAACAATCGCGCCTCGGACATCACAGACATCATCACCAACACCGCCGGCGGGTTTATTGCGGCAGTGATCGGATGGGCCTTGGTGTCGATGGCCAGGGGAAGGCGGAGCGCGGCAGATGCATCCAGCCAGGAGCCATTGCTAAAGAGGTAATATCGCGCATTCCGCAACCACCGGATCCAGGAACGTGTTCCACGGCGTGCTCCCCGTCGCAGGCATGCCGGACATCCCCATACAGATCCGACTCCCTGTCCGGGTCCTCCATGCGGACCTCGACATCCATGCTCCGGGCCTCGAATGACGGGCTACGCACCCGGGGACGAATTGTTGAAGTTCGCCCCGCTTTGCTTGCTTTCCATCTCGGTGCGCGTCAATCCGGTTTTCTTCTCCATCTGGGGACTCGCGTTCCACGGTTCACCGGATCTAGCCGATAGACTGGCCTGAATTTCCGTTTGTTTGGCTTGGAGTACCCGGTTTGGCCTTGAACATGTCTTTCCAGTCGCAGATCTATCGCTCCTTGCCAGATCTGGAACGTTCCGATGCCATCGTCAACCGCATTTCCAAGGCCATCACGCTCGGCATGCTGCGCGTGGGGGAACGCCTGCCCAACGAGATCGAGATGTCTGAGATGTTCGGCGTGGCCGCGGCAACCCTGCGTGACGCCCTGGCTGTCTTGCGCGACCAAGGTATCGTCGAGACCAGACGCGGTCGCAGCGGCGGGACATTCATTCTGAAGCAACCGCAATTCCAGCTCGATGCCATGCGCAAGTGGCTAATGGCCACATCGATTGCCGAGATCCGGGATCTCGGAGACGAACAGTCGGCCATAGCCGCCGCCACCGTCCGCCTGGCCTGCGACCGGGCCGAGCCGCATGAATTGGAGAGACTGCAGGATATGGCCCGCTCATTGGTCTTGGCCGAAAACGCCCAGGCGCGGGCACGTGCCGACAGTCGCTTTCACATTGAATTGGCGGTGACTGCCCAATCCACCAGATTGGCGAACGCCGAAATCCGGTTGCAGGCCGAAACGGTGGAGGTTCTCTGGTCTCCGTTGGTCGATGAGTTTGATGCGGAGCGGGCCACCGCGGAACATCTCGCGCTGGTGCGTGCAGTGTCCGAAAATCACAGCCAACAAGGGCAACAATTGGTGATCGACCATATCCGGCGCAGCACGCACCATCTCATTGATACGAAGTTGGCCCTGAGCTATGCAACAGACGTGAAGGAAACCCCATGAGCCTCCCCCAACCAACAGTTGCAGCCTTGGGAAACATTTCCAGCTGGTTTAACGAGGCGTCGACGGCTACCTACGCTATGGCCGCCGCAGTTACCGAACTGCTCACACGAGAAGTAGCCCCGAGCGCACTTGTCACCAAGGACGATCTGGCCGGCCTGAAGACCCTGGCCTCCGATTTCCTGCAGCGGCATCCGTACGCCGTTGGGTCCGGGGCAACTTTTTACTCGGCTCGGATGAGCGCGGGACAAGGCGTCCTCGAATGGTGGACCCCTGGACCCAACGGGGCCGAAAAGTTGGTATTTGACCTTGATCCGGGCGGGGAGAGGTTCTACGACTATGAGCATCTTCCCTTTTTCAGCGCCGCGGAGAGAACCGGCGAAGTAACGATCTGGGGACCGTACGTCGATTACCTGGGATCGGACGAGTACATCCTCACGCACACCGCCCCGTTCGAAATCCATGGGGAATTTGCGGGTGTTGCCGGCTATGACGTGACGGTGCGGGCACTGGAAGACATTTTTCTTCCCACCTTGCGTTCGATCCCCGGCCATGCGGCCCTTTTGAACTCCAGCGATCGGGTCATCATCGGCAACTCCGGTGCCTACCTGGTGGGGGAAAGGATCAAGGCCACGCCCAGCGAAAGCCGGATCGTGCCCTTGGAAGTCCCCCACCTGGGTTTGTCCCTGTTGGTTCCCGCCTAGCTTCGTGGCGGGTCGAAGACATTTCGACCCGCCACGCCAGTCAGGCCCACTGCGCGAGCTGCGCGACTTGCCGGCGACGCAGGATGCCCTGATCCACCAGGGCGCCGAAGATCGCGCGGCGGTCCTCCGCTGATCCGTCGCGGTCTTCCGGATGCCATTGAACGGCCACGGCCCATGTTTTCCCGGGGTGTTCGGTGCCCTCCACGATCCCGTCGTCGGCCACGGCGCTGACGATCAAGTCCGCGGCCACGCGGTCCACGGCCTGGTGATGACCGGAACGCACGGTGACTCGCCCACGGCCCAGGATCCCGCGGATCTTGCTGCCCTCGGCAAGAGTCACCCCTTCGTCGAGGAACATCGGCTGGCCGGATTGACCCTGGTGCAAGGTCGAGGGAACGATGTCCGGCACCAATGTCCCGCCGAGAGCCACGTTCAAGAGCTGGGATCCCCGGCAGATGGCAAGCAGCGGTTGGTCCTTCTCCAGGGTCCGGTGGATCAGGGCGATGCAGAATTCATCGGCAGTGCGGTCCACACCGTAGGCCTTGGGGATCGGGCCCTGAAGTTCGTACAGCGACCCGTCCACGTCACCGCCGCCGAGAAACAGCACAGCGTCCGCTTCCTCGGCGGCCAGCGCCGCCCGAGGATCCGCCGCGGAGCTGTCGATCAAGATAGCGCGGGCCCCGCTTTCCAGCAATTGGTCGAAGGCACTGCGAGTGAAGTCGCGCATGATCCTGTGGCTTTCGCCAACCATGCCGGGGAAAGTCAATGAGACCACCACTGCCACCAGTGGAGCATCCGGGGGAAGCAAGTCGAACCCTTCCGGGATGATTTCTTCCAGGGTCAATACCCGGTCTTCTCGTGGATCGGTACTCATAAACCCAAAACCTCCAAGGTGTTCGTCTGCTCGCGCGAGGACGCCGCGGCACGGAAGGTCCCGGCTGCCTCGACGACCCAGCTGAATAGTGCGTGGTCGGTGGCCGAGGCCTCGGCCAGGTCCTCGGGATGCCATTGGACGGCCAGCAGCGAAGCGTCCGGAAGCTCCAATGCCTCAATGACTCCGTCCGGTGCCGTGGCGGCAACCCGCAGCCCCGCTCCGATGCGGTCGACCGACTGGTGGTGGTACGAGGAGGTACACACGGGGGCATGCCCCAAGACCGAGGCAAGGAGCGTGCCGGGCTCGCAGGTTACCGGGTGCTGGGCGCCGCGGTGCTGGATCTCGCCGGGCGCCAAATGGCCCACAAGCGTTCCGCCGTGGACGACATTAAGTAATTGCATGCCCCGGCAGATGGCCAGGGTCGGGATTCCTGATTCGAGGCAGGCCTGCAGGAGGCCGGCTTCGTAGTCGTCCTGTCCCGGGTAGTCGGCCGGCCAATAGTGCTCGTCCGGCTCACTTCCATAGCGACGCGGGTCGACGTCGGCCCCGCCGGCTATGACCACTCCGTCCAGCCGGGCGAGCTGGTCGGCCGCCGACTCGCTGCTGCCTGGAAACAGGACAACGGGTTCACCTCCGGCCCGGTCAATGCCGGCCAGCACGGCCACGGCCACTGCAGCCCCCGCGAAGCGCATGCCCTGCACCTTGGCCGACCACATGCCCGGGACGCCTATCAGCGGGCGTCGGGCGGGCCCTGGACCCCCCGTCATGCCCGGCTGCCCGCGATTGCCTCGATGCTGTGGCCCAAGGGAAAGTCGAGCGTTGGCATCCAGGTGTCCCACACCTCGCGCAGGCTGCCGTCGGCAATCACGGCAGCCAGGGCCACGTTGAGTTCCTCGCGCAGGAAAAGGTTGTCCTTGGCGACCCCGATCCCCCACGGGTTGCGGGTTGCCACGGTGAAGGCCACGTCGTAGCGCGGGTCGTCCCCCAGCGGCACCAGCACCACGTCGTCATCGACCATGGCATCGACGCTCGAGTCGGCGACCGCCGCCAGCATGTCTTCGTAAACGGTGTCCCCGCTGAAGGGAACGAGGATCGCCCCTTCGAAGGTTCGTGCCAATGCCATGTTGGCGCTGCCGTCGATGGCGGCCACCCGATACCCGGCCAGGTCAGCCGGGGTTCGTGCAGGGTCGTCCTTGCGCACCAGTACCGTTTCATCGAAGACCGCATACGGGCGGGTGAAATCCACGATGGCCTGGCGTTCGGGAATGATGCCCTGTCCGCACCACACCGCATCCACCTGGTGGTCGCGCACCGAGGGCAGCATCTCGTCCCATCCCATGACGACCCACTCGATGTTCCTGCCCATGCGCGAGGCAACAAGCTCGGCGGCGGCCGGCTCGTAGCCGGTGCGCTGGCCGTTGTCATCGATCAACGAAAAGAGTGGGGGTGCGACCGCGTCGATGCAGGCCAGTTTGAGCGTTGTCATTACGGCATCGTCTCCCAGTACATTTCGCGGTCCCATTCGGTGATCGAGCCGCAGTAGCGGGCCCATTCCTCTTCTTTGAGCTTGGTGTAGATCGAAACCAGGTCCGCCGGCAGCTGCGAGGTCAGGTAGGTGTCCGAGACGAACGCCCCGATGGCATCGCCGAGGGTCAGTGGCAACTGGGCGCCGAGCGCCGGCGCGCTGTCGCAGGCCTCGTCGGGAGCGCCCGGTTCAAGCTTGCGGTTGATCCCGTCCTCCATCGAGGCGATCAGCAACGTGTGGGACAAATAGGGGTTCACCGCTGCGTCCGGAACCCTGTACTCCATCCGGCCGTTGGCGGAGATGCGGATTAGGCAGCCGCGCGAGTCAAGGCCCCAGTTGGCAGTGGAAGGCGCGAATTGCCCGGCGTCCCAGAACCGTTTGTAGGAGTTCACGGTGGAGGCCATCACGGCCATGGATCCCTGGGCGTGGGCCAGCATGCCGCCAATGGCGTGCCGGGCGGTCTCCGAAACGTGCAGTTCCAGACGTCCAGCGTCCTCGATGACGTTGGTGTCCCCGTCCCAGAGGCTGAGGTTGTGGTGGCAGCCATTGCCCATCTGGCCGTTGTAGGGCTTGGGCATGAAGGAGGCGGTGACCCCGAATTCGCGGGCTACCTGCTTGCAGATCTGTCGGTACGTGACCAGCCGGTCCGCGGTGTTCTCCACGCGGTCGTACATCCAGTTCAGTTCGAGCTGCCCGTCGTCCTCGTAGTCGCCCTCGATCATGTCCAGGCCCATGGCCTTGGAGTAGGTGACAAGCTTCTTGTAGATCGGGCGCATGCGCTCGAGATTCTCGACCTGGTAGGCGGGGCTGGAGCCGGGCCGCTTGACGACCTCGAGGCCGGGTCCTTCCCAGGTCATTTCCGGTTCGGTGCCCGAGCGCACTTCGAATCCGGTGCGTTCAGTGAACGCGGCGTGGGTCCGGGCCAAGAGTGAACGCGTGTCGATGGCCAGCGGACGGCCGCCGACCTCCGGCAGGTGCGGGGGCTCATAGGCGGTGCAGAAGATTCGGGCGACCGAGGTGTCCCAGGGGAGCACCACAAAGGATTCTGGCTCCGGCAGGGCCCAGAACTCGCGGGCCTCGATGCCGCCGCCGATCAAGTTTCCATGACGGTCGTTTTGCAGGTCGGAGAGCGCCGTGCGGTGGAAACAGATTCCCTTTTCCAGGTTGCGGCGGAAGTGGTTGGCGGGAACCATCTTGGCCACGACGCGCGATCCGATGGTGGGCAGCGCGTAATAGATGTACTCGACCCCGGCGGCCTCGATCTTCGCCGCAAGGTCCTTGACGACCTCGGGTGCGAGGTTGCGGGCCTGGTGCCGGGAAAAGGCTTCACGGTCCAGCATGGCGTCGGATTCGGTTCTCAGTGCTTGCAAGGTCATGGGACTCAACTCGTTTCTACTGGAAGTCTTAGTTGGTGACTAGTGCGCCGGCGTCGAGCACCAGCTGGCGGTAATGCAAGTGCCGCGAGGCTGGCAGGCCGGCATTGACGACGCCTATGAGCGTGTTCCCGCGGTAGTAGCCCACCGCGACCCCCTCCTGGGGCTTGCCGGGGTCGCCCTCGAGGATTCGGGTTTCCTCGGCGTCGGCAGGGGAACCGACTCCGTTGATCCGGGTGCCGAAGATGTCGGTCCAGAAAGACGGAAGCGGGGCTGGGGCCTCTGCCGGCGTCCGGCCGGCGATCCCGGCGACCAGCGCAGGGGCAGCAATCTTGGCGGTGTCGGTGGGCGTCGCCCAGTGCTCCACTCGCCGGGCGGGAAGCCCGTTACGGACATCGGGGTAACGGGCAATGTCACCAACGGCGACAACGCATGGCACCGGTTGCCCGTCGGCGGCCAGGACGCGCAGGTGCCCGTCGCATTCCACGCCGTCGCCGAGGTCCAGTCCGTTTCCCTGCAGCCATTCGACATTGGCATGGGATCCCACGGCCTCGATGATCACCTCTGCAGACACCGTGCGGCCATCGGAAAGCTCGATCCCGGTGCAGGATCCATCGCCCCTGTAGGCGACTACGGAGACCGCCTCCCGGCAGTCCACACCGCGGCGCGAGAGCATCTCCCGCACCCCGGCGGAAAGTGCCGAACCCAGAGGTCGCTCCATGGGGCCGGTGCGTCCCTCCACGAGGGTCACCGCGCAGCCCAGCGAGGCCGCGGTGGCCGCGCTTTCGCATCCGATGAACCCCGAGCCGATGACCCCGACCCGGGTTCCTGGCAACAGCACCGTGTGCAGGGCCAGGGCATCGTCGATGCTGCGCAAGACGTGACGCCCGTCCAGGGGACCGGGGACCGCAACCCGCGCCGGACGCAGCCCCGTGGCAATCACCAACCCGTCGAAACTGATTTCCTCCCCGTCGTCAAGGGTGATGGTACGGCCGGCGAGGTTGGAAGCAGTGATGCGGGTTCCCAAGCGCCACTGGATTCCGGTGGCACTGCGCCGGGGCCGGAAGGCCAGCTTGGAAAGTACCTCTTTCGGGGTTCCGGGTGCGGCCAGGACCTCCTTGGAGAGCGGTGGCCGGTTGTAGGGGGGATGGTTTTCCTCCCCGATGACCAGGATTTCGCCCTCCCAGCCGGTTGCCCGCAGCTGTTCGGCGGCGCGTAGTCCCCCGAGCGAAGCCCCGGCGACGATGATCCGCTGGCCCATGGCTAGTCCTTCACGAAGATGGCTTGGACCGGACACACGTCGATGGCTTCCTCGACTTCGTCAAGCAATGCATCGTCGAAGATTTCCTCGAATTCAAGGACTCCTTCGTCGTTCATCGAGAAGACTTTCGGGGCGGCGATGGCACACTGGCCGTGGTTGTCGCATAGTTTACGGTCGACGGTGATCTGTGACATGGTGAAGCTCGTTTCCTTGGTGCTGGCGGTGATGTGGAAAGGCAGGCGGGGCCTAGATGCGCTTGGTGAAACCGATGGGTAGCCGAATCGGACCGGTGTTGCCCGAGTCGGGCAGCCATTCGTCCCCTCCGGTCAGGTGCGGATTGCCCAGGCGGCCGGCCAAAAGCGGAAGTGCCTCGCTCATGTCGGCGCGGGCCACGAAGTGGCCGAGGCAGTGGTGCACTCCACCGCCGAACCCGTAGTGGGCGGGGTGTTCACCAAGCAGGTCCAGTTCAGGGTTGGGGAATGCGAGAGGATCGGTGCCGGAAGCTTGGGTGAAAAGGTGCACGGTGGTGCCGGCGGCAATCTCCAGTCCCTGATAGGTGAAGTCCTCAACTGCCTCGCGGGTTACCCAGGTGACGGTTGGGTTGATGCGCATGACCTCTTCGACGGCCTTGGCGCCGAGCTCAGGCCGCGCCGACAACAGTTCCCACTGCTCCGGGTTCCGCATGAAGGATTGCATGGCAAGCCCTAACTGGTTGCGGGTGGTGTCCATGCCGCCGAAAATCAGCAGCACCAGCGCGTTGCGCAATTCCTCGTCGTTGAGCTTGTCGCCATCCCGGCTGGCCAGGACCAGCCGGGAGACAAAGTCCTCGCCCGGATTTGCTTGGCGGTCCTTGATGAGGTCTTCGGCGTAGTCATACAGCTCGGCCACCGCCGCGTCGACCTTGTCCAGGTCCTGCTTGAAGGTGACGCCAAGTGCCAGTCCAATGGTGGAGGCAAGCCGGGCAATGGTCGGCCATTCGCTTTCCGGTATGCCCAGCAAGATGGTCAGCACGCGAGTGGCGTACGGTTCCGCAAAGTCTCCGATGAACTCGCAGGAGCCACTGTCGATGAATTCGTCAATAAGTTCGTTCGCCAGCGCCTGAAAGCGTGGAACCAGGTCCTTGATCAGCCGCGGGGAAAAGGCCGGGTTGAGGAGACGCCGGATCCGGTGGTGGTCTTCTCCCTCCAATACGAGCAGGTTCTTGGTCCACCAGTCAAAGAATAGTCCGCCATGCACTCCGTTGTGGGCGGGCCACTTGGCACTGCCCTGGATGAGCTTGGGGCTCTTGAGCAGCTTGCTGACTTCCTCGTAGCGCAACACGGCGATGCCGTAGTTGGTCTTTGCATACCAGCTGGCCTCGCGGGCGTTGCGGAGCTCTTCGGACTGCATAGCGAAGCTCGGATCCGAGATGTCGAGATAAGGGACGTTGAGTTGGTTCGGGGCGGTTTCGACACTCATGGTGCGATCCTTTCGTGGTGGTACTGGTCTTCTTGGGCGGTCGCCCATCGGCTGATAGTGGCTTCGCGTTTTTAGCTTCCGCCGACAGTTTCGAGAGCGCTACAGGCATCCGCGGCGGGAGCGTTCCCCTTGAGGTGGGGTTTGCGAAGCGCAAGATAGAGTCCTCCGATTCCCAGGACGAAGATTGAGGAAATCAAGACGATGTAGTTGGCGAACCATCCGGCTTCCGGTGTCCGTGGCCAGGCCATGTTGATCATGCCCAAGACCCCCCACAGGAGTGCCATCACATTGACCGGAATGCCCCAGCGACCTAGCTGGTACTTGCCTGCCGGCTTCCAGCCCTTGAGCCTGGCCCGCAGTGAGGCCAGCACGACCATTTGGAAGCCCAGGTACATTCCCATGGCCGCGAAGGAGATGATGGCGACCAGTGCATCTTCGGAAATCTTGGAACCGATCACGACCAGCGCGGGAAACACACCGGCGATCAGCAGCGCGTACGGCGGTACGTGGCGGCGATCGCTGAATCGGCTGAGCAGGGAACTGAATGGCAGGATTCCGTCGCGGGCCATGGAGTAGGTCAGGCGGCTCGCAGCAGCCTGGAGGCTCAAGACGCACGAGACGAAGGAAACCAGCACCACCCCGAGCACGACCTTGTAACCAACAGGGCCGAATGCCGCCATCAGGACTCCCACGAGCGGGTCGGAGTCGGCACCTGAAATCACTGCCCCGAAGTCGGGGACGGCGAGGATGAGCGAGAGGCAGACGAACATCGCCGCCGCTCCCCCTATGTAAATGGTCATGCGCATGGCCTTGGGAATGGTGCGACCGGGGTTCGGGACTTCTTCCGCCACGTCGCCGCAGGCCTCAAAGCCGTAGTACTGGAAGATACCTATCAATCCGGCTGCTGCGAAGGCCACGAAGTAGTCGGAACCCTCACCGGCGCCGAAGGTCTCAAAGAGCACGCCCAGGTCATGATTGCGGTGGCCGATAATCAACCAGAGGCCCACGACAACTGCACCACCGAGTTCCGCGATCAGGCCGAGCATGGCGACCTTGTTCAGTACGCCGGTGCCGAGGAGGTTGAGGCAAGTTGCCAGCGCGATAATGACCAGCGCGGCGAGGATGGTCGCGTCGACGCTGCTTTCCATTCCGAGGAAGGCCGCAAGGTACGGGCCTGCGCCGTATGCCACGGAGGCGATCGTCGTCAGAAGCGCGACAAGGTAAACCCAGCCATTCATCCAGCCCCACTTGCGGCCCCACAGGCGTCGCGACCACGGGTAGACCCCGCCGGCGACCGGGTAGTTTGACACGATTTCACCAAAGACCATGGCGACGAACATCTGCCCGGCTCCAACTATGAGCAACGACCAAAACATCGGGGGCCCCGCGGTGCCCAATGCGATCGCAAAGAGCGAATAGATTCCCACCACGGGCGATAAGTAAGTGAACCCCAGCGAGACGTTCCCCCAGAACGTCATCTCTCGCTTGAACTGGGCTTCATACTCGTAGCCGAGAGATGCCAGGTGGGCGGCGTCCTCGTCATGCACATGCGATGAGGCCTCAGGTACTTTACGTGACTCTATGGACACGACGTCTCCTAGTTGGATTTCGGTGGTTTGGTCGAGTGAACAGAGCCACGCACCCTTGTGATGTACATCACGCGGCCTCTGGTAAATAAAAACTGTATCCGTGAATGATTTAGAGCGCAAGCCCTCCGACAAGTTTCCACAGCGGGCCAAACTGACATCTACGGCCATATATGGCCCTTTCACCTCAAAGATCATTCACTTCGGGGCGGAATACTCAACTTCTTGCATGCAAAAACCAACCGCACCGGCCTTCCCAGCAATGCGAATGGGGATATAAACTTCATTTCCGAAGGTAAAATTCAACGGGTGCGCACAACCACCCGACCATGAGGCAAAACCGATCCGAGGATTCTTATCCGTGGACACTCGGGCGAGGGGCGGACAAAACAAAGCGCCCGTGGTCCAGTTTCAAGAACTGGACCACGAGCGCGTCGCCGGTGCCGTAAATCTCCTCACGCGGGTCAGGTGCGAATCCGCTAGTCGTGCCCCTCGTGCTCCGGGGCCTGGTGCCTGTGTGACTCGATCTGGAAGGTCGAATGCTCGATGCTCACCTCGAAGTGCTCGGCCACGCACGACTGCAATTCGCCAAGAAGGGTGGCCGCGGCACCGGTGTGGAACGCCTCGTCTTCCACCACGACGTGGGCGGAGAGGATCGGCAGGTTCGTGGCAATCTGGCTGGCGTGCAGGTCGTGGACAGCCAACACCAGCGGGTGCGCGACCAGGTGGGCACGGACGTCTTCGAGGTCAAGCCCCCTGGGCGTGGATTCCAGCAGGATGTGGGTGGTCTCCCCCAGCAATTTCAGTGCGCGCGGGATGATCAGGGCGGCTATCAGCATGGCGGCAATCGAGTCCGCCTGCATCCAGCCCGTCGCGGAAATGACGATCGCCGAGATGATCACGGCAACGGATCCCAATGCGTCGTTGACGACCTCCAGGAAGGCTGCACGCATATTCAGGTTGTCGTCCTTGCCGGAGGCCAGGATCAGCATCGAGGCAACATTGCCAAGCAGGCCGATGATGCCGAAAACGAGCAAGCCGCCCCCGGCTATCTCCGTCGGCTCGAAGAGACGGCGGATGCCGTCGACCAGCGCGTAGACGCCCACGCCGAGCAGCAGGGCCGATTGGAGGGTCGCGGAAAGCACCTCCGCCCGGCGAAAGCCCCAGGTGCGCTTTGCGGTGGGCTTCCGCATGACCAGCGTTGCCGCGGTCAATGCCAGCAGCAGGCCGGTGGAATCGGTGAGCATGTGGACGGCGTCAACGAGCAGGGCCAACGAGTTGGTGATGAACGCACCGACAACCTCGGCGATGAGGATGGTCGCGGTGATGCCAAATGCCCATGCAAGTTTCTTCCGGTTGGTCGTTGCCGAACCATGGTCGTGGTCGTGGCTCATGGGCGCGCTCCTTCCGGTACCGGCGAGGGACCATGGACCGCGGTGAAGTCGTGCGTTTCGAGTTCATGGCCGTCGCTGATGCCGATGTAGTGGTTCGCGTCCCCCAGAAGCTTCTGCAACAACTGCGGGTTTGCCAGCGAGAACAAGCTGGCGCGGCCCTGTGCCCGCGAGGTCACCAGTCCGCAGTCACGGAGGCAGGAAAGGTGGGCGCTGACAGTGCTCTGGGCCAGGCCCAGGTGCTCGGTGAGTTCCTTGACCTTGTGCTCCCCGGTCCGCAGGTGCGCCAGGATCATCAGTCTCGTGGGATCGGCCAGTCCATGGAAAAGGGCCGCCGCCGCGGCATGGCCCTCGAGGGCGTTCTGGCGTCCATGGTCCGCTCGGTCTAGCATCGTCATATTACGATGATAGCGATTTGTGGCGATAAAGCCAACGGAGAACAGCCGTGGCAGGATTGGAACATGAGCACCGGAATAATCATTGGAGAAGACAGTCTTGCCCGACCGTCCTGGGCGGCAACGGACCCGATGATGCGCACGTACTACGACACCGAGTGGGGAATGCCGGTGCGTGACGAGCATGGCGTCTTTGAACGGCTGAGCCTCGAGGCCTTCCAGGCAGGACTGTCCTGGGCAACCATATTGCGCAAGCGAGAAAATTTCCGCGAGGCCTTCTCCGGGTTCGACCCCGAGGTCATCGAGCGATTCGGCGATGCGAAGGTCGAAGAGCTGCTGGGCAACGCCGGGATCATCCGCAACCGCGCCAAGATCCTGGCGACCATCAAGAACGCGAAGGCCACGATCGCGCTGCGCGAGGACGGCGGCCTGGCCGAGTTCATTTGGTCGTTCCAGCCCGATTCCACCCCGGCTCCCAACGCACTGGAGGACATCCCCACCACCAGCCCCGAATCCGTGGCCCTGTCCAAGGCGCTGAAAAAGCGCGGCTTCGCCTTCGTGGGGCCCACGACCATGTTCGCGCTCATGGAGGCACTGGGCATCGTGGACACCCACCTGGTGGGCTCGCACCGTCGCGGCACCTCGGGCATCTGGCCGGCATGAGCTCGCGCTTTCTGGAGTCCAACGGCCCGTTGGACCCCGCCCACATGTTGCGCACGCTGGGCATTCATTCGATCCCTACCCTCGATATCCACGAGCCGCGCGCACTTCGGCACACCCGAGTGGTGTCGATTGCTTCTGGCCCGAGGACCGTCGAGCTGGAATTTGCCGAGGATGGCGTGCAACTTACCTGCGCCGAGGCGAGCGCGCATGACCTCGGCCAGCTCGAAGGCATCGTGCGCGCCTGGCTGGATCTGGATTCGGACCTCGCGCGCATGCAAGGTCACTTCGACCGGGACGCCCTGCTCGGCCCCCTGGTCCGGGCCCGGCCATGGTTGCGCCTGGTCGGATACCTCAATGGCTTCGAGGCAGCGGCCACCACGATTCTTGGCCAGCAGGTATCACTGGCGGCGGGCAGGACCTTTGGCGGGCGATTCGTGGGCGCCTACGGAAGCGACGGGCCAGGCGGCCTGCGCATCTTCCCGACACCCGAGGCGGTGGTTGCGCAGGGCGTCGACATCTTGCGAGAGACCATTGGGCTCACCAAGTCCCGTGCTGCCACCTTGTTCGCCATGGCGGAAAGTTTCGCCGCCAAGGATTTTTCCGGTGCCGCCGGCATCCCGCTGGACCGCGCCGAGCTTCTGGCGTTGCGCGGCGTCGGCCCCTGGACGGCCGATTACCTTCAGATGCGCGGTCGCAGCGATCCGGATGCCTTCGTACCCGGTGACCTTGTCGCCCGCAGGGCGTTGAACCGGATCACCGAACGCGAGGCATCCAGGTTGGCGGAATCATGGGCACCATACCGGTCCTACGCCATGGTCCATCTTTGGGCCTCGGACCCGGGGGCCCCACTGCCGCCCGCCCTCTCCAGGCCGGGTGGCCAGGGGACCTGAGTGGCCCCGGTTCGCAACCGGGCTACGCGCTTAGCGCCTCGGGAAAGATCTGTCCGATGGGCGACTTCTTCTCTGCCTGGAACTCGTCCTCGGCACGCCCGTAGGCCCAGTAGGCGGACAGGGACATGGCCCTGCGGTCCACGCCGCGTTCGCCATTGAGGTAGGCACGCAACGACTTCATGGTTTCACGCTCGCCATGGGCAAAGACCTGGATGGTTCCCTCGCGCCAGGGCGCATCACGCACCACTGCCTCGAGCCGTGTGCTTTCCGGAGTGAAGTAGCCGCCGCGGTGCAGCCAGTGGACGTTGACCCCTGCAGGAACGTCCAACTGCACCTCATCCTCGGGGCCAATTACCTCAAGGTAGATGTCCCCCACCATGTCCGGGGTCATGTCCTCGACGGCCGCGGAAATCGCCGGAAGAGCGGTCTCATCCCCGATCAGCAGATGGCGGTCAAATGCCGGGTCTGGCGTGTAGAGTCCGCCGGGACTGGTGAAGCAGATCAGGTCACCGATCTTGGCATTTTGGGCCCAGGGGCCCGCCAGTCCCTGATCACCGTGGATGACGAAGTCGATCTGCACGGTTTGGGCACCAAGATCCACGTGGCGCAGGGTGTAGGTGCGGCGAACCGGAAAATCTTCCGGGGCCAGCTGCTCGCGCAAGGCGTCGAGGTCGAACGGGGGCACCAGACCAAGTTCCGGCTTGGCAAAAAGGATCTTGACGTAGCGGTCGGAGACGGCCTTGTCCTGGAAGTTCACGAACCCCGGCCCGCCGAAGGTCAGTCGCATCATGTGGGGACTCAGTCGCTCGCTCGCCAAAACCTCGAGGACTACCTGGGGCCGAACCGGACGTGCTGAACGCTGCGTACTCACTAATTACCACTTTCTTGGATTAGGGAAGGTAAACCTATCCTATTCGATGGGGCATCGACCAAGCCAATGCCAACTTCACATGCCTACTCCATTGCGCCGGGCCAGACCGTCGATCATGATCGCCAGCCCGACCTCAAATGAATGGTCCGCGCGCGAGCCCTCAAGCGCAGACTGCGCAGCGAGGACTCCGGCCAGCCCCGGGGTTTGCGCAGCGGCCTCGCCGGGATCGAACATGTCATCCGGGGCAACCACATCAAGCGCGGACCCCAGGATGAACGACTCCAATGCCACCATGTCGCCCATAACTGCGGACGCCTCCCAGCCGGCGGCAAGGAATCCCTGCACTACGCATTCATACATGGCCAAGGTTCGAGTCGCCCCTGTGATGGGCTCGGTGGCCAACAGGGCAATGGCATTTGGGTGTGCGGAGAACGCGGCCCGGTAGGACCGGGCCCAGCGCTCCACGGCTTCGCGCCAGGACAAGTTTCCGAAACCACTGACATCAATGCTCTCATTGACCACCTCGCGCATCCCCACCAACAGCGCCTGCTTGTTCTTGACGTGGTGGTAGAGCGCGGGCGGCTTGACCCCAAGCTCGCCGGCGAGCGCTGCCATGGAGAACTTCTCCGGCCCCACTGAATTGAGCAGCCTAAGGGCCGCGACGAGGATCCTTTCGCGGTCGAGCACCGAGGTGCGCGGCCGACCGGCGCGACGAACTTCTGACGAATCCACCAAAACCCCTTGCGTGTGACTCCGCCCACAGATAAGGTAGGCGACAGTTTATTTAATCTTATTAAATTTAGTTGGGAGCTGTACCCCTTGACCTTGACAGTCTTTCATTCGGGCTCGGTTGCCGGTGCCCCTGCGGGGCAAACGACCGCCGTGGCGGTCACCGACGGAATCATCACCGCCATCGGACCGGCCGCCGGGGACCTGGCATCGATCGCCGATGTCCTCCATGACCTGCGCGGCGGCTACCTGGGGCCCGCCTTCGGCGACGGCCACGCCCACCCCCTCTTTGCCGGGCTCGAGGACGTCGGTCCCCAGATCCGCCACTGCACGGACCTCGACGAAATCCTGGCCGCGGTCGCACGCTGGGCGGACGAGCACCCCGGGGACGAATGGATCGTCGGTGCCAGCTACGACGCAACATTGTCCGAAGACGGATGCTTCGATGCCCGATGGCTCGACAGCGTCGTTTCCGACCGCCCCGTACTCTTGCGCGCCTGGGACTACCACACGGTATGGGTCAATTCCCGGGCACTGGAAATTTCCGGGGTCACCTCGGAGACGCCAGAGCCCGAGCTCGGCCGTATCATCCGTCGCCCGGACGGGTCCCCCCTGGGGACGCTGTGCGAACCCGGCGCCATCGACCTGGTTGCCGCCCATGTTCCCGCACACGGCCAGGACACCTTGGTCTCGGCCCTCACCAGGGCCACCTCGGCATTTGCCCGGGCCGGTGTCAGCTGGGTGCAAGACGCATGGGTGGAAACGGAATCCCTCGACGCCTACCTCGCCGCCGCACGACAGGGGGCGTTGCACACCCGGGTGAACCTTGCCTTCCGCGCGGACCCGTTGCGCTGGGCACGGCAACTGCCCGAATTTGCCGCAGCCAGGGACCGCGTGGTCGCCGCCGGTGGGGAACTGCTCAGCGCAAACACCATCAAGTTCTTCCTGGACGGGATCGTTGAATCGCACACGGCCCACATGATCGATGCCTATGCGGACTGCCCCGGCAGCCGCGGCCTGCCCAATTGGGAAGACCACTCACTCATTGATGCGGCGATCGCCGTGGATGCCATGGGTTTCCAGTTGCACCTGCACGCCATCGGAGACGCCGCCGTGCGTCAGGGACTGGACACCATTGCGGCGGTCGTTGCCGCCAACGGCCCACGCGACCGCCGACCGGTCATGGCCCACCTGCAGTCCATCTCCCCCACCGACCTGCCACGGTTCAGGGAACTGGGCGTCATCGCGAACTTCGAGCCGCTGTGGGCCCAGCGGGACACCGTCATGACCGAACTGACCTTCCCGCGGCTTGGAGCCGAACGCGCGTCACGGCAGTTCCAGATCGGCGAGGTCGCCGCCTCGGGCGTCAAGGTGTCCTTTGGCAGCGACTGGCCCGTCACACACCACCACCCGATGCTGGGCATCGGCACGGCAGTGACCCGCACAGGGCTGGCCGACCCCGACGTTCCTCCGCTGGCCGGGGCCCCCTACTGCGTTGTCGATGCCCTGGACTCCTACAGCACCCAGGTGGCCTACCAGGCCTTTGCCGACCACGAACGCGGAACCCTGGCAGCGGGGCAGATCGCGGACCTGGTCTGGCTGGAGAGCGATCCGCGCTCCAGCGCGGAACACGACGTGGCCGGCGTGAAGGTCCTTGGCACCTGGCTCGCAGGCAACCCCACCTATTTGGCAGCACCCGATCGAATATTGGAAGGAACACGATGAACACCAAGGTCTCGGCCCACGTCCCTGCAGTCGGCAGCATCCACGGCTCCCGTCCCACCGAGCTCAAGCGGGTCCTGGGCATTCCCTTCCTGGTGCTCTTCGGACTGACCTACATGGCACCCGTGACGGTGTTCACCACCTACGGCGTGGTGACCGGGGTGACCAACGGACATCTGCCGGCCGCCTACATCGTGGGGCTGGTGACCATGCTTTTCACCGCCTTCAGTTATGCCCAGATGTCCCGGGCCGTGCCCCAAGCCGGATCCGCCTACGCCTACACCCAGCAGGCCTTCGGCGGAACTGTCGGCTTTGCCACCGGCTGGACCCTGATGCTCGACTACTTGTTCATCCCGATGATCAATTTCCTGCTCATCGGGATCTACCTCAACACGCAATTCCCCGCGGTTCCCGCCTGGGCGTTCTCGCTGGTGTCCCTCGTGCTGGTGCTGGGCCTGAACATCATCGGCATCAAGTTCATCGGCCGGCTCAGCGCCACGGTGGTCGCCTCCTCGGTGCTCATGATCGGCGTCTTCGTGGCCCTGGTGCTCAACCAGGTCCTCAACGCCGATGCCCCAAGCCTGTTGGCACCGTTCTCCTTTGGCGCCGACGGCCTGGGCCCAATCTTCTCCGGCGCTGCCATCCTCTCGCTCTCGTTCCTGGGATTCGATGCTATTTCGACCTTGTCGGAGGATGCGAGGAATCCCGGCAAGACGATTCCCGCCGCGATCGTGCTCACCACCTTGGCCGGCGGTCTGATCTTCATCGTCGTTGGCTGGGCCGGGGCATTGATCCACCCGGACCACACCACCTTCGCCGACCCGGATGCCGCGGGCGTCGAGCTCATGGCAGGGGTCGGCGGTTCGGTGCTCACCGCGATTTTCGTGGCGGTCTACGTGGTGGGGTCATTTGGTTCGGCCATGGCCTCGCAGGCCAGCGTGACCCGAATCCTGTACTCCATGGGCCGCGACGGATTGCTGCCGCGCCGCATGGGCATGCTCAACCGCCGTTTTTCCACCCCCGTCTATGCCACCCTCGTAGTCTCCGCGGTGTCGCTGACCTACCTCTTCGTCAGCTTGGAGACTGCGGCCTCGGTGGTCAGCTTCGGGGCCCTGGTTGCGTTCTCCATGGTGAACCTTTCGGTCATCAAGACCTTCTTCATGGATGCGAAGTCGCGCGGTGCCCGCTCGGTGTTGCTCTACCTGCTCATGCCCCTGGTGGGATTCGCGCTGACCATTTGGTTGTGGACCTCGCTTTCCGGCGTCAGCCTCGTGGTGGGACTGATGTGGTTCGCGGCAGGAATAGGCTTTTTGGCCATCCGCACCAAGGGCTTCCGCACCACCCCGCCGAAGCTTTCCTTCGAGGACTGACGCCGACCCGGAAATGCCGCCCCACGAAGTTCCGGCATCGTGCGGGCGGCACCGCCGTTTGCGGGGCGGGACCTTCTAGTCCAGGTGCCGGTCCTGCCAACTGCGCATGGTCCAGCGGGATTTGGCTGCCGCATCCAGCGTCACCACGCCGGTGTTGGCCAGGGGCGTCGGACGCAGCAAGCCGGGGTCGAAGTTGGTGCTCCTGGACGCAAGCCAGGTCACCAGCATGGCTGCGTGGCTGACCACCACGAGCTTCCCGGTCCCCGCGGCGCGGGCCTGCTCGATGACCACGTTGAAGCGCTCCAGCGCGGTGTGTGCATCTTCGCCGCCTGCAACCTTGGCTGCCAGGTCGCCGGAGAGCCAGCGGAAAAAAACGTCGCGGTAGGCCAGCTGGGCCTCGGGGTCGTTGCGCATTTCCAGTTCCCCGGCGGAGATCTCGCTCAATCCCGCATGCTCGGCCATGATCAGGCCGCGCGACTCGGCCAGGGGCGTGGCAGTCATCTTGGCGCGCAGCAACGGCGAGGAGAAAACCGCGTCGACATCCTCAGCACCGAGCCGCTTCACGAGTTCCCGAACCTGGGCCAGGCCCGTCTCATCCAGCGGGGCGCCGGGGGCCGCGGTGTCCAGGGCCTGTGCCACGTTCGAGGCGGTCTGCCCGTGGCGGATCAAGATGAGTCTCATTCATTCACTCTAAATCGTCGCCGGTGATTTGGTACGATGAATCCAGCTTCACGAGATGCACGCCAGACTTGGGCTCCGACCCGGCGCGCGCACCAACCCCATGCTTCACGGGTGGTTCGGATGACGAAGCGGTCCTGGCAGCAGCCGCTGCCCTGGGGACAAGAGCACACGAAAGGCGCCGCCCCTTGCGCAATCAGTCACGTTCCACCGACACCTGTACCTCGTTCCACTCCGGGCACCGCACCAACCCCCGCGCCATCAGGAGCCTCATGTCCCGCCCCACGCTGTGGGCCCCCGCGGACGTCGAGGTCGCGATGTCGATGGCCCACGGACTGACGCTGCACGTCTTTGCCGGCGGGACGCACCACCAGGTGTTCGCCCACGACCTGCCGGAGATTTCCCACCTGCTGCGCGTTGCGCCGCAGCCGGCCCCCGGTCTGTCGCTGGGGCGGGTCAATTTCCACAACAGCGCGATCGCGCTTCCCGCGGACCCGCGGCACAGCGCCGGGTTGCGCTACTTCTCGTTCAGCACCGAACCGCTGTCGGCCTGCAACTTCGAGCGCGACGAGGCACTGGCCCGGGACTTCGAGTCCCTCACGGCCGACCTGCAGCTGTCCTAGCGAAAGATCGGATCGGCGGCGTAGCGCGCCAGCGCTTCCTTGTTGCCCGGGCTCAGGCGCAACAGGCGCTGTTCGTCGACGGAAAAGAATGCCAGGGTCGTGGCGGCGCGCACGCACACCCCGCCGTCCACGGGATCGTGGAACTCGTAGCTGATGTCGAAGCTCGCGCCCTTGATGGTGCTGATCCACAAATCCACGTGGGCCGGGACGTTGCGGTAGTCCAGCGGCTTGAGGTAGCGGACCCGGTGCTCGACGACCAGGATCTGCGTGTTCTCCGGGACCGTCGAGAACAGGTCGACCTGGGGCATGATGCCGGGCTTTCCGGTGCCGCCGGGCACCCCGAACCCGGCAATGCGTGCCTCTTCCATCATGCGAACCAGGTTCACGTTGTTGATGTGGCCGTACGCGTCCATGTCCCCCCAGCGCATGGGGACCTCGACGCGGATCTTCTGTTCGGGCATTCAGTCGATCCTTGCCTGGTCATCGGGGCAGATGATGCCCAGCGCCTCCAGCTTCTGGGCAATGCGCGCCCCGTCCGGCTCGTAGACCCATGGCACCCCGGGTGTGGAGTTCAGGATCCCCTGGCTGCGCCCGCCGGCCAGCACCGCCTCGGAGGGCGTCAGCTGGCGGATGACGATGGCTTCGACATGGTGCGGGTAGCGCCTGGCGAATTCGGCGTAGAGGTACGGATCGTGCTGTCCGTCGTCGCCGATCAGCAGCCACTTCATGTTCGGGAACTCGGCGGCGAGGCGCCGCAACTGGTCGGCCTTGTGCTGCATGCCCGAGCGGAACCAGCTGCGCTCGGTCGCGCCCCAGTCGGTGAGCAGCAGGGGGCCCTGCGGGTAGAGGTTGCGCGAGAGGAAGCGGGTGAGGGTCTGGGCCACGTTCCAGGCCCCGGTGGAGAGGTAGAAGGTGGGGGCGCCGGGCTTGTCGCGCATCAGCCGCTCCATCATCACCGGCATCCCCGGGGTGGCCAGGCGGGCGTGCTCGGAGAGCACGAAGGAGTTCCAGGCCGCCAGCAGCGGGCGCGGCAGCGCGGTGACCACGACCGTGTCGTCCACATCCGAGAGCACCCCGAATTCCTGCGCCCCGTCAACGACCATGATCGGCGCGGTGACGGCGGCCCCGCCCTCGGTATGCAGGCTGATCTCGTTCCACCCCGGTTCCAGCGAGGCGGCCACCCGGACATCGAGCACTCCCCCGCGGTCGGCCTGGACCGCGAAGCGCTCGCCGTTGATGTGCACCTCGACCTCGCCGTGCGGCACGATCGGGGCCATGAAGTTGCGCCAGCCGCGCACCCCGTCGGCGATGACCTTCGCCAGGTGGCGCCCGGCATCGAAGGCACCGGGCTTTGCCAACACCACGCGGGCGAAGATGCGCACCCAGCCGTTCTCCGGATCCGACAAGCCGTAGCCGGTGTAGGGCAGGACCGTGGGAACCATGCCACGTTCGCGGGCGCGCTCCGCGCGAAGCTCGTAAAGGCGATCCTCGAAGCGTGCTGCAATATGCCGGGCACGTTCGGATCCTGTTTCCTTGACCATGATGTCCAGTCTTTCATGAGCCGGGGGCATGCGGTGGATCGAAAGGATGACTCGCCGCCACTGCGTGAAAAAGACCAGGCCCGATAACACTGGCATTATTCTACGTTCCGTAGAAGAATGAGCCCATGATGTTTGACCACGAGACAGATCAACCAGTGCTGGTGCTCACCGAGGATCAGGCCTGGAGCCTCCTCGAGCGCACCGGCCACGGCCGCCTGGCCACGGCAGTGGGCAGCACCGTCGACATATTCCCGCTGAACTTCGGCTTGCTGGATCGGACCATCTATCTGCGCACGGCACCGGGCGAAAAGCTCGCCGCTCTGACGGTGCACGATGCGGTTGCGTTCGAGGCCGACGGCATCCTCTCCGACGAGGCCTGGTCGGTAGTGGTGCACGGAAACGCGCACCAGTTGCAGACCAGCGCAGAGATCGAGGAAGCGCGCAGTTCAGGCGTCTCCCCCTGGACCCCCACGCAGAAGCATGCCTGGGTCAAGATCGAGGCCACCAGCATCTCCGGGCGCCATTTCCTCCTCGGGGAACAACCCGAGGCGGATTAGGGGACATTGCCGCATACGGCCCCCACATCCACTGGGCCGAACGGCTGGTGATCAGACCTTGACGGCGCTGACCTTGTTCATGCGTTTGAGAAGGACGGCTGCTACGCTGACCGCAATCGTGGCAGGGTCCTTGCCCACCACCTCCGGGTCTCCGATGGGGCAGTCTATCCTTCCAATCACGGCTGCCTCATGTCCGCTTTCCGCAAGATTCTTGCGGAATCGCTGCCATTTGGCGTTGGACCCGATCAGGCCGATCGAGCCAAGACTCGGATGCCGCAACGCAGCATCACAGAGGTGGAAATCCTCCGCGTGGTCATGGGTCATGATCAGCACATGGGTTCCACTGGGCAACCGACTGAGCACTTCTTCACCAATGACGGCCAGTTTCGGATGAATGCGCGCCACCGCCGGTTCAAGAGCTTGCAGGCCCCGCAGGTTTTCCTCGCGGGAATCGCTCAAATACAGTTCAATGTCCTGCCGCGAAAGGATGCGGGCGAGTTCAAGACCCACATGGCCAACGCCAAAGACCGCCACCGCCGGGGGCACGGCCAGTGGTTCAAGCAAGATCGTCACTTCTCCTCCACAGCATTGTCGACCGTAGGTCGCAGGAGCCTTGTCATTCAGCCGCAAGGTCATGGTTTCGGGCACGTGCAGCGACTCGGTGAGCATTTGCCGTGCCCGTGTCACCGCGATCATCTCCAGGTTGCCGCCACCGATGGTTTCAAAAAGCTCGTCACTGGTGGCAACCATCTTGGTTCCGGCTTCACGCGGTGCATGCCCGCGTACTTGGACCACGGTGATCAACACCGCCGGGGCGCGACGTGCCCGAAGCCGCGTCACCGCATCAATCCAGGTCATGAGGATCGTCCGCTGATCATTTCGCTGTGCTCGCGGGCCGCCTGGACCGCCCAGAACACCGCTTCGGGCGTGGCAGGCGAAGCCAGCTCCACACTGGTTCCGGACGGGGCAAATTCCGCGATGGCTTGGCGCAATGCCTCGCGCACAGAAAGGGACAACATCAGTGGGGGCTCGCCTACCGCCTTGGAACCGTAGACCGCGCCCTCTTCATGGGCCTTGTCCAGTAGCGAGACGTTGAAGACTTCGGGCATTTCCGACAGGCTCGGGATCTTGTAGGTGCTGGCGCTCTGGGTCGCCAGCCGCCCCCTGGCGGGCCGGTCGCTGGTGTCCCAGCGCAGGTCCTCCAGGGTCAACCACCCCGCCCCCTGCACGAATCCGCCTTCGATCTGTCCCAGGTCGATCAGCGGGGAGAGCGAATCCCCCACGTCATGCACCACGTCCACCCGGCGCAGGGTGTATGAACCGTCGAAACGGCTGATCTCCACTTCACTGGCCGCCGCCCCATAGGCGAAGTACTTGAACGGTTCCCCCTTCATGATGTCCAGGTCCCAGTGCAGTCCCTCGGTCCGGTAAAAGCCCGCGGCGGACAGCTGGACCCGCTGGAAGTACGCGGTGTTTACCAGTTCCTGCCACGTGATGGATTCACGTCCGCCGAGGCTGGAGACGGTACCGCGACTGAACCGGATCTCGTGCGCTGGAACACCCAGCTTGACGGCCGCCACCTGGGCGAGTCGTTCACGGATCTGCTCGCACGCATCCTTTACTGCCCCGCCGTTCAGGTCGCTGCCCGAGCTGGCCGCCGTGGCCGAGGTGTTCGGAACCTTGTCGGTACGAGTCGGTGCGATCCGCACGGTATCGAGGGTGACTCCGAGGGTGGTGGCTGCCACCTGCAGTATCTTGGTGTGCAGCCCCTGCCCCATTTCGGTGCCACCGTGGTTCACCAGCACCGAACCGTCCTTGTAGACCAGCACCAGGGCGCCGGCCTGGTTGAAGGCGGTGAGGTTGAAGGAGATCCCGAATTTCACCGGGGTCAGGGCCAAGGCCCGCTTTGCATGCTCATGGCTCTCGTTGAAGTGGCCAATCTCTGCTTCGCGACGTTCGATCTGCGCACCCTCCAGCAGCTGCTGCCAGGCGGCCTCCATCCGTTCGGGATGGCGCACCGGCTGGTAGTACGGGGTGTCCTGCCCCTGGACGTAGAAATTCCGGCGCCGCAGTTCCCTGGCGCTTATCCCGAGTTGCGGGGCCACCCGTCCCAGGATGTCCTCCATGACCAGCATGCCCTGTGGTCCCCCGAAGCCGCGGAACGCCGTTTGCGAGGTCTTGTGGCATTTGGCGACCCGGCCGTGAACCCGGATGTTCGGTATCCAGTAGGCATTGTCAATGTGGCACAGCGCCCGGGTCAGCACCGGCTCGGACAAATCCAGGCTCCACCCGCCGTCAGCGGTCAGCGTCGCATCCAGGCCCAGGATCCTGCCTTCCTCGTCAAAACCGGCTTTCCAGCTGGCATGAAAACCGTGGCGTTTGCCGGTCATGGTGATATCCACCGTCCGGTCCAGCCGCACCCGCACCGGCCGCCCGGTGAGCATGGCCCCGAGGGCCGCCACCGCGGCAAACCCATGCGACTGCATTTCCTTGCCGCCGAAGGCGCCGCCCATGCGCAGCACCTGGACGGTGACCCGGTGCGCGGGGATTCCCAGTATGTGGGAGACGATGTCCTGGGCTTCGGTGGGGTGTTGGGTGGATGAATGGATCATCACCTGGCCGATTTCATCCATCATGGCCAGCGAGTTCTGGGTCTCCAGGTAGAAGTGTTCCTGCCCGGCGAACTCGAACTCCCCCTCAAACACCCGCGCGGCGTCCCCGAATGCGGCATGGCTGTCGCCCTTGTCGATCACCGGCTGGATTCCGTGGAAGCTTTGCGCGGCGATCGCGTCCTGCAGGGTGATCAACGAGTCGAGCGGTTCGTAGTCCACCTCAACGGCGGCTGCCCCGGCCTTGGCTGTTTCCAGGTCCTCACCGAGAACCCACACCACGGGCTGGCCGTAGAACATGACCTCGTCCACCGGCAGCATCGGTTCATCGTGTTTGGCACCTTGGTCATTGACCCCGGGGATGTCCGCTGCCGTGATCACCCGGACCACGCCGGGAACCCGGTAGGCCCCGTCGATACCCACATCCAGGATTTTTGCGTGCGCCTGCGTCGACTGCACCGGGTAGGCATGCAGCACCCCGACCAACCGCCGATCCAGGTCATCGGTGTACAAGGCGCTTCCGGTGGCATGGTCCACGGCGGATTCATGCGGATGCCACTCCCCGACGATTGGCCGCTCGGGACGTTGGGACAGCTGGCTCATTTGCCTTCTCCCGTCAACCGGCCGGTCTCTTGCAGTTGTGCGGCGAAGAACCGTTCCAGCGAGGAGGCAAGCATGGCCTTCCGGTATTCGGCGCTGGCCCGGTGGTCATCCATCGGGGTACCTTCCTCGCCCATCACCCGTGCCGCGGCGCGGATCGTTTCCAGCTCCCAGGCCCGGCCTTCGAGCACCATTTCGGTGGCGGTCGCGCGCAACGGGGTGGCCGCCACGCCGCCCAGGCCGATCCGCGCCTTGGTGATGATGCCGCCCTCGACGGCGAGCGCATAGCCGATGGCCACGCTGGAGATGTCGTCAAAGCGGCGCTTGGAGATTTTTTGGAAGGACGTCAGTTTGGACAGCGGCAGCGGGATGCGGATGGCGCTGATCAGCTCGCCGGGCCGGCGGACCGTTTGCCGGTAGCCGGTGAAGTAGTCGGCCAATGGCACCATCCGCTGGTCCGCCACCGAGCTGAGCACCAGCTCGGCTTCCAGGGCCAACAAGGCCGGAGGAGTGTCGCCGATGGGTGAACCGGTGCCCAGGTTCCCGCCGATGGTCGCGCTGTTGCGGATGAGCCGGGAAGCGAATTGGCCAAAGAGCTTGTCCAGCAGGGGGATCCGCCCTTGCAGTCCACGCTCCAGTTCACTGAGCGTGCAGGCCGCCCCGATCTCAAGATGCGTGTCCGTGACATCCAGTTGCCGCAGTTCGCTCAGCCGGTCGATGGCCAGCAGGGAACGGGCCCGTGCCCCCTTGATGTTGACCTCCACGCCCCAGTCGGTTCCACCGGCGAGCGGCAGCACCTCGGGTTCCTCGGACAGGATCCGCAGGGCCTCCTGCAGGGTTCCGGGCCTCCGGTAACGGCCGAGCTGGCCTGCAGGGGTATCGGCGCGAGACAGGTCTGTGTTCACCACGGCCGGCGCTGGCCGGTAGCGGCGGGCAGCGAGCGCATCGTCCGCCGCCGGCGTGCCGAGTGCGAAGGCGGCATCACGAATGGGCCGGTACCCGGTGCACCGGCACAGGTTGCCTGAAAGCGCATGCAGGTCGAACCCATTTGGCCCACAGTGGTGGTCGGCTGCGTCTTCTTCGTCCGGCGGGGTGCCTGCGGGGGCAGCTCGTTCCGGACGGTAGTATTCGGCGGCCATGCTGCAGACGAATCCCGGGGTGCAGTACCCGCATTGGGATCCACCGTGCTCGACCATCTGTTGCTGGACCGGATGCAGGTCGGTGCGGTCCCCCAACCCCTCGGCCGTAATCACTTCCTGCCCGTCGAGGGCCACGGCGGGCAGAAGACAGGCGTTTAGTGCGGTCCAGCGTGTGGCATCTCCGTCTGCTCGGGCCACCAGGATGGAACAGGCCCCGCATTCGCCCTCGGCGCAGCCTTCCTTGCAGGAGGTAAGTCCTTCACCGCGAAGGAAGTCCAGGGCGTTGGTATGCGTTGGTCCGGTAAATTCCCGCACCGTTCCGTTAACGGTGATCAAGCACTGGGATTCTGTGGTTGGTTTGGCGGTCATGCCGCTTCCTCCTGCTTCCCGCCGAGCGGAAAGCCCTGTGTACGAACGATCGATAATGGGCACCCAACAAAGCGGCCTGCGTATCAGCGTCAGGAGCCGGAGTCCGGGTCAGCTGGCTCGCTGTGCGCAGGCCAGCTTAGGCTCCGTGGGCAATCTGCCCTTTCGGCCACGCGATCGTTCCACCCATGAGGTCCTCCGACATTTTCCGATCATCCATGTGGTTGGTTCACAAAACAGTCAAAAAGTTCGCGGGAGTTTGCTGCGCTCGGCTGCAGCCTCCGTGTTGCAGGCCGGCCGTCTTGTTGTTCACAGCTGTGACTCCCTGTCGTTTCCATTGAATGGACCGGCAAACCCGCTGTGTCCGGAACCGCCAGCCGCCCGGTCAGACACACTCCCGGTGGTTAACGACCATCTGTAGGTGTCTCCCATGGACATGTTCCGACCATAGCAGTGACTGTGATCCGTGTCATGCTTCATGTGGTAGTTGGATCCCACCATGCGGATGCGGTGGTTCCGCACCTGCCGAACGGCCGCTCTGCCCCTCCTGATGGGGGTGGTTCAACGCCAGAAACCATGACGCCGCACGCTCAAATGCACCGGCGCCAACGCGATGCCATCGATCAGGTCCGCGGCCAATATGATCGAGCCGGCGATTGACTTCGCGACCGCCGGGGCCGATCTACTTCCTCATCGTGCAGATTCCGGGCTTGGCTCGCCCGGTTTCGTAGGCCAGCAAGCCCCACATCACACGGAAAGCCGAACACCCTGAACGGATTCAAGGTACTGAAAACGCAAGTAGTGCAATCCAGGGAAGCGCCAGCGCTCCGCCGGCAAGGCGAACAAGCGGGCTCACCAGCATGTCCGCGAATGCGGAGATCAGAAACGTCAAGTCAATGAATCGTAACCATGGCCGAATTCCGTCAGCCCCGCCCCGGCTCCTTCGATGTCGAGGGGCGAGCTGGCGAGCCTTTCGCTTCAACGGACGCCCGCGACTGGCGAACCCGCATCGCAGGCAACGGAAACTCGCGCGAGCGGCTCCTCCCTTGGGGCAGGACCCGCATCTACGGGCTTTCCGGCGCAGGTGAACACTGACTGCCAGCATTCCGCCCATCAAGGCCCCCGAAGGCTGGCCTACTTCGTCGACCACACCCCAGAAAACATCCTCTGGAAAACGTCACGCTGATTGAGCTGCCCGGTTCGCCGGGATGCCTCACGCGATCACGCTCGACTGTCGGTGCGACCGAAGGCCTCTGGACTTTTGCGGAGATCCCATGAGGCAGTTGGGTAATTCAGCTTTGATCTTTGGCTAGCCTCCGGCCGTGCGTTCCAGATCTGGGAGCCTAGTCAGCGGTTCGATACGTTGCCCGCATTCCGGCCCAAAGATTCACCGAGGGAACTCGAACTTGAAACGGCTGGCGTTTAGATGCCCCGCAGAACGGGCTGTCAGCCAGCCGGAACAAGCCGTGATTGAAGGTACGCGGCTTCGCCTGCGGAGATCGGTCGTGGCTTCTGCGTTTCCGGGTCCAGCGCGACTAGGACGGTGCGGGCGCGGAATACCTCGAGACCATTTTGCATGCCGCGGTAACGCAACGTGAATGACGTCTCACCGATTTTTTCGGTTGAGATTGATACGCTCAGATCGGTCTTTGAGGTTACCGAATTTGTGTAGTCCACATTGAGGGAAACAACCACTTTGGGGCCCGCGAACAACACGAGCCCTTGGGCTTCGGCGTCCCTGTTCAACCACTGGATGCGAGATTCCTCGATCAGCGTGACGATGGTGGCATTGTTGACGTGCCCGTTAATGTCCTGGTCCGACCATCGAACAGGAACGCGGACCTCATACTCTGTCGCATGCATAGTGGGACCCAATTTCTGGTTACGGTTGCCGCGGGCGAATCCAACGAGGCATCTTCATATACTTTATATGATTCTGCGGGCGGGGGGCCAGGGGGAGCCGGAATCGCTATTCCTGTGGTTCCAATTCGAAGATTCCCCGGCGCTCGAGATTCTCAATGACTTCCCGCATGGCAAGCTTCTCGTGCTCATACATGGCCTCATAGGCAGCCTTGGGATCTTGGCCTTTGATCGCTTCGAGGATGTTGCCATGTTGCTCGATAAGCATGTTCGTCAGGCCAGTAATGTTGGCATAAAAGCGCGTTGGGACGTACTTAAGGATGCTCAGGAGAATCCACGCCAATTTGGCCGAGTCCGCCGCCCTGTTGATTATTCGGTGAAATTCGTCGTTCGCCCGTTCGACATTTTCGAAATCCTCAAGCTCGGCGGCTCGGATCATTCGATTGTGAACGATCTCTAGCTGTTCAAGATCGTGGGGCGTCGCAGCTGAAGCCGCACGCTCGGTCAGGCGTCCGGACACTTCCGCAAGCAGCGTGTAGAGATCCTCCAGGTCTCCGCGCTTCAACGCAGACACAATGAAGCCACGTCGCTCCGCATGTCGAACAAACCCCTCGACACTAAGGCCCATGAGCGCCTCACGGACCGGAGTAACACTTACGCCGAGCTGCTGGGCAACCTCATCAAGGCGCAAAAACTCGCCAGGATGTCTCACGCCTCCGAGAATGTCGGCGCGAATGCGCTCCGCAATGTGGTTACTGAGCTGCTTAGGCTGAAGAATCCCCGACGGCATGGACTGGCTCACGACAATTTCCTATAAGACATATCTAATATCCTAGCGCGGCCACCACGCTTACCAAGGAACGAGTCCCGCAAGCTTGGGCAACCTGGATTGCCAGAAAAGGGCCGACCGCACCTTCCCTAGCAAGGTGTTGCCAAATTTCGAATATCATATATTGTATAAACAACGAGTGATGGTGTGGCTTCAGTCACCACCGACTGAGTTCTAGATCTCAGTCGCGTCCATCTCTAGTCAAAGCCACAAATCAGGAGAATCCATGAAAATGCTCGATGGAAAAGTTGCGGTTGTTACGGGTGCCAGCCAAGGTATTGGCCGCGAAATCAGTCAGGTATTTGCCGAGCAGGGAGCCAAGGTTGTCGTCTCGGACGTCAATATAGAAGGCGCACAGAAAGCCGCTCAAGAACTCAACGATGCAGGCTTCCAGGCCAAGGCGATCGGCTGTGACGTCACCAACGAGGAAGACGTTCGAGCACTTGTAAACTGTGCAGTTACCGAATTCGGCTCACTGGACGTCATGGTTAACAACGCAGGTATCACCCGCGATGCCACCATGCGCAAGATGAGCATGGAACAGTTCAACCAAGTCATTCAGGTCCACCTGCTTGGATGCTGGCTTGGCACCAAGGCAGCCTCCGACATCATGCGAGAGCAGGGTCACGGTTCCATCGTGAATATGTCCTCGATGTCCGGAAAGGTCGGAAACATCGGCCAGACCAACTACGCCGCAGCCAAGGCAGGTATCGTCGGTCTTACCAAGTCCGCAGCAAAGGAAGTTGGGTTCAAGGGCGTACGCGTCAATGCGATCCAGCCGGGCCTGATTAAGACGGCGATGACCGCAGCAATGCCCGCAGACATCTTTGCCGCCCGCGAGAAGGAAATCCCGTTGGGCCGTGCCGGCGATCCACGCGACATCGCCAACGCCGCCCTTTTCCTCGGCTCTGATTTGAGCAGCTACATCACCGGAATCGTTGTGGAGGTTGCCGGTGGGCGCCACATCTAACGACCAGCAGTGGATCCTCCGGGTCGAGGCACAACTTAGGGAAATCCGTCAGCTCCAGGAAGCGATCTGGCCGACTCACATCCCTCGGGATTTCCCGCAGGAGCTCGAGGGCCAAACATTCATCGAGATATTCCGGCGCAACGCACGCGACTACTCGGATCGCACGGCCATCCAGTTCTACGGCACCAACATCACCTACGCCCAACTCGACCAGTGGAGCGACAGCTTTGCCGGATGGTTGCAACGCCATAAGGTTCGTCCCGGTGACCGGGTCGGACTATTCCTGCCCAATTGCCCGCAATTCATAGTTCTCATGCTGGGAACGCTCAAGGCCGGAGCCGTTCACGTTCCGATCAACCCGATGTTCAAGCGCAGCGAACTAGAGTACGAGGCCAACGACGCGGCCATTAGTATCCTTGTTGCTCCCAATTACCTCATGAACGTTGTAAGTGCAGCGGATATGACCACCGTACGGCACATCGCACCGATCAATATTCAGGACCTCGTCCCGAATGAACCAACCATTCGACTGCCCAAGTTCCTTGAGCCTGACACCACCAGCGAGTCAACCGAGAACGTTTGGGAAGGTCTCATTTCCGGACAGACGCTTACCCCGGTGGAGATGGATCCCGACGGGCTTGCGGCACTGAACTATACCGGTGGGACCACCGGCGAGCCCAAGGGTTGCATGCACACGCAACGCAACATGGTGGTAGCGGGACACAACTGCGCCATCGCATGGGGATTGATTGGCCCCGAGGCTGTGGAACATGAGGCGGTCATCGCATTCACCCCGATCTTCTGGATCTCCGGTGAGAACAATGGCATCCTCGCACCCCTCTTTGCCGGAGCAACGATTGTCCTGTTGGCGCGCTGGGATGTTACCGCCGGTCTGCAGGCCATCGAGAAGTACCGGGTGACCGCCATGAGCGGGGTCGTGGAAAGTTTCCTCGAACTCTTGGAAAACTCCGAAGACAGCGCCCGGCAGCTCGGCTCGCTGCGTCACCTGCGCGCCATGTCCTTCTCCCGCCGGCTGTCCATGGACATTCGTCGCCAGTGGGAAGGCGCCACCGGAGGCAACAGCGTGCTGCGGGAATCCAGTTTCGGAATGACCGAGTCACATACTTCCAATACGTTTACCACGGGACTCGAAGTCGACGACTTTGATCTTCTCAGTGAGCCGGTCTTCGTGGGCCTGCCCATGCCCGGCACGGATTTCATCATCGTCGATCCGGCAACCGGAGAGCCGATACCGCTCGGGGAAGCCGGCGAAATCGTCCTGCGCTCCCCCTCGAATTTCAAGGGTTACTGGCAAGTCGCCGGGAAAAACGCCGCCGTGCTCAGGGACGGCTGGGTATTCACCGGAGACACCGGCAAGCTCTCCGCCGATGGTGCACTGCACTACCTGGGACGCCAGAAGGAAATGCTCAAGGTCAACGGCATGAGCGTCTTTCCCAGCGAGGTAGAGGTCTTGATGTCACGAAACCCAGACATCGAAGCGGTCGCCGTCGTGGGACATCTCGATGGGAAGACCGGGCAGAGTGTTCACGCGTTCGTGAAGCTGCATTCCGGATCAAAAGCCACTGCGGAACAGATTCAGGATTGGGCCCGGGAATCCATGGCTACCTACAAGGTGCCAAGGGTCCACCTCCTGGCTGAACTTCCGATGACCGCAACCGGCAAGATTCGCAAGAATGACCTGCCCTCCCCCCATCACCTGATCTAACCAACCACCATTACCGGAGGTAACCCCCAATGTCTTCCAAAGTTCAGTTGTCATGGGACAGCATGGTCACCGGAGAAACGCTCGGAGTGTTCCGCTCAACCTTTGACGCCGAGCACACACGGGAGTTCGCGCACATCGTCGACCCGCAGCAGCAGGTATACACCGACGGGACGGCGCCCAGCCTGGCCTACGACACGCTGCATGCGGTCAAGGACTTTATCGAACTCCCACAGGGAACCGTGCATTCCAAGGAATCCGTGGAATTCCATGCTCCCGCATTGGTAGATCAGCCGGCAACCGTGCTGGTCCTGGTGGCCGACAAGAGCGTCCGCCGCGGAAGGAAGAACTTCACCCTGGAGTGCCGCGTCTTCACCGGCTCCCACCACGTCATCTCCGCCTTCAAGAGCTTCGTGGTTCCAGGGAAAACCGAGGAGCCCGACTCCTCGACCAGCCGTTCATTCGATTTCGGGTTGTTCACTGCAGGGACAAACCCCGGCCAGGCCGGCCCGAAGAGGCAGGTGGAAACCGTCGAGTTTGTCGTGGTGCAGTCGCTGCTTGACGAATTTGGGCGCGTGACCGCTACCGACGGGCCAATCCACACCGACTCGCGGATTGCCACCGAACAATTCGGGGGCACGATCCTGCAGGGCATGTATCTCTTCGAACTTGCCTCCCAAACCATGACGCGATTCTCCTCGCCAAGCCAATGGCTAAGCTCCGGCAAGCTTGCCGCGAAGATCGTGGGCAGCAGCATCACCGGGGAAACGGTCACCATCATCCCCACCGCGCATCGGGTGACCAACGGCGATACGGTTCACGTTCACTGCTCATTCGAGGCGCGAACCAGCTCCGGAAGCACCGTCTTCGTTGCCGAAGCAGTAGGCCCGCTCACTGCAAAGAAATACCTAAAGGAACTCGCATCATGAACCCCATTAACACCCAGCAACAGGCATCGGTGGCCATCCCCGAGCTGCGCAACTTAGTAGGCGTCGAACTCGGTCCGTCGTCCGACGAGGTCATTACCCAGGACAGGATCAACCGCTTCGCCGAAGCGACCGGCGACTGGCAGTGGATCCACACGGACCCTGAAAAGGCCGCCGCAACTCCCGCCGGCTCCACCATTGCCCATGGGTTCCTGGTGCTCTCCTTGATCGCCGGCGTGAACCAGCAGCTGCTGAGCATTCCGGATGCAAAGAGCCGCCTGAACTACGGATTGGACCGAGTACGATTCCCGGCTTCCGTTCCGGTGGACTCGGTGTTGCGCGGTTTTACGACTTTGAAGTCAGTTGAATCGGTACGAGCCGGGATCCAGCTGAAGTTCGAAGTGCGTCTCGAAGCAGACGGCATCGCCAAGCCGGTGTGTATCGCCGAATTCATCAGCCTGATTCCCGGTGTGCAGCTGGAAACGACGGAACAACCAGCATGAGTGCGATCAAGGACAACGACGCAGTAATCGTCTCCATTGCCCGCTCCCCTATCGGGCGAGCCCACAAGGGCTCGCTGGCAAGCTTGCGCGGCGACGAGATGGCGGCGCAGATGGTTCGAGCTGCCCTTGACCAGGTTCCGGAACTAGATACGCATCTGATCAACGATTTGATGATGGGATGCGGCCAGCCCGGCGGAGAGACCGGATTCAACGTGGGGCGCATCGTCGCCGAGATCCTTGGGCTGGATTGGATTCCTGCCACGACAGTGCAACGCTACTGCGCCTCATCGTTGCAAACCAGCCGCATGGCCTTCCACGCCATCAAGGCGGGAGAGGGCGATGCCTTCATCTCCGCCGGTGTTGAAGGGGTGTCCCGGTTCGGCAAAGGAACCTCGGATGCATGGCCGGACACCAAGAACCCGCGGTTCAGCCAGGCTGCAGAACGAACGGCCCGGTTGGCAACCGGTGATGGCATCTGGCAAGATCCTCACGAACTGGGATTCGTACCCGACGCATATATCTCCATGGGACAAACGGCCGAAAATGTCGCACAGCATCTTCGCATCAGCCGAGAAGAGCAGGACCAGTGGGCGGTACTGAGCCAGAATCGTGCCGAAGCAGCAATCAAGGCAGGCTTCTTCGAACGTGAGATCACCCCGCTGACGCTGCCCGATGGCACGATTGTCTCCAAGGATGACGGCCCCCGGTTTGGCACGACACTCGATTCGGTCAGCGGGCTGAAGCCGGTCTTCCGTGAGAACGGGACGGTGACCGCTGCCAATGCCTGCCCGTTGAATGACGGTGCGGCCGCGGCGATCATCCTCAGCGGCGCCAAGGCGAAGTCGCTGGGACTCAAGCCCGTGGCCCGCATTGTTTCCACGGGAGTATCGGCCCTGTCGGCGGAGATCATGGGTTTGGGCCCCATCGAGGCCTCCAAGCAGGCACTTGCCCACGCCGGGTTAAGTATGCGCGACATCGACCTCGTTGAAATCAATGAGGCCTTCGCGGTGCAGGTCATCGGCAGCGCCCGCGCCCTGGACATCGAGGAAGACAAGCTCAATGTCCATGGAGGTGCGATCGCGTTGGGTCATCCCTTCGGCATGACCGGTGCACGGATCACAGCCACGCTCATCAATGGCCTGCAATCCACGGACCAGCAGTTCGGATTGGAAACCATGTGCACGGCCGGCGGCCAGGGCATGGCCATGGTCCTGGAACGACTCTGAGATTCACCAAGGACCCAAAATACCAACTCACCCTTAACACCCGTCGCCTGTCCCAACCAAACGACGGCAACCATATTCACGAACGGGAGTAGAAAATGTCAAACGTAACGAACGGATCCCCTCCGGAGCAATCGCAAGTCACCACGAAGACGCCGAGAACCCTGCCCGGGAAGAATCCCGAGTCGCGAGCTACCGCATGGGGCCTAACCATGGTGCTCATGGCCCTTTACACCATCAACTACAGCGACAAATTGTTGCTGGGGCTGGTTGCCCAGCCGCTGAAGGAAGAACTGGGTCTGACCTCAAGCCAGATCGGCCTTACCGCCAGCGTTTTCTTCTTCGCATTCACCATTGGAGGATTCTTCGCTGGCTCGATCAACAAGTTGTTCAGCCTGAAGTGGGCCCTCATCGGATTGGCATTGATCTGGGCGGCCATGATGTTGCCCATGGTGGTTGTCGGCAGCTTCACGGTCCTCCTGGTCACGCGAGCAATCTTGGGCTTTGCCGAAGGGCCTTCCGGGGCACTGGTATTGTCGGCAACCTACACTTGGCACCCGGTGGAGAAGCGAGGACTGCCAAGTGCCTTCATCTCGGCAGCAAATTCGACCGCCAAGATCGCCATGGCTCCGTTGCTTGCCCTGATCATTGCCCGCTTCGGTTGGCATTATTCGTTCCTGGCGCTGGCCGGTCTGGGCGTTCTGTGGTGTGTCCTCTGGTACTTCGTGTGGAAGCCGGGCCCCTACGCGGCTATCAAGAACACCGCGATTAAGCTTGAGGGCAAGGCAAAAAAGCCGGCAGTCAAGTGGAGCAGGATCTTCTTGAGCCGGACCTTTCTTGGCGCTCTGGCTGCGGCCGTGCCGATGTACGGCCTGATCACCGTCGTCTTGACCTGGCTCCCATCCTATTTCGAGGTCGGCTTGGGCTTCACCCGTTTGCAGGCAGGAGCGATGTTTGGCTTTCCGAGCATCGCCGCCCTGATCGCAATGTTTGTCAGCACCGCGATCACGGACAAGTTGATGGTGCGCGGGGTGAGCTCCAAGATCGTCCGGGGTATCGTCCCGGGCGTCGGCTTGCTGCTCTGCGGTGCAACAATGGTCGTCCTGCCGATGATCCATGTTCCGATGACCGTGGTTTTGGTGGTGTCGGCCGCTTACGGCGTTGGTTGCATCGTCACACCAATCACCAACGCCGCAATTTCACAGATCTGCCCTCCCGACCAGGTGGCCGGTGCGCTTGGGGTGTTCCTGGCGCTTCAAGCAGTCGCCGGCATCGTGGCTCCCCCGATCACCGGTGCGATTGTGGATGGTGCAGCCACCGCAGCCGCAGGCTATGCGCAGTCCTTCCAAGTCTTTGGGCTCGTGTCGATCGTTGGCGCGATCATCGCAATGATCTTCATGAACCCCAGCCGAGATGCGCAGCGCCTCATGGCCGAAGCGCCGTCGGTTCGGGCCTAATTGCTCTTGGCCGGTCAGTTCGTCATCGCCAGCGCCACCGGGCACTTGCGATGCATGCAGCGGGCCGGCCAAGAGCGTTCTGGAAATAATCGTCCGATAGGGATAAATTTCGGACAGTGAGGAATTGATGTCAAGAGAAAAAGCTGCACCACGGCGCGTGTTAATCACCGGTGGTGCCAATGGGATTGGGGCAGCAATTGCCCAGCGGTGCGTGGAAGACGGCTATCAGCCAATTATTCTGGATCGTGAGGGCACCGGGGCCATTCCTTGTGACCTATCGGACGCGCAATCCACGAGAAGCGCACTCGAGGTGGCGTTGCAGGACGGTCCGATCACGCGCCTGGTGAATAATGTTGGTGCGGTGTTCCCGAATCTCTTGGAAGACCAGACCCTGGACGAGTTTGACGCTGCCGTCGCGCTGAATCTGCGTAGTGCCTTCCTGTGCGCACAGGCATTGCTCCCGGGAATGCGGGAAGCGGGATTCGGCCGCATTGTTGCCATGTCGTCACGCGCGGCACTTGGCAAAGAGCGGCGCACGGCTTACGCGGCTACCAAGGCAGGTTTGCAAGGAATGACTCGAACCTGGGCATTGGAAGAAGGTGCCCATGGAATCACTGCCAATGCGGTTGGTCCGGGACCGATTGCCACTGATCTCTTTAGCAAAGCCAACCCCGCTGATTCCCCGGAAACCCAGGCCATCGTCGGCTCTGTTCCCGTGCGCCGGATGGGAACCCCCCGGGATGTTGCACATGCGGTGAGTTACCTACTCGATGATCGTTCGGGATTTGTCACTGGCCAGACGCTCTACGTTTGTGGCGGAATGACCATAGGAGCACACCATGGCTAGGAAGTTTCCAGCGCTGAAGACCGCGATCATCGGTGGCGGTTCCATCGGCGTCGGGTTCGCGGTGGTATTCACGCGCGCCGGATACTCGACGACCATTACCGATCCCGATCCGACCCGCCGCTCGGCCATTCCCGGGGAACTGACAGCCCGGCTCCGAACCCTGGAATCTTACGGGTTGCTCGAGGAGCCGGTTGAAGCGATTTCGGAACGGTTGCGCGTGATCGCAGACATCTCCGATGCCGTAAGCGGTGCCGACCTGGTGCAGGAATGTGTTCCCGAGCGTGAGGACATCAAGCGTCCATTGTTTGCCCAGCTGGCCGAACTTACCGATGATCGGTGCATAGTGGCGTCCTCATCATCGTTCATGACCACGACGACTTCGGCGGGTAGCACTGGAGTGGAGTCCCGGGCACTGGTTGCGCACCCGGGCAACCCGCCATTTGCCATTCCGGTCATTGAGTTGGTGCCCAGCCCACAGACCCGTGCCGAGGTTGTGCAGCGAGCACACGCTATTTACGCCGGCGCCGGGATGTCGCCGGTGCTGGTGAACAAGGAATGTGAGGGGTTCATCTTTAATCGGCTGCAGGGCGCGATCCTGCGAGAGGCCTATGCGCTGGTCAGAGATGGAGTCGCGAGCGTCGATGATGTGGACACCGTGGTACGCGACGGGCTGGGACGCCGTTGGACCTTCATGGGTCCCTTCGAAACGGTTGACCTAAATACCAGGGGCGGAATTTCGGCACACGCCAAGAACATGGGCCCCACCTATCGCCGGATGGGCCAAGAACGAGGCGATACGTCGGAATGGACCCCGGATTTGGTCGCAGAGGTAACTTCTCAACGTCGCCAGATGCTGCCGCTGGATCGCTGGGAAGACCGTGTCGCGTGGCGCGACGAGCAGCTGCTCAATCGACTTGGACAGTAATCGGCCCATTTGAATCACCTGGAATCAAGGGTTTATTTCATACAGGTCCCGCGTCGTGGCCTTGTCCCGATGGTCGGTCCCGATGGCTCGGTTGACCGCAGGGCCGGGGGAAAATTTCGTCCTCCGGCCCACTCTTTCCCGACACTGCCAGCACTTGGAACGTACCCGCGTCAGCCGTTTCACCCGATTCCAGCCAGGCAGGGCCTGCATCAGTGATCCAGGGTCGCAACCCGACTGCGGGCCGCCACGGGGCAAGTTTAGTATGACCCTTCAAAAAGTCATCCGGCTAGGCGCACAACGCTGTCGCAAGGGTGTCCAGGTCTTTGCCCAGCTGATTTCCCCAAATCGGCGATTTGGCTGGTTCAACTCAATCCCGGACGCCCTCGCCCGTGCTCGTAAGACTTTGGAATCAGTCTAGGCGTAGTGGTAGAACCCGGCGCCGGACTTGCGGCCCAGCTTGCCCTCGGCCACCAGTGCCGCGATCCGCTCGTTGGGGGCGTCCTCGGCCGCGCCGGTCTCCGCGTGGGTGGCCTGGGCGATGAAGTCGATGACGTCCAGCCCGACCATGTCCATCAGCGCAAACGGACCCATCGGGTGGCCCAGCGCCGTGCGGGCGGTGGTGTCGATGTCCTCGATGCTGGCAATGCCCTCATCGGCCAGGAACAGCGCCTCGCGCTGGATCGCGCCCATCAGGCGGTTGGCGATGAAGCCGGGGATCTCGCGGTTGATCAGCACCGGCTCCTTGCCCAGGCGCCGGGCCAGCTCCATGGTGGTGGCCACGGTCGCGTCGCTGGTTTCCCCGTGGCGGACCACCTCGACGCACTTCATGACCAGGGCCGGGTTGAAGAAGTGCATGTTGCAGACCTGTGCCGGCCGACCGGTGGCCGCCGCGACCTTGGAGGAGCCGAGGGTCGAGGAGTTGGTGGCCAGGATGGCGTGGGCCGGGGCCAGCACGCCGAGCTTTTCGAAGATCGCCGTCTTGATCTCCAGGCGCTCGGTGGCGGCCTCGATGACGAAGTCGGCGTTGGCGGCAGCCTCGTCCAGGTCGGTGCTGTAGGCCAGTGCGTCCAGGGCCGCGGTGGCCGCAGCCTTCTCCAGCTTGCCCTTGGCCACCCGCGAGGCCGCCCAGCCCTCGAGTTCGGCGCGCGCCGCGGCGAGGCCGTCGGCGGAGATGTCCTGGATGGTGGTCGCGTACCCGGCCAGGGCCGCGGTCATCGCGATCTGCCGTCCCATGGTGCCCGCGCCAATGACCAGGATGGTGGAAATGTTCTCGATGCCGGTCTCTACGCTCATTCTTGGCTCCGCACTTTCGTCAATTGTTCGCTGGCTCACGTTTCTGCCATGCCCGTTGCCAATCCTAGACATGACTCGGGGCACCCGCCGCATCCGGCCAGGCTGGATGACGGCGGGTGCCCCGAACTTGGTTTCCTACGCTCCGCGCAGGTACACCGTGGTGGTGTGGGTGAAGAATTCCTTCGCCGCACCGCCCTGTTCCTTGGGCCCGTAGCCGCTCTTCTTGGCCCCGCCGAAGGGCACGTGCGGGTCCGCTCCGGCCGATTCCGAATTCACGTGCAGGACGCCCACATCGATTTGTTCCATGGCCGCCAGCGCCTTGGAGAGGTCCCGGGTGAACAGCGCACAGCTCAGTCCATATTCCGAATCGTTGGCCAGCTCGAACGCCTGCTCGGTGGTTGGCGCCCGGCGCACGGCCAGCACGGGACCGAAGAACTCCTCGCGCCAGGCATTGTTCTCCCCGGTCGGCAGCTCCAGGACGGTCGGGGCCACGAAGGCGTCCCCCAGGCCCGCGATATCGCCCTCGAAGGCTAGGCGAGCACCTTGGGCGATCGAGGCGGCGATGCCCGCACGGATCTGCTCCGCGGCCGCACCCGAAACCACCGGCCCCATGTGCACGGAGGAATCCGTCGGGTCCCCGGTTTTCCACTCGCCGAGGCGTTGGCACAGGCGCGCCAGGAACGCATCGGCAATTTTCTCCTGCAGGATCAGCCGCGAGGTGGCGGTGCACTTCTGCCCGGTGGAGCGGAAGGCGCCGAGGAGCACCTGTTCCACGGCGAGCTCAAGATCCGCGTCCTCGAGCACGACCGAGGCATTCTTGCCGCCCATTTCCGCCTGGATCGGCACGCCCCGTCCGGCGGCTGCGGCGGCGAGCTTGCGGCCCACTCCCGTGGAGCCGGTGAAGGTGAGCCCGTCAAGCTCCGGGTGGTTCACGATCTCGTTGCCCAGCGCACCGGATCCGATGACGAGGTTCAACACGCCGGCCGGCAGGCCGGCCTCCACGAGGGCCTGGGTCAGGCGCATGGCCAGCAGCGGCACGGTGGAGGCGGGCTTCCACACCACGGTGTTGCCGAATACCAGTGCCGGGGCGATCTTCCAGGCCGGGATGGCGATGGGGAAGTTGAACGGGGTGATGACTCCAACGACGCCCAGTGGTTTGCGGGTCACCAGGATCTGCTCGCCGCGGCGCGGGGAGGAGAAGACCTCCCCGGCCAGGCGGTCGGACTCGGCGGAGTAATAAGAAAGGATCTGCGCGGCGCGCAGCACCTCTCCGGTGCCCTCCGCTGCGGTCTTTCCTTCCTCGCGGGCCAGCTCGCCGCCCCACGCGTCGGCGTTGGCCGTGATGATCGCCGCGGCACGGGCCAGGTATCCCCCGCGTTCGGCCATCGGGGTTGCGGCCCATTCGGTGGCCGCCGCACGCGCGGCCGCCACGGCGGTGCGCACGTTGTCCACCGTGGCGGTGCCTCCGGCGGCGACCACGTGCCCGGGGTTCGCGGGCGAGGTGGATTCCAGGCCCGCACCGGTGCCGTCTATCCATTGCCCGTCGATGAGCAGGCGCAGCGGAACGGTGTCGGTGTGCGTCATGGTTTCGGTCATGGCGTTCCTCTCGAAACGATGGTGGGGGTTGTTTAGCGGAAGGCCGGGACGCCGGTGAGCTTGTTTCCGAGGATGAGGGTGTGGACCTCGTCGGTGCCCTCGTAGGTGCGCACCGATTCCAGGTTGTTGGCGTGGCGCAGAGGCGAGTACTCCAGGGTGATGCCGTTGCCGCCAAGGATGGTGCGGGCCTCGCGGGCGATCTTGATGGCCTCGCGGCAGTTGTTGAGCTTGCCCACCGAGATCTGGTGCAGATCCAGGGTGCCTGCGTCCTTCATGCGCCCGATGTGCAGGGCCAGCAGGTAGCCCTTGTTGATTTCCAGGGCCATGTCCACCAGCTTCTGCTGGGTCATCTGGTACCCGGCCAGCGGCTTGTCGAACTGCATGCGCTGCTGCGAGTACGCCAGGGCATCCTCGAAGGAGTCGCGGGCCGCTCCCATGGCGCCCCAGATGATGCCGTAGCGGGCCTCATTCAGGCAGGAGAACGGTCCCTTTAGCCCCGTGACGTTCGGCAGCACCGCGGTCGCGGGCAGGCGCACGTCGGTCAGCTCGATCTCGCACTGGATGGAGGCGCGCATCGAGAGCTTGGGCTCGATCGGGGTCGCCTTGAACCCGGCGGTCTGGGTGGGGACCACAAAACCGCGGATGCCCTCGTCGGTCTGTGCCCAGATGACCGCGACCTGGGCGACGTTTGCCAGCCCGATCCAGCGCTTGGTGCCGTTGATGACCCAGTCGTTCCCGTCCTTGCGGGCGAAGGTCTTCATCGCCGAGGGGTCAGAGCCGGCAGTGGGCTCGGTCAGCCCGAAGCAGCCGATGGCCTGCCCCGCCGCCATCTTCGGCAGCCACTCCTGCTTCTGTTCCTCGGAGCCGTGCTTGTAGATCGCGCTCATGGCCAGCGAACCCTGCACCGAGACGAAGGTGCGCAGCCCCGAGTCCCCTGCCTCCAGCTCGGAACCTGCCAATCCGTACTCCACCGCGGTGCCCCCGGCGCAGCCATAGCCCTTCAAGTGCATGCCCAGCAGGCCGAGCTTGGCCATTTCCGGGACGATCTCCAGCGGGAAGACCGCGTCGGCGTACCAACCGGCGATGTTCGGCTTGATGGCCTCGTCGACGAAGGTCCGCACCTTGGAACGCAGCGCGAGCTCCTCGGCGGTGAGCAGCGCATCGAAGTTGATCAAATCCGCCGGGTCCAACTGGTGGGTTTCGTGGTCGTGCATGGTGAGGGTCATGGTGTTCTCCAAAAAGTTCGGGGGGGGTGAAGTGGTCCGGTGCTAGTTGGCGGCGTCGGTGATTGCCTGGGCGAGCACGTCCAGCCCGTCGCGCAGCAGCTCCTCGCCGATGACCAGCGGGGGCAGCAGGCGCACGACGTTGCCGTGGGTGCCGCAGGTCAGGGTGAGCACACCGGCGGCGTGGCAGGCGGCGGAGATCTCCTTGGCCTTATCCGCGCGCGGGGCCAGGGTCCCGGCGTCGGCCAGTTCGATGGCGAGCATGGCGCCGCGGCCGCGGACCTCGGCAACGATGCCGGTGGAGGAAAGCAACGGCTCAAGGATTTCGCGGGCGACCGCCTCGATGTGGCGGGCGTTGGCCAGCAGTGATCCGTCCTCGAACTGCTCGAAGACCGCCAGCGCGGCCTCGCAGGCCAGCGGGTTTCCGGCATAGGTGCCGCCCAGTCCCCCGGCGTGCGGCGCGTTCATCAGCTCGGTGCGTCCGGTGACGGCGGAGAGCGGGACGCCGTTGGCCAGTGCCTTGGCGGTGAGGATCATGTCCCCCGCAACGCCCTCGTGTTCGGAGGCGAAGAGCGTTCCGGTGCGGCCCATGCCGGCCTGGATTTCGTCGATGACCAGCACGATGCCGTACTTGTCGGCGAGTTTGCGCAGGCCCGGGATGAAGCCGGCGGCCGGGACGATGAAGCCGCCCTCGCCCTGGATCGGCTCGATGACCATGGCGGCGAAGGTGTCCGCGCCGTGTTCCAGGATGGTGGCCTCCACGGATTCCAGTGCCGCTTCGGCGCCGGACTCGAGGCCCTCGGCGGGACGCAGCGGGTTGGCCGAGGCGGCGCGGATGATCTCCGCGGGAAGCGGACCGAAGTTCAGCTTGTAGGGGTTGACCTTGGCGGTCATGGCCATGGTAAGCAGAGAGCGGCCGTGGTAGGCCTCGTCGAAGACCAACACGTTGGGCCGTCCGGTGGCGGCACGGGCGATCTTGACGGCGTTTTCCACGGCCTCGGCGCCGGTGGAGAACAGCCCGGTGCGCTTGTCGAAGTCGCCGGGGGTGTTGGCGTTGAGCCACTTGCAGACCTGGGTGAAGGATTCGTATTCGGTGACCATGAAGCAGGTGTGGGTGAAGGCGTCCAGCTGCGCGGCAACGCGTTCTGCCACGCGCTTGTTGCTGGCGCCCAGCGAGGTCACGGCAATGCCGGAGGCGAAGTCGATGAGCCGGTTGCCGTCGACGTCCTCGACGATTCCGCCGTCCGCGCGGGCCACGAAGACCGGCAGGGTGATGCCGAAGCCGTTGGTCACCTGTGCGGTGCGTTCGGCGTGCAGGGCCGTGGAGCGCGGGCCGGGGATGGAGGTGGCAAGGTGGCGGGTCTGCGGGAGCGTCTCGGCGTCAACGGCCAGAAGTGTTTCGGTCATGGGCTCCACGTTATGCCAGGACGTGACACACGTCATTGGATGATTTGCCCAACACGACCCACTCTGTTGGATAATTCAACCCATGATTTCCTTGTTGCAGTTGGGTGCCGAACTCGGACCCGAACTTGTGCCCAGCCCCGGGTCCGAATTCAGCGCCAAGCCGGTGACGGGAGTCCATGTCTCCGAGCTGGAGGACCCCACCCCGTACCTGGAGGGCGGCGAGCTGTTGCTGACCACCGGCATGCCCTTCGCAAAGTCGGCGGCGCTCTCGCTCGCATACATGAAGCGGCTCGGGTCAAAGGAGGTTCGTGCCGTGGGGCTGGGCCTGGGCCCATGGCTGAAGCAGGTGCCCGGGCACGTACTGGCCGCCAGCCGCGCGGCGGGCATCGAGCTGGCGATCGTCCCCGACGGGGTGCCGTTCCAGCATGTCTCGCGCGCATATTGGCGGCTGTCCACCCGGGACGACACCGCCAACCTCATGGATTCGCTCGGCACGCAAACGGCGCTGGCCCGGGCGGCCATGCGCCCCGACGCCACCAGCGCAGTGGTCCGCGGACTCGCCCAGGCGCTCGGCGGCTGGGCCGCCTATCTTCCGGCGGATGCCGGAACCGAGACCGTGTGGCCCGCCTCCGCAAGCGCCCTGGTCGAGGACCTGCGCGCCGAGTCGATTCGCTTCAACAAGGCAGGCGTCCCCTCGGCCGCCACGTTTGAGCTCCACGGCCAGCCGGTGGTGTTGTACCCGATCCTGCTCGGTGCGCGGATCCACGGGTTCCTGTGCATCGGCTCGGGGCGCACGCTGACCCGCGCCGACCGGCAGATCATCATGACGGTCTCCACGTTGCTGGCCCTGCGGGCCAGGCAGCGCGAGGTGGTCGTCGGCACCGCCCATGCGCTGGGCGCCGCGACGACCAAGCTGCTGCTGCACGGGCAGACCGAGGCGGCCCACATGGTGGCCGAGGACCTGGGACTGGCCGAGCTTCCCAACCGGGTCCGCCTGCTGGGCATCAGGCTCTCACCCGGGGACGACCCGGGGCTGGCGGCACGGGCCGCGGCCCGGCTTCTCGCGGATCCGGGGTTGCCGGACCTGTCCGCCGCGGTGGATGCCTGCACGCTGCGCCACGTCCAGGACGAGGTCCTTTACCTGGTACTGCCGGCCTCCGGGATCGGCAGCAAGCCCGCGGACGGGCCCGGCGAGTCCCTGGAGCAAAATGCCCTGTTGGGGCTGCCTGCCCTGGCCGACCCCGAGGTCTCCGGATCGCTGGCCGCCGCGCTGGGCGACCCCGTGAGCCTGGGAGAGATCCCGGGCAACCTTGCGGTGTTGCGCCGGGCCACGCTGCAGGCCCCGGCCGGACGGCTGGTTGCGGTCAACGCCAGCGAGGATGCCAAGGCCGCCGGCTGGGTTCGCCTGCTGGCCGACTACCACCGCGCCGACCTGTTGGGCACGGTGCGCGCCTACCTCGCGGCGCGCGGCACCTGGGAGGATGCGGCACGGGCCCTGGGCATCCACCGCAATTCCCTGCGCCACCGGATTTCGGTGGCCACCACGCTCATTGGCGTGGACCTGGACGACCCGGATGTCGCGGCGCATCTGTGGCTGGCGCTGCGCCGCGAGACCTCAGGGCCGGGGCTGGGCTAGGGACTGGAACTCCGCCATCGATTCCGCGTCGCTGCCCAGCCAGGCCCGGACGGTTTCGGTGTGTTCGCCCAGCTGCGGCGGCGCCATGGCAGGGGCATCCAGCGCCGGGGTCCAGGTGATCGGGTGGCGCACCTGCCTGCCCACGGTGTCCCCTTGCGAGTTGTGCACCTCGATGACCGGGTCCAGTCCCAGGGATTCGGCGTAGTCCAGGCCCTCGTCGATGCCCGCGACCTTGCCCGCCGGCACGCCCACGGCGGTGAACCGGGTCTGCCACCTCGCCCCGGTGTCCGCGCCCAGCGCGTCCTCAAGCAACGGGATGAGTTTTTCGCGATGGGCCACGCGGGCCGAGTTGGTGGCGAAGCGGGCGTCCTCGGCCAACTCCGGTTTTCCGATCTCGGCGCAGAGCCTGGCAAACTGGCCGTCGTTGCCGCAGGCCACCGCCACCGATCCGTCGGCGCATGACAGCAACTGGTAGGGCACGATCGAGGGGTGCTCGTTGCCCATGCGAGCGGCAACCTTGCCCGCCCCCAGGTAGGCCTGGCCCTGGTTGGCCAGCGCGCCCTGCAGGCTGGAGAGCAGGTTGACCTCCACGTGGGCGCCGGTGCCGGAGGAGGCGCGGGCGTGCAGCGCCGCCAGCACCCCGATGCTTGCGTCCTTGGCGGTGAGCACGTCCACCAGCGCGACCCCTGCCTTCATGGGCTCCTCCCCGGCCTCGCCGGTGATGGACATCAGCCCGCCCAGGGCCTGGACGATGAAGTCGTAGCCGGGCAGGTGCGCCCCGCCGGCGGACCCGAATCCGGAAATCGAGGCATAGACCAGCCCCGGGTTCAGTGCCGAGAGCTCCGCATACCCCAGCCCCAGCTTGTCCATGCCGCCGGGCTTGAAGTTCTCCACCAGCACGTCGGCGCGCAGCGCCAATTCCCGTGCCACCTCGCGGTCCGCCGGATCGGTGAGGTCAAGGGCGACCGACTGCTTGTTGCGGTTCACCGACTCGAAGTAGGTGGAGCCGGTGGCGGAGAACGGCGGCCCCCAGCTGCGGGTGTCGTCCCCGGTCCCGGGACGCTCGACCTTGATGACGGTTGCACCCATGTCGGCCAGCGTCATGGTGCACAGCGGTCCGGCCAGGACCCGGGAGAAGTCCGCGACGATGATTCCCTCGAGGGGACGGATCTTGTTCATGCGTGTTCCGAGTCCTTCACGTTGTTCCTGGCCGGCACCGCCGGCGGGGCCTGGCCGTAGACGGCCTCCGCCTTGGCGGCCTTGCGCATCGCCAGGCGGGTGAGCAGTTCCTCCTCGGCGTCGATGCCCGGGACCACACCGCGCGGCACCCGCAACAGGAAGACGAAGCCCAGGACCCACCAGGCCCCGAAGAGCAGCCACGGCTGGATGCCGATGGCCGCGGGCATCCCCGGCAGGTAGAGACTGATCAGCGCGGCGCAGAAGAGCACCGAGGTGACGCCGATGGCCTGGCCGAAGTTGCCCTTCCCGCCGATGCGCAGCGGGCGCTCCATCATCGGTTCGCGCCGGCGCAGGATCACGAAGGCGACCCCGACCAGCAGGTAGGCGATCACGATCGAGGGCGAGCCGGAGTCGACCAGCCAGCCGAGCATGGCCGAACCGAAGAACGGGGCGAGCACCGAGAGCCCGCCGATGAACAGCAGGGCGTTGACCGGGGTGCCGTACTTGGGGTGCAGCTTCGCGAACCAACCCGGCAGCATGCCGGAGCCGGCCATGGCGTAGAGCAGACGGGAGGCGCCCATCAGCAGCGAGTTCCAGGAGGTGAGGATTCCGGCGATGCCGCCTGAGATCAGCACCTTTGCCATCATCTCCGAGCCGAAAAGCGCGCCCATGGCATCGGCGGTGGCCAGTTCGGAGCCGGCCAGCGCCGCGGCGCCCATGCCGGAGGAGGTGGCCAGGATGACCATGACGTACCAGGCGGTGGCGATGAGGACGGCGATCACGACGTACTTGCCGATGCGCCGCGGTTCGATGTCGCATTCCTCGGCCGATTGCGGGATGACGTCGAAGCCCACGAACATGAACGGCACGATGATCATCACCCCGAAGAACCCGGCAACCCCGTTGCTGAAGAACGGCTCCATGGTTTGGGTGGATCCGCCGGCGAAGGAACCGAAGAGCAGCACCGCGCCGATGGCGAAGAGGAAGAGCACCACGAAGGTCTGCACCACCCCGGCGGTCTTGATGCCGCGGATGTTGATGGCGGTGATGACCACCGCGCCGAGCACGCCGACCAGCGCCCAGGTCAGGTAGACCTCGGAGCCGGCGATGTCCCAGAGCTTGATGCGGTTCAGGTCGGGGAAGAGGTACAGCGCCGTCTTGGGCAGGGCCACCGCCTCGAAGGCGACGATGGTGATGTAGCCGCCGACGATGGCCCAGGACCCGGCGAAGGACCAGCGGGCGCCCATGGCGCGTAGCAGGTAGTTGTGCTCGCCTCCGGCCCGCGGCATCGCGGCGACCAGTTCTGCGTAGGTCAGCCCGACCACGGCCATGATGCCGCCGCCGACGACCATGGCCAGGGAGGCGCCGAGCGGGCCGGCGGTGGTGATCCAGTCACCCGTGAGCACCACCCAGCCGAAGCCAATCATGGCTCCCACGCCGATGGCGAGGGTGTCCCAACGGCCCAGGACCTTCTTGAGTTTCGGTGTTTCGGTGGTGTCTTGCGTGTGACTGCTGGTCATCGCGGTTCCTTCCGTGTGTACGACCCAGCACACACTACGCAAGGAAAGTGACAGAAGTCTCGGACAGATCATCCAATCCCTTGGCCGGTTCATCCAAAGCCGCCGACATTTCCTGTCTCTCCAACGGGAACGCCGGCCAACGCAGCAGGTCCCGGGCACCAGGGGTTTTCCCTTGGTGCCCGGGACCCTGACGGAAGCCCCTGCTCCGGAATCAGACCGTCCGGCGCAGCGGGACTTCCTTGATGAACAGGATGCACACCAGCCCGACGACGGCGACGATGGCCGAGGTCATGAACACCACGCCGGTGGCATCGCCGAAGGCCGTCTCGTACATCAGGCGCACGGCAGGGGGCATCTCCGAGAGGTTCAGCGACGTTCCGCCTGCGGCAACGCCGGTGGAACCGTCGGGTGAGACCAGGTGCGCGGACTTCAATGCATCGAGCACCAGCGCCCCGACCTTGTCCGAGAGCATGGCCCCGAGCACCGCCACGCCCGCGGCCCCGCCGACGGCGCGGAAGAAGGCGACCGAGGAGCTGGCGGTGCCGATGTCGGTGACCTTGACGGTGTTCTGCACCGCAAGGACCAGGTTCTGCAGCATGAAACCCATGCCCAGGCCGTTGAAGAACATGCCGGTGGCCAGGATCCAGTAGTTGGTGTCGTGGGACATCATGCCCAGCAGCCCCAGCGCTCCGACGTTGAGGATGGCGCCGATGACCAGGAAGATCTTCCAGCGCCCGAAGCGGGAGATCAGCTGGCCGGAAAAGACCGATCCGAACAGGTTTCCCGCGATCATCGGCAGGGTCATGACCCCGGCCAGGGTGGGGCTCGCCTCGCGGGCCACCTGGAAGTATTGGCCCAGGAAGGCGCCGGAGCCGAACATCGCCACGCCGATGGAAATCGAGGCGAGGATCGCCAGGGCGGTGGTGCGGGTGGCGATGATGCGCAGTGGGATCACCGGTTCCGGGACCCGGCCCTCGACCCAGAGCAGCAGGGCAATGAGCACCAGCGAGCCGCCGACCATCGCGTAGGTCTGCCAGGAGTTGAACTCGTAGAAGCCCGCCTTGCCCACGTAGGAGACCCAGATCAGCAGCACGGAAACCGAAATGGTCACCAGCACCGCGCCGGCCCAGTCGATGTAGACCTTCCGCGGGACGTGTGCGATGTGCAGGGTCTTGTGGATCAGCCACATGGAGATGACGGCAATGGGCACCCCGATGAAGAAGGTCCAGCGCCAGCCCAGCGGGGAATCGACGATCAGCCCGCCCAGCAACGGGCCGCCGGCGGTCGCCGCGGCCATGACGCCGCCGAAGTAGCCCGAGTACTTGCCGCGCTCGCGCGGCGGGATGACGGTGCCGATGACCGCCATGCCCATGGCGGTGAGCCCGCCCATGCCGATGCCCTGGATGACGCGGGCGCTCATGAGCATGGGGATGTTGATGGCGAACCCGGCCAGCATGGAACCGCACACGAAGATGACGATGCTGATTTGCAGCAGCTTCTTCTTGTCGAAGAGGTCCGCCAGCTTGCCCCAGATCGGGGTGGTTGCGGCGTTGGCCAGCAGGGCCGCGGTGAGCACCCAGTTGAAGTCGGTCTGCGTGCCTTCCAGCGCGTCCATGATCGTCGGCAGCGCAATGGAGACAATCGTGGTTGCCAGCATGGCGGCGAAGAAGGATGCCAGCACGCCGGTGATCGAGCGCAGCACCTCCTTCTGGCTCATTTGGGGCTGGTCGCCGGGGCGCTCCCGCGTCCGGTCGACTGATTGCTGCTCAGACATGGGGGTTCTCCTCCGGGCCGTTGGGGGCCGTGGCGTTCTTGACGTGGATGGAATCCAGGCCGGCACGCAGCACCTGTTGGATGTTGTTCACGGTGGCCGCGGCCGCGGCGATTTCCGCTTCGTCCCAGTCCTTGAGCAGCCCGGCCAGCACCGTGGCGCGCCTGTCGTAGGCGGAATCGAGCTCCTCAGCGCCGCGGGGCGTGAGGGAAATCAATTGGGCGCGGGCGTCGGTGGGGCTGGGGGTGCGCACCAGCAATCCGGAGCCTTCCAGCTCAACGACTTGGCGGCTGAGCGCCGCGGGTCCGATGCCGATCCACTGGGCGATGTCGGTGGCGCGGGTGGGCTGGTTGCGCTGGATGTAGGCCAGCACGCCCAGGCCCGCGAAGCCCACCGACTGCTTTCCTTCGCCGAGGTGCTCGACGCAGCGCAGCGTGCGCTTGAGCGCGGTGAGGCTTTCGACCAGTTCAAATGTTGGGGTTTCGCCGCGTGGCAACGGATCGTTCTCCTTCGCAAATATAGTTGACCAAGGCTAATGTTGCCTTCTGCAACCATATGGTGAATTTAGTTGCCCCGTCAAACTAATTTGGCGCAACTCACAGCGGCGCTAGGCTGGTGGATCGTGAGCACCGAAAATTTCAGCACCTCCGACATCGCCTTGGCCGCACGGCTGCGCTCGATTGCGCTGGACGCGGCGCGGCTCGCCGCACCGGTCCTGCGCGGGGCGTTCCGCCAGGACGTGGAACGGGAAAACAAGACCAACGCCCATGACCTGGTGACGGCATTCGACAGGCGCAGCGAAGAGATCATCCGTGGACACCTGCTGGCGGCCGAGCGCGACTCCCGGGTCCTGGGCGAAGAGGGCGGCAGCACGGGTGCCGGAAGCATCCAGTGGATAGTCGACCCCATCGACGGCACCAGCAATTTCACCCACGGGGTCGCCTTCTTCTGCATCTCCATTGCGGCTGCCCGCGACGGGGTGCTGCTGGCGGCCGTCGTGCTTGACCCAGTCGCCGGGCTGGAATTCACCGCCGATGCGCAACACGCCTACCTGAACGGCGCGATCCTGTCTCCCGGCGCCCGCCCGGACCAGCATCACGCGAACATCATGACCGACTACCCCTCGGCCGAGGCCCTCGAACTCGACGGGGAGGCTGGGCTGCGCGAGTTCGGCGCCTGGGTCGGCGCCTTTGCCACCGTGCGCCGCAAGGTCTCCGCCGCCCTGGCCCTGGCCCATGTCGCGGCCGGCTGGTGCGATGCAACCATTGGCTTCGACACCAAGCCCTGGGACATCGCCGCCGGGGCCCTGCTGGTGCGCCGCGCCGGCGGCAGGTACCTGGGCTACCGCTACGACGGGCAGACCCTGCCGGACCACGAGGCGCCGTGCTTCCTGGCCTTGGGACCGGGTGCAGACTACCCGGTGCTGGATGGATCGATCCGCCGGATCATCGCCGCCCGCAACGCGGCGGGCGCGGGCGGGTCAGCCTAGGTCGCGGGCGCTGATCTCCTCGGGGAAGTCCAGGTCCTCGACCTTGCGGACCAGGACGTCGCTGAGCATGCATTCGGCCACCGCGTCGCTTCCGGCATCGGTGCTTTCCACCAACAGGTTTCCCGCCGTGTCGTAGATCCGGCAGCTGACCTCTCCCCGCTTGCCGTCCACGTTCGTGACGACGAGGCCGCCAAAGAGCGTCGACGCATCCACGGTGCTGCGAAACGGGTCGGAATGGTTGGTCGTTTCCGGCATGGCCGAGGTCGTCGTCAACGAGAGCACATATTCGTCGGTGCCCTCCGCTTCGAACTCAAAGCTCTGCGTGTTGTCGTAGAACGAGAGGATCGTGGAAAGCAGCACGGCGTAGAGGATCGAGACCAGCAGCCCGAACGTGCCGGTCACCAATGCCGTGACGCTGAAACCGCGGCTCCTGATCCGCTTGGCGATGCCCACGATGCCCAACACCATCGCCAGGGGACCCAGCACGAAGGAGACGAAGCCGAGAAACGGGACCAGGGACACCGCGGCCGCCACGATGCCGGTCACCATCGCGAAGGTCGTCATCCCGTATGTGCGCAGCGGCGGCTGGTTGCCGCCGTTGCCGTAGTGCCCGTAGTATCCGCCCGGCGGATACTGGCCCGGATACGCGCCCTGGTACTGGCCGGGGTACGGCTGCTGCCCGGGTGCGGGCCGCCCCGCGTACCCGCCGGGAGACGACCACGATCCGTGGTGGGGATCGCCGCCCGGGCGGGCATACGGGTCAGACATGGGACTCCTGGAATGTATGGGAACGGAGCGGCAGGTGCCGCAATCCGTACACATAAGAAATTACTCCCTTGTGAGCCGTGGACACAAACATCCTCCGCTAGTCCGAGCCGTCCGCCAGCCGGTACGCGGACCCGTCCGGCTGGCGCAGCAGCATCCCGTAGTCGACCAAGTAGCGGCGCAGGAGCACCGGGTCGTCGGTGAACTCCTCCAGCTTCGAGGTCAGTTCGACCTCGGTGAGCCGCTGCCCGTGCCGCAAGACCTTGCCTGCAATCACGCGCAGCAGGCCCAGGCGTTCCTCGTGCTTCCGGGGATAGCGGTCGATGCGGCCCGCTTCGTCGAAGTAGCGCTCGCTGCCCGTCTGCTGATCCCTACGTGCTCCGGCGGCCAGCACGCGGGCAAAGACCTGCTCGTCCACCAGGCCCCGTCCATCGAGCAGGCCGGCGCTAGCGAGGTTTTGCCGGGCCTTGGCCCGGCGTTCGGGCCGCAGGTCGCTCTCCAATCCCAGGACCTGCTGGGCGTAGTAACGGCGGGTCTCCTCGTTGGCCAAGGCACCAAAAACCTGGCGCCAGTCCCCCGCGGATTCCTGCACTGGATCCTTCATGGTCTATCCCTCGTTTTTCCTTGTTGTTCGGCTTACCCTGAGGACATGGCTACTCTATTTCATCGAAATGCGCAGACTGCCGTGCACCACCACGGCGGCGGATCGATCATCCTTGGCGGAATCCTGGCGATGTTGTTGTTCGCGATATTCGCCATCTTCCTGTTTGCCGTACAAGGGGCCTGGGAACCGATGATGATCGGCATCGCCTTCGGCCTTTCGGCAGTGCTCTTTGGCACGGCGTACCACTTCACGCACTGACCGAACCCACCTCGCCGGGCCACGAACATCCCAGACCCCCGACATCAGGGGCGGGACGTTGGTGGCTCGCCCTATGTCCGCTTCCAGGCCCCCGCCGCGTGCCGGCCGGCCGCCCTGCCGCTGAAGAGGCAGCCGCCCAGGAAGGTGCCCTCGAGCGCACGGTAGCCGTGGATGCCCCCGCCGCCGAAACCCGCCGCCTCTCCCGCCGCATAGAGTCCCGGGACCGGGTTCCCGCCGGCGTCCAGCACCCGCGAATCCAGGTCCGTCTGGATCCCGCCCAACGACTTGCGCGTCAGGATCCTCAATCGCACGGCGATCAGCGGGCCGGCTTTCGGGTCCGTGATGGGGTGCGGCTTGACGCTGCGCACCAGCTTGTCGCCCAGGTAGTTCCTGGCCGAGGTGATGGCCGAGATCTGGCCGTCCTTGCCGAATCCATTCGCCGTGGCCGAGTCCCTGGTCGCGAGCACCCCGGCAACCTGGGCCGGATCCAGGAGGTCCTCCCCGGCCAGCCGGTTCATCTTGGCCACCAGCTCATCGAGTGTAGCCGCCTGGACGAAGTCCTCGCCTTGGTCCAGGAAGTCCTGGACGGGGCCGGGAACATCCACTCGCGCCCGCGCCAGCACGGCGCGGATGTCCTTGCCGGTGAGGTCGGGGTTTTGCTCGGAGCCGGAGAGCGCGAATTCCTTGCCGATAATGCGTCGGTTGAGGATGAACCAACTGTGGTCGTGCCCGGTGCCGCGCAGGTGTTCGAGGGTCCCGAGCGTGTCGAAGCCGGGCCACAGCGGGTCGGGCAGGCGCTTGCCGGTGGCATCCAGCCACAGGGAACTGGGCCCGGGTAGGATGCGGATTCCGTGGCGCTTCCACACCGGGTTCCAGTTGGCGATTCCCTCGGTGTAGTGCCACATCCGGTCCCCGTTGACCAGTCGGGCACCGGCCCGGTGGGCGATGTCCAGGCCGCGCCCGTCCACGTGCGCGGGCACTCCGGAGACCAGGTCCCGCGGCGGGCTGCCCAGGCGTTCCGGCCAGGCCGCGCGCACCTTGGAAAGGTTCCCTCCGATGCCGCCGGTGGCAACGACGACGGAGGGGGCAAAGTATTCGAAGTCCCCGGCCTTGGTGCGGTTGCTGTCCTCCCCGCGCGGCGCCGGGTCATTCGCCAGGATGCTGCCGCGCACACCGTTGACGGCACCGTTGGCGGAGGCCAACTCGTCGAGTTGGTGCCGCCAGAGCATGGTCAGCTGGCCCTTGGCCTCGGCGATCCGGGCCGCCCGGATGAACGGAGCCAACAGCCCCGGCCCGGTCCCCCAGGTGATGTGGAATCTCGGCACCGAGTTTCCCGGTCCCTGCGCGCCCGCCCCGCCGCGTTCGGCCCACCCGACCACCGGGAAGAACCGGATGCCGCGTTCATGCAGCCACTGCCGCTTGCCGCCGGCCGCCCAGCGGACGTAGGCGCTCGCCCATTTGCGGCCCCAGTCGTCCTCGTCGCGATCGAACCCTGCGGTGTTGGCCCAGTCCTGCAGCGCCAATTCCTTCGAGTCCTTGACACCCAGCCGACGCTGTTCCGGCGAATCGACCAGGAAGATCCCGCCAAAGCTCCAATGGGCCTGCCCGCCGAGGTTCGCCTCGGATTCCTGGTCCAGCAGCAGCACGCGCGCGCCGGCCGCGGTGGCCTCGGTGGCCGCCACCAGCCCGGCCAGGCCGGCACCGACGACAATGACATCGAAGTGTTGCGAATGCGGGATGTTCGACATGGATCCACGATAGCGCCGAAGTGGCGCGGGCCACATCAATGGCCCGCTGGCCAGCGCCGCCGGAGTCTCCGTCCGACACCGCCGGAACCAATGCTCGGCCTCCGTCCTTGCACGAAATCCGCCCGCCGCCGCCCAGGGACGCCGTGTCCATTACGTTTCCCCAAAGCCGGACGCCGCGCTGGCTGCTAGCCTTCACTCGTGCACTTCGTTGAACATGGTTCCGGGATCCCGCTGTTGCTGATCCACGGATTCTGCGTCGATCATCGCCTGCTGCTGGGGCTCGATCCCGTGTTTGCCGCGCGTGGCCGGTGGCGACGGGTCTACATCGACCTACCGGGAATGGGCGAGTCCATTGCCGGACCCGGCATCCGGAGCTCCGACGACGTCGCCGACGCGGTCGCGTCCTTCGCGCGAAAGACCTTCGGCAGCGAGCGATTCGCGATACTCGGCAATTCGTTTGGCGGAATGATCGCCCGCCACCTGGCGGCCGAATTCGGCGACCAGGTGCTTGGACTTGCCCTGCTTTGTCCGGTGGCCGCGGCGGAGCACAAACGCCGGGTCTTGCCGGGGCAAACCGTGTTGCGCTCCGACCCGGGCCTTCTGGCGACGCTGGACCCCGAAGACGCCAAGCCCTACGCGGACATGGCCGTCATCCAGTCGCCCGAGAACTGGGCCCGTTTCCGCGACTCGGTGCTTCCGGGGCTGCGGTCATTCGACCGTTCGGCCATCGGCCGTATCGCCGGACGCTACGCGCTGACCCGGGAACCCGAGGAACGTTCCGGCAAGTTCCCTGCCCCCACCCTGATCATCGCCGGGCGGCAGGACCACGTCGTGGGGTTTGCGGACCAGATGGCTCTGGCGAGGCACTACCCGCGGGCCACGCTTTCGGTCCTCGAGGGTGCCGGCCACAACGCGCACCTCGACCAGCCCGAACTCACGCACGACCTGCTCGAGAGGTGGCTCAAGCTCATGGAATCCCCACTGCCTGGTTGAACCGGCGCCCGGCTGGGCCCTACGGCGTTCCTGCTCGTGCGGCCCTGGCCTTGGCGACCGAACCGAAGGCGGAGAAGTCCTTGTGCCCTTCCTCGCCCCAGACCACCAGCACCCGCAGGGTTTCGTCCCCGGTGTTGCGCAGGTCGTGTTCCACCCCGGCCGGGGCCAGGACGCTGTCCCCGGCCCGCAGTTCGTGGTGTTCCTGGCCCACGCGCATCGACGCGGTGCCCGACAGCACCAGGTAGAACTCCTCCAGGGCCATGTCGTGGCGGTGGTGGGTGTGCATGCCCTCGTGTCCGCCGGGCGCCAGTTCCCAGGTCTGGATGGCGACGGGCATCTTCATCTCGTCGACGAAATGGAATTGCATGCGGGTCTCGGTGCCCTCGTGCAGGGCGTATTCAAAGGTGTGTGCACCACGTGGTTCAAACATGCCGCTCCCCCTATTCGATGGTTGCGCCGTCCGCTCAGGCCGGCGATGCGCCCAGGCGCATGCTGATTTGCCGTGCCGCCCGCACGCAGGCGGCACCGAGTTCGTCCAGCTGTTCCTTCGAGACCCGGTAGTACGGGGCCGCGATCATGGCGCTTGCCACCACGGTGCCGCGGTGGTCGAAAATCGGCGCGGCCACGCCGACCTCGTCGGGCGAGGTCTCTCCGTGATTCGCCGCGTAACCCCGCTCCCGCACCGTCTCCAGGCGCTTGAGGTAGGTGGCCCGTGCGCCGGCGGTGTTCGCGGGCAGCAGCACGGCGCCGGATTCCAGCAGGCCCGCGGCGCGGTCGGGCGCCTCGTGGGCCAGGAAGACCTGGACCGAGGCGCTGAGCGCGGTGTTGTAGCGGCTGCCCATGGCCGAGGTGTGCTTGACCTGGTGGATGCTGGGGATCTGCTCGACCGAGACGGATTCGGCGCCGTCCCAGATGGTCAGCACCGCGGTTTCCCCGGTATCCGCGGCCAGTTCGGCCAGGAAGGGGTAGGACACCCGCCGCACGTCGAGGTTGGCCAGCAGCGGTCCGGCGACCGCGATGAGCCCCAGTCCCAGCGAGTATTTGCGGGTGGCCTCGTCGCGGGCCACGATGCGTTCCTGCTCCAGCGTGGCCAGGATCCTCGAGATGCTGGATTTGTGCAAGCCCACCCGGGCGGCGATTTCCGTGACGCCCAGCACCGGGTTCTCAACCGTGAAGCACCGCAGCACGTCGATGACGTTGACGATGACCGAGGCGCCGCGCGGTTCCGCGGTGGTGGTTTCAGCCGCTTGGGCAACCATGGGGATTCCTCCGGTGGGTGGGGTGCTGGTTGGTGCGTTCACGGTTGTACGCTACCGGGCCGTGTCGGGTTGCGCCTCGTCGACGCCGATGTCTTCGTTCCAAAGTCCCGGGTTCTGGGTGACGAAGTCTTCCATGAGTGTGGTGGCCCGGGCATCGTCGATGACCACGACTTCCACGCCGCGGGAGCGCAGCAGTTCGAGCTCGCCGGGGAAATTCCGGTTCTCCCCGACCACCACGCGCCGGATGCCGAAGAGGATGATCGATCCGGAGCACATGGCGCAGGGCGCCAGCGTGGAGTACAGGGTGGTACCGGCGTAGGAGGCCCGACGCCCGGCATTGCGCAGCGCGTCGATTTCCCCGTGCGCCGTCGGATCCCCGTTTTGCACGCGGCGGTTGCGGCCGGCCCCCAGCATCACGCCGTTCTCGAAGATGCTCGATCCAATGGGCACCCCGCCCTCGCCGGCACCCAGGCGGGCCTGTTCAAGGGCGGTGGCGTATCCGGCGCGGTCGTGTTCGTCCAGGATCATGGCGAGGGGCTCGATTCTTCGTCGGAAGCGGGGATGACGGTGGCCATCGGAAAGGGGGCGGTGGGGCACACGCGTGCACTCCACCGCCCCCTCCATCATGCCAGTTCGATGCTAGGCATCAATGATGTTGTTTTCCGGACCGAAGCCGAACTTGGTGATGTTCTCGACTCCGCCGTCCTCGCCGATGACCAGGATGTCGTGTTCGCGGTATCCGCCGGCTCCCGGCTCGCCGTCCAGGACGGTGATCATCGGTTCCATGGAGACAACCATGCCCGGTTCAAGGACCGTGTCGATGTCCTCGCGCAGCTCCAGGCCCGCTTCGCGGCCGTAGTAGTGCGACAGCACCCCGAAGGAGTGGCCGTAGCCGAAGGTGCGGTTGGGCAGCAGGCCGTGGCCGATGAAGATCTCGTTGAGCTCGGCGGCAATGTCCTTGCAGACCGCTCCGGGCTTGATGAGTTCCAGGCCGCGCTTGTGCACCTCGACGTTGACGTTCCACAGCTCCAGGGATCGGGCGTCCGGCTCGCCGAGGAACAGGGTGCGCTCCAGGGCGGTGTAGTAGCCGGAAGTCATCGGGAAGCAGTTCAGCGAAAGGATGTCCCCGCGCTCAAGCTTGCGGGTGGTTGCCCAGTTGTGGGCGCCGTCGGTGTTGATGCCGGACTGGAACCAGACCCACGTGTCGCGCACTTCGCGGTGCGGGAAGGTCTTGGCGATCTCGTGGACCATGGCCTCGGTGCCGATGAGGGCGACCTCGTATTCGGTGATGCCCTCGCGGATCGCGGCCTTGATGGCCTCGCCGCCCAGGTCGCCGATGCGCGCACCGTGCTTGATGACCTCGATTTCCTCGGCGGACTTGATCATGCGCTGGCGCATGGCGTCCTGCGAGACATCCACCAGGGTGGCGCCCTCAAAGGCCGCGCCGATTGCCTGGCGGGTGAACAGGGCCAGGGCGTCGTCCTCGACGCCGATGCGCGCGGCCTTCACGCCGTCGCGCTTCAGGGCTTCCTGCAGACCGTAGTAGAAGTTGTCGCGCTTCCAGTCCGTGTAGACGATGTTGTCGCCGTAGCTGGTGCGCCATGGCATGCCGGCGTCGATGTTCGCGGTCACGGTGGTGGAGTTGTTCGCGGTGACCACCAGGGCGTAGTTGCGTCCAAAGGTGGTGTAGAGGAAGTCGGAGTAGTACTTGATGCCGTGGTAGCTGGTCAGGATGACCGCATCCAGTTCCTTGGCGGCCATGATCTTGCGCAGGCCGGTCAGGCGGCGCTCGAACTCGGCATCCGAGAAGGTCAGCTGCTGCTTGGTGCCGTTGTGCAGCGTCTTGAGGCGCTCGAGGTCGGAAACGTTGGTGGCGCTGTGAGCGGTGGTGGTCAAGGTATTGACTCCTTAGAAGTAAACAGGTGGCAATGGAGACCGGCCCAATCAAAAGGATTGCGTGGATTCTTGGGAACCGCCGGAGAAAGTTTCGGACTGTTGCACTCATTGCAACGCCGTTGCACTCAGATTATGTGTGCCCCAGCTCACTGTCAAGTGGTTTCCGGCGAACTTCGAAAGATTTCCGACCAGGGCTGCTCGACGGGGCCTTTTGCGGTTACTTTCAAGGAGCCTGCCCCACGACAAAAGCAAAGGTCGCGGTCTCCGCCATTGCGGACACCGCGACCCTCACGCGACCTTCACGCGACCAGCCGGCCCCGCGTAGCCCAGTGTCGCCGTTGCCCTCCTCCCTCGAATCGGGAACGAAGACCAGAGCCGGGTCAGGGTTGTTGATGAAACTTTCCAGCTGCCCGATCGCCTTGTCACGCTTGAGCAGTCGCCGGATCAGCTTGATGATCATCAGAATGATCACTTATGGAAACGGGAACGCACCGATGATTGCGCCGGTTTGCACGGCGTCGCCCTGATGAAGCGAAGAAGCCCCACCGACACAGCGGACTTGGCGCCGCAATCGGTTTCGGCACTCAAGGCCGAATGCCGAGTCGCCTTGTCCGGCGACAAGTTATGGCACCTCCAAGACGATCTTCCCGGCCATCAACCCACCCTTTCGGGCATCTACAACCTAGGTGACAACCGCGTTTAGCTCAGCGGCTTCTTGCTGGTTTCGACCGAGAAGGCGACCGCGACCAGGGAGATGACGGCTGCTCCCATGAGGTACCAGCCGGGGGCCAGGTCGGTGCCGGAGCTGGCGATCAGGACGGTTGCCACGAAGGGCGCGGTGCCACCGAAGAGCGCATTGGACAGATTGAAGCTCACGGCGAATCCGGAGTAGCGGACCCGGGTGGGGAACATTTCGGCCAGGAAGCTGGGTAGCGTCCCGTCATTGAGGCTCAGCATCGCGCCGAGCAGGATCTGCACCAGGACGACGACGAGGAAGTTGCCGGTTTCCAGCAGCATGAACGACGGGACCGTCAGCACCACGAACAGGATCGATGCGCTCATCAAGACCTTCTTGCGCCCAAAGCGGTCCGAGAGCATTCCCACCACGAAGATGAATCCGATGTACGTGGCCAGTGCCACGGTGGTGGCGACATAGGATGCGGTTTCGCTCAGCCCGATGTTTTGGGAAAGGTGGGTGGGCATGTAGCTGAGGATCAGGTAGAAACCCACGGCATTGAGCAGCACCGCACCGACGGCCTGCACGAGCTGGCGCCAGTGGTTCTTGAACAGCGAGCTGACCGGGGCCTTGACTGCATTGTCTTCCTTGGCCAGTTCCTTGAAGACCGGCGAGTCCTCGAGCTTGGTCCGGATATAGCGCCCGATCAAGCCCATGGGTGCGGCCAGCAGGAACGGCAGACGCCAGCCCCAGGACTGCATTTGCTCGGGTTCCAGCATGCCCGTCAGCAGCGCCGCAAGCAGCGAGCCGAGTAGCAGGCCGGTGGCGGTGCTTGCCGGAACAACGGCGGCGTAGAGGCCTCGCCGGTTGGCCGGTGCATATTCCACCAGGAAGGCGGAGGCTCCCGCGTATTCGCCGGAGGCGGAGAACCCCTGGACGACTCGGATGATCAGCAGCAGGATCGGCGCCCAGATCCCGATGGTGTTGTAGGAGGGAATCAAGGCAATGCAGAAGGTTGCCGCGGACATGATCAGGATCGACCACGAGAGCGCCTCGCGCCGGCCGATCTTGTCTCCCAGGTGGCCCCAGACGAATCCGCCCAAGGGACGGACCAGGAACGAGATCGCGAAGAGTGCGAAGGTGAGCATCAGGCCGGTTGCCGGGTCGGAGTCCGGGAAGAAGACCGCCGTGATGGTCACGGCAAGGTAGCCGTAGACGGCATAGTCGAACCATTCCACGAAGTTGCCGATGAAGCTGGCGGCAACGACCTTGGTGCGGGTTTTCTTGCCGATCCCGGCCGGGTCCGGACGGCCCTGCCCGCTGAGCGTTGGGCCGAGGTCGGAGGCCTGGCTATTGGTGAGCGTGCTCATTGCAGAACGCGCGCGGGCACCGTTGCCGTCCGCGGAGTTGTTGCGCTGAATCATTTGGGAACCACCAGAGTTTATTTTGGTTGCATTCGTTGCAACACTGTTGCGCTCACTTTATTTGTGTCCCGCATCACTGTCAAGGGTCGCGCTTGGCCCGCTCCACATTTGTTGCCCGTGGCGTTAAAAAGTTTGGGCGCCCGGTCTCCCGGGCGCCCAAACTTGCACGATATTCATGCCCTACGGAACCGTCGACAAGCCCGCTCACGCTCGCCGACGATGCGCCATGCCGGCATGACCGGCCACAATGGCCGCTACCTGACAGCCAGGGATTCCAGTGCCAAGGAGTATTCGTCCTCGATGGCCCGGGCCACGCCGTTGGTCACGGCGTCCAGGAGCAACTTCCCTCGTTCGGCGCTGGCGCCCAGTGGCGAGGACAGGCATCCGCTGGCCGGGGTGCGCGCCGGATCCTCGGGGAAGATGTCGTAGGGCTTCAGCTGCGCCGGCGGGTGGTCGACCGCACGGGACATGTCGACCTTTTCAGGGTGCAACAGCAGCATGAGGGAAGTTTCCAGCACCCCGCCGTGCTCAATGTCCCAGCCAAGGAAACCATCAGGGAAGACCTTTTCCAGCGTCTCCGCGTCAACGAAGTCCCAATAGGAGAGCAGCATCGCCCGCGCATCGCCTCCTGCTTCCCGGGCCCGGCCCACCGCAATTTCCAGCCCCTCGTAAATGAATTGGTAGTTTTCGAAGTGGCCGTTGAGTATGACCACCTTGGTGAACCCCTGCCCGAGGAAGGAGCGGGCAATGTCTTCCACCTGGCCGGTGAGCGTTGCCCCGCTCAGGCTCGTGGTTCCGACCCTGTGATTACCCCCTCCGGAGCGCGGCTGCGACTTGTATCCATAGGAAAGGGTCGGCGCCACCAGGGCGCCCAGCTTCTCGGCCACCACTCCGGCAATGGCGCGCGACAGCATCGCGTCAACGCCCAGCGGCATATGTGGGCCATGTTGTTCGGTGGCGCCGGTGGGAATGATGACCGTTGCTTGGGGCTGGACTACGTATGCGGCAAAGGTTTCCGCATCAATGTCTTCCAGAAAAACCGACTGCATCGAGGTACTCCTTGTGGTGTTGGCGCGTGGCGTCCCGTCGCTGATTCGCCCCGCGCCATGCGATTTATGGGATTGGGCCTGGGAAATCCAATGGCGATCAAAGCAACTTGGCCGCGTTGATCATCACGGCACTCCAGCCCGTGGCATGGTGGTGCGGGTCCCGCGGCCGATGCTTCGGCCACGGGACCCACTGGTCTTCACCGGCCCCTAGGAGCCGATCTTGTGCTTTGCGGATGCCGGCTCCGGGTGCGAAACCTCGTCGTCGATCCGCTGCTCGGCGAGCAGGAATTCCGCGCTGCCATGCTGGCGAATGAACTCCGCGTCGGAGCAGTCAATCTTCAGTCCCAGCGGCACTCCCTGTTCGATGCGGGACTTGAATCGGCTCAGTCCCAAGAAGTAATACAAGCCGGCGCTGGTGGCGGTTCCGGCCAGCCAGGAGAAGTCGATGCCGCCCACCGCGGTGGCGATCGGGCCCTGCAGGGGCGGGATCGACCCGTACATGCACATCCAGGTCATGAAGATGCCGCCGGCGAAGGCAATGAATGCAGCGGGGTTGAAGGACTTGAGCTTGGTCGACCTGGGATCAAGGAACAGGTAGGAGAAGTCCTTGTGGCGGCGTTCGAAGACGAAGTAGTGCACCGCCATGATCCCGCCCCAGGTGGCAACCCAGGCCGCGATGGCAATGATCCAGTTGTGCAGGACCTCGGCAAAGTCGTGGGCGAAGAGGAATGCGATGACGGCGGCCATGGACAGGACGCCAACCAAGAGGGAAAGCTTCTTTCGCGAGACGTTGATGTCCAGTGCCTGCGTTGCAACACCGAAGGTGTACATGTTGATGATGTTGGTGGCGATCGGCCCGTGGATGACCAGCAGGATCACGGGGATCGACAGGGTGCCGAAGGATTCCACGATCAGCTGGCCGGGATCGGCGGTGCCGTTCTTGGTGGCGAGGCTGGCGCCCAGGATGCCGAGCCAGACGACCGGGAGGAACTGGCCAAGGACACTGACGAGGTAGAGCTTGTGGGTCTTGATGCGCTTTGAGACGAAGCGGGAGTAGTCCGGTGCGTAGGTGAACCAGCCGATTCCCCAGCCAATCCCGATGGCGGTCATGATCGAGGACATTGCCGCGATGCGCGGCATGCCGGTGAGGACCTCGCCGACGGGGCCCTGGTAGCTCCAGTCGATGTCGAGCTGGGTCCAGGCGAGAATCGACATGGCGATCAGCACGATGATGGTCGGCGGCATGGTGATGCGCTCGAAGCGGGCGATGGCCTTGTAGCCGCGGTAGCAGATGGCCACTTGGATGGCCATGATGACCGCCGCCGTCGAGATCTTCCACAGCAGGTTGCCTGCGGTCGGATCGACCCAACCGATCATGCCGAACAGGGCCATGATCAAGTCGAGGATGACCCAGGTGTTGACCGCGGACCAGCCGATGGCAATGACAGCCTGGATGGCGGCCGGCAGGTAGGCCCCGCGGCGGCCAAATGCGCCTCGGGCCAGCAGCATGCCGGTGGCGCCGGTCTTCTGCCCCAGAACGACGAAGAATCCGAAGCCGAGCATGCCGATGACGTTTCCGGCAATCAGCACGGTCAGGGTATCGGCAAGGCCCAGGCCCAGGTGGATGCCCAAGGCTCCGAGGATCCAGTTGATGGGGGCGACATTGGCCCCGGCCCAGATCCAGAACTGCCCGGAAAGCTTGGTGGTCCTGGCGGATTCGGGTATCGGCTGAAGGGAGTCCTCGACCTCATGGGTCACGCTTTCAGATGAACTGGCAACATCTCTACTCATTGGTTCACTCTCTCGACTGCGGTGGTTCGACAAGAACTTACCCACCAGCGTAGGAGTGATCTTCACCACCTAGTACACTCAAAATGTATATTTATAATCCAGTCTCGGTGACAAAGTGTCACCTAGCGGCGCTTCCGCCCATCAATCGTTCCGTTTCCACCCCAAGGATCCGTGCATGCTTCTCCGCCTCAAGGACGTTCTGGCCAGTCCCCTCTTCGCCAAGGCGCGGCCGCGCGTCGTCGCCGGCGCCGACCAGGTCCCGCACAACGGGGTCCGCTGGGTGCACTCCAGCGAGGTCCTCGAGATTGCGCCACTGTTACGGGGTGAGGAACTATTGCTCAGTGGCGGCCAGACGCTCCTGGCTCTGCGCCCCGAAGCCCAGGTCCAATACATCCAGAGCCTGGCGGAGCGAAAGGTCGCGGCGCTGGCCATTGAGACCGCCGGACTGAACAAGAGCCTCTCCCGAGAGCTCATAGATGCAGCGGAAGCCGCCGGACTGCCCCTGATCGAATTGCGCGCCACGGTTCCTTTTGTGGAACTCGCGGAAACCATCAACCGCAGCATCGTCTCCGCCCATGCCTTGGCGCTGCAGCGTGCCGACGAGATCTCCCAGCGCCTGGCCCACCAGATCGCCACCTCCGGCCCCAACCTGGCTCCGTTGATTTCGTTGATCGCGGAGGCCCTGGAGGCGAACGCCCTTCTGGTGGACCTGGGCGGCATCACTCTGGCCAGCAGCCGCGCGCTCCCCGAGGACGAGATCGGGATGGAAATCGTCTCCGACATCTTCGTCAGCAACGTGGTCGGCGCCAGGCTGCACCTAGAAAGCCGGCACCCGTCCGAGCGGGAACTGCTGACCACGGTTGCCGAGAGGCTGGGCAGCATCCTGGCATTGGCCCTTTCCCAGCACCACCGGCCCACGCGCTCGCAAATCGCCGATTCGGCACTGATGCAGGCCATCATCCGCAACTCGGGCGACGGCGAGGTCAAGGACCTGTGCACGAGGGTCGGGCTCGAGGTGAATGTCCCGGTGGCCGTGGTCATTTTCCGCGGCGTCGAGCTGGGCCGGATGCGCAGTACCCTGGAACGGATCCTGCGGCGCAACAGCCCGGACATCAAGACGTACCTCGATGGCGACTACCTCTATGGGCTCATCCCGCTCAGGGGCCGCTCCCCCAAAGATGAGAGGCGGAAGATCCTCAGGGGGTTGCGCGGTGAAATCGGTGCGGTGCCCGTTCAAGGCGTCTTTGGTCCATGGGTAGCCGATGCCACGCACGGTTCGTGGTCGCTGCAGGAGGCGTTCCTGACCGAGCGGCTGGCCCTGCCCATGCCGGATTCCGGCGGGCTGCGTGATTGCGGGGAAGTGGTCCTTGAACGCCTCTGCGTCCGGGAGCTGGGGCGCGACTCGGTGGACCGCTTTGTCCAGGAGAACCTTTCGGACCTGATCGGCCACGACACCATGCGCGCCGGCGACCTGGTGGCGACCCTGGATGCGTGGCTTACCTCGGGGTGCAATTCCACGGCCGCCGCCGCGTCCCTCTTCATGGAACGCCAGACGCTGCACAAGCGGCTGAACAAGATCTTCGAGCTGCTGGGCGGCGATCCCCGCGGCACCTCGCGCCTCGCGGCCCTGCAACTGGCCACCAAGCTGGCCACGTCCAACATGGCCGGCGGAAAGTAGGTTCCCCGCCGCGCGGACTCTTCTCCCCGCGTCCGCGCCGACAGTTCCCGCCCTACAGCACCGCGCGAATCGTCCGCTCGAAGCTGGTGATGTGATCCAGCGCCATGGCCTCGGCCTTGTCGGCCTCGCCGGCGACGATGGCTTCGAGCAGGTCGACATGTTCCTCGATGTGCCCGGAGACCGACGGGACCTTGTCCAGCACCAGGCACCAGATGCGGGTGGCCAGGTTGTCCAGGCGGATCAGCGTTTCCTCGAGGTGGGGGTTTCCCGCGGCCCGGTAGATCAGTCGGTGGACGCTGAGGTCATATTGCATCAATCCGCGCTTGTCGACCTTCTTGTCCCCCAGCCGTCCGATGTCCTTGGCCAACGCGCGGAGAGCGTCGCGGTCCGCGTCCGAGGCGCTGAGCGCGGCCTTGCGGGCGGCCAGCGGCTCGAGGGAACGGCGCAGCTCGGAGACGTCGGCAAGTTCGGTGATGTCCACGATCGTGGCAAACGTGCCGCGGCGCGGATAGGAAATGACCAGGTGGTCGATCTCCAGGCGCTTGAGCGCCTCGCGCACCGGGGTGCGCCCGACCCCCAGTTCGAGGGCCAGCTGGCCGTCGTTGATCGGCTCCCCGGGGCGGATGTCGAGCATGATCAGGCGGTCGCGGATGTCGCGGTAGGACTGCTCGGCCAGGGATACGCGTTCGCCCAACACCTCCGGGCTTGCGGTGACAGTACTCATGCGGATGTCTCCTTCACTTTGCCGAGGTACGGATTCACTGTAGTTCGATCGGCTTCACGACTTATTTGCGATGGCCATTGACACCATGTGATCCCCATCATAGCATTGCAACCAGTTCTGATATATCAATCATAAACAACTTGTACTTCAAGGAGTGAATACTGGATGACGGCCCTGAACACCACGCTTGTCGAGTCAACGCTGACCCAAAGCATTGCCACCCTGGATCCGGAGATCGCGGAGCGCATCGACGCGGAGCTGGCGCGCCAGCAGCGCGGGCTGGAGATGATCGCCTCGGAGAACCACACGGCCCTTGCGGTGATGCAGGCGCAGGGTTCGGTGCTGACCAACAAGTACGCCGAGGGCTACCCGGGCAAGCGCTACTACGGCGGCTGCGAGGAGGTCGACGTCGTCGAGACCCTCGCCCTGGAACGCGTCAAGGCGCTCTTCGGTGCCGAGTTCGCCAACGTGCAGCCGCACTCCGGCGCGCAGGCCAACGCCTCGGTGATGCACGCGCTGATCCGCCCGGGCGACACCGTCATGGGCCTGAACCTGGCCCACGGCGGGCACCTGACCCACGGCATGAAGATCAACTTCTCCGGCCGCCTCTACAACATCGTCCCGTACGGCGTCGAGGAGGACACCCTGGTGGTGGACATGGACAAGGTCGAGGCCCTGGCCCTGGAGCACCGGCCGAAGATGATCGTCGCCGGCTGGTCCGCCTACCCGCGGCAGCTGGACTTCGCGCGGTTCCGCGAGATCGCCGACAAGGTCGGTGCGTACCTGTTCGTGGACATGGCGCACTTCGCCGGCCTGGTGGCCGCCGGGTTGCACCCCTCGCCGGTGCCGCACGCCCACGTGGTGTCCTCCACCACGCACAAGACCCTGGCAGGTCCGCGCGGCGGGATCATCCTGACCAATGACGCGGACATCGCCAAGAAGGTCAACTCGGCGGTGTTCCCCGGCCAGCAGGGCGGCCCGCTGGAGCACGTGATCGCGGGCAAGGCCGTGGCGTTCAAGATCGCCGCGACCGAGGAATTCAAGGAGCGCCAGGAACGCACCCTGGCCGGGGCGAAGATCCTGGCCGAGCGCCTGGGCGCCGCGGATGTCGCGGCCGTGGGCATCAGCGTGCTGACCGGCGGCACCGACGTGCACCTGGTCCTGGTGGACCTGCGGAACTCGGAGCTGGACGGGCAGCAGGGCGAGGACCTGCTGGCAAAGGTGGAGATCACGGTGAACCGCAACGCGGTCCCGTTCGACCCGCGTCCGCCGATGGTCACCTCCGGGCTGCGCATCGGCACCCCGGCGCTGGCCACCCGCGGCTTCTCCGAGGCCGCCTTCGTGGAGGTCGCGGACATCATCGCCGAGACCCTCATCGCCGGCACCCAGGAAAACAACGAGGCAACGCTCGCGGCCCTGAAGGACCGCGTCCACGCCCTGGCCAACGCACACCCCCTCTACCCAAATCTCGCCCCGATTGGAGCATAAGAACATGGCCGACATCCTCCCCGAGCACCCCGAATTCCTCTGGCGCAACCCGGAACCCAAGTCCTCCTACGACGCAGTCATCGTCGGCGGCGGCGGGCACGGCCTGGCCACCGCCTACTACCTGGCCAAGAACCACGGCATGACAAACATCGCCGTCCTGGAACGCGGCTGGCTGGCCGGCGGCAACATGGCCCGCAACACCACCATCATTCGTTCCAACTACCTCTGGGACGAATCCGCGGGCATCTACGAGCACTCCCTGAAGCTTTGGGAGCAGCTGCCCGAGGAACTGGAATACGACTTCCTCTTCTCCCAGCGCGGGGTCATGAACCTGGCCCACACCCTGGGAGATGTGCGCGAATCGATGCGCCGGGTCGGGGCCAACCAGCTCAACGGCGTGGACGCCGAGTGGATCACCCCCGAGCAGGTCAAGGAGCTGTGCCCGATCATCAACATCGGGGACGACATCCGCTACCCGGTCATGGGCGCCACCTACCAGCCGCGTGCGGGCATCGCCAAGCACGACCACGTCGCCTGGGCCTTCGCCCGCAAGTGCGACGAGATGGGCGTGGACATCATCCAGAACTGCGAAGTCACCGGCTTCATCAAGGACGGCAACCGGGTCACCGGGGTCAAGACCAGCCGCGGCACCATCAACGCCGGCAAGGTCGCGCTCTGCGGCGCCGGGCACTCCTCGGTGCTGGCCGAGCAGGCCGGCTTCGACCTGCCGATCCAGTCCCACCCGCTGCAGGCACTGGTCTCCGAACTGCACGAACCGGTCCACCCGACGGTCGTCATGTCCAACCACGTGCACGTCTACGTCTCCCAGGCCCACAAGGGCGAACTGGTCATGGGCGCGGGCATCGACAGCTACAACGGCTACGGCCAGCGCGGCGCCTTCCACGTGATCGAGGAGCAGATGGCCGCGGCCGTCGAGCTCTTCCCGATCTTCGCCCGGGCGCATGTTTTGCGCACCTGGGGCGGCATCGTGGACACCACCATGGACGCCTCCCCGATCGTCTCCAAGACCCCGATCGACCAGCTCTATGTGAACTGCGGCTGGGGAACCGGCGGCTTCAAGGGCACCCCGGGCGCCGGCTACACCTTCGCCCACACCATAGCCAACGACGAGGCGCACGAGCTCAACGCGGGCTTCTCCATCGAGCGCTTCGAGACCGGCCACCTCATCGACGAACACGGCGCCGCAGCCGTGGCCCACTAGAAAGGGATCCACACAAAATGATGCTCATCGAATGCCCCTGGTGTGGGCCCCGAAACGAGACCGAATACGGCTACGGCGGCGAAGCCCACGTGGCCTACCCGTCAGACCCCTCGGCCCTGAACGACAATGAATGGGCCAAGTACCTGTTCTACCGGCAGAACCCCAAGGGGCTCTTCGCCGAACGCTGGGTCCACTCCGCCGGCTGCCGCCGCTGGTTCAACGCGGTGCGCGACACCGTGACCTATGAATTCAAGGCCGTCTACAAGCCCGGCGAGCCCCAGCCCCTCAAGACCACCAACGCCCCGGCACAGGGAGGAACCAAGTGAGCACCACCTCTTCGCACCGACTCGGCGCGGAAGCAACGGCTTCGGCCCGCATCGACCGCACCCGCGAACTCTCCTTCACCGTTGACGGCAAGTCCTTCTCCGGCTTCGCCGGGGACACCGTGGCCTCGGCCATGCTCGGCGCCGGCATCCGCTCCTGCGGCGACTCGCTCTACCTCAAGCGCCCGCGCGGCATCGTCTCCGCCGGCGTCGAGGAATCCAACGCGCTGGTCAAGATCGGCGCCCGCTGGGCCGGCCATGTGAACGAATCGATGCTCCCTGCCACCACGGTGGAGCTCACCGACGGCATGGACGTGACCCTGCTGCAGGGCCTGGGCCAGCTTGACCCGCGCACCGATACGGCCATCTACGACCGCAAGCACGTGCACACCGACGTGCTCATCGTCGGGGCCGGCCCCGCCGGACTGGCGGCCGCCCGCGAGGCGGCCAAGTCCGGCGCCCGCGTCATCCTCATCGACGAGCAGCCCGAGGCCGGCGGCTCGCTGCTTTCGGCCTCCACCGAAACCATCGACGGCAAGAGCGCCGCGCAGTGGATCGCCGAGACCCGAAAGGCACTGGCGGAAGCCGAGGAGTTCACCCACCTTTCGCGCAGCACCGCGTTCGGCAGCTACGACGCCAACTACTTCGTGGCCGTCCAGCGCCGCACCGACCACCTCACCGGCGAGCTGGGCGCCGGGGTTTCCCGCGAGCGCATCTGGCACATCCGCGCCAAGCAGGTCGTGCTGGCCACCGGCGCGCACGAGCGCCCGCTGGTCTTCGAGAACAACGACCGCCCGGGCATCATGCTGGCCGCCGCGGCCCGCTCCTACCTCAACCGCTACGGCGTGCAGGTGGGCAACGACGTGGTCGTGGCCACCACCAACGACTCGGCCTACGCGCTGGTCGAGGACCTGCTGGCCTCCGGCACCACGGTTGCCGCAGTCATCGATGCCCGCGAGGAGCCATCGATCCGCGCCACCGAGGTCTCGGCACGCGGCGTGCGGGTCGTCCTCGGCTCCGTGGTCGCCGACACCGCGGCAGGCGCCGACGGCTCCCTGGCCTCTGTCACCATCAGCGGCATCGACGCCGACGGGGCGCTCACCGGGGACACCGAGACCATCGACGCGGACGTGCTGGCGGTCTCCGGCGGCTGGAACCCGGTGGTGCACCTGCACTCCCAGCGCGAACGCCGCCTGGGCTGGAACGAGGCGCTCTCCGCTTTCGTCCCGGCACACCCGGTGGCCGACCAGCAGACGGCAGGGGCCATGAACGGGCGCCTCGAGCTGGCCTCCGCGCTGGCCGAGGGCGCGCGCGCCGGAGCCGACGCGGCGACCGCCGCGGGCTTCAGCGCCACGGCCTCGGTGCCCAGCGCACCGGTGGAGACCCCGGGCGTTTCACGCGCCCTGTGGCTGGTGCCCTCGCTGGCGGGCGACGCGGCCGACTACAAGCACCACTTCGTGGACTTCCAGCGCGACCAGACCGTGGCGGACGTCTTGCGTTCCACCGGTGCGGGCATGCGCTCGGTGGAGCACGTGAAGCGCTACACCTCGATTTCCACGGCGAACGACCAGGGCAAGACTTCCGGGGTCAACGCCATCGGCGTGATCGCCTCGGCCCTGGGCACCGACGACGTGGCGGGCATCGGCACCACCGCGTTCCGCGCCCCCTACACCCCGGTGGCCTTCGCGGCGCTGGCCGGGCGCGAGCGCGGGGAGCTCTTCGACCCGGCCCGCCTGACCTCCATCCACCCGTGGCATGTGGAGCGCGGCGCGCTCTTCGAGGACGTCGGGCAGTGGAAGCGCCCCTGGTACTACCCGCTGGAAGGCGAGGACATGGACACCGCGGTGTATCGCGAGTCCAAGGCCGTGCGCGACTCGGTGGGCTTCATGGACGCCTCCACGCTGGGCAAGATCGAGATCCGCGGCAAGGACGCCGGCGAGTTCCTGAACCGCATGTACACCAACGCGTTCAAGAAGCTCAAGCCCGGGCTGGCCCGCTACGGGTTGATGTGCAAGGCCGACGGCATGATCTTCGACGACGGGGTGACCCTGCGCCTGGACGAGGACCGCTTCTTCATGACCACCACCACCGGCGGGGCCGCCGGAGTGCTGGACTGGCTGGAGGAATGGCTGCAGACCGAATGGCCGGAACTGGACGTCAAGTGCACCTCGGTCACCGAGCAGGTATCGACCGTCGCGGTCGTGGGGCCGAAGTCCCGCGCCGTGCTGGCCAAGCTCGCCCCGGAGCTGGACCTGGACAACGAGTCCTTCCCCTTCATGGCCTTCAAGGAGACCGTGCTGGCCTCGGGCATCGCCGCCCGGGTCTGCCGCATCTCCTTCTCCGGCGAACTCGCCTACGAGATCAACGTGCCGTCCTGGTACGGCCTGAAGGTCTGGGAAGACGTGGCGGCGGCCGGGGAGGAATTCAACATCACCCCCTACGGCACCGAGACCATGCACGTGCTGCGCGCGGAGAAGGGCTTCATCATCGTCGGCCAGGACACCGACGGCACCGTGACCCCGCAGGACGCCTCGATGGAATGGGTCGTGTCCAAGGTCAAGGACTTCGTGGGCAAGCGGTCCTTCGACCGCAAGGACAACCAGCGCGAGGACCGCAAGCAGCTGGTCACCGTGCTGCCCGCGGACAAGTCGTTCCGCCTGCCCGAGGGAACCCAGCTGGTGAACGCCGGAACCAGTATCACCCCGGAGATCGCTCCGGTGAAGATGCAGGGCTTCGTCACCTCCAGCTACCACTCCCCGGCGCTGGGCCGCAGCTTTGCGATGGCGCTGATTTCCAACGGCCGAAACCGCATCGGCGAGGAACTGCAGGCGTACGTCGACGGCCAGCTGGTCGACGTCGTCGTGGGCGATACCGTACTTTTTGATTCCGAAGGGAGCCGTCGAGATGGCTGAGCAGGTTTTGACTGATATTTCCGTGTTGCGCACCAGTCCGCTGGCGCACCTGGCATCCGCACTCGAGCAGGGCTCGGTGCAAGGCGAACGCGGCGTGAAGCTGCGCGAGATCGCGTTCACCACCCAGATCGGGGTGCGCGCCGAGCCGGGGACCGAGGCGCACGCGGCGCTGTCCGCGGCAACCGGCGTGGGCCTGCCCGCCTCGGTGGGCCAGGTCGCCGGGAACCCGGAGGGCACCGCGGTGATCTGGAGCGGTCCGGACGAGTTCCTGGCCGTGGCCCCGGAGGGCACCGAGCTGTTCGCCGACCTGGTCCAGGCGCTGGGACAGGCCCCGGGGCAGGTGGTCGACCTCTCGGCCAACCGCACCGTCATCGAGCTCTCGGGCCCCAGTGCCCGAGAAGTGTTGGAGAAGGGCTGCCCGGCGGACCTGCACCCGCGCAGCTTCACCGCGGGAACGGCGATCACCACGGTACTCGGCCCGGTCCCGGTGGTGCTGTGGAAGAGCGCCGAGGACACCTTCCGGGTGCTGCCGCGTGCGTCCTTCGCCGACTACACGGCGCGCTGGCTGCTCGATGCCATGGCGGAATTCGCTTCCGCCCCCATCGACTAGGCGCCCGCCTTTCCGGCAAGCCGCCCCTTGGGCGGGCGGCCCCCTCCCCTCACCGGGGGTGGGGCCGCCCGCCCGCGGCCGTGGACGCAACACCGCCGCGAAGGATGCGGGGTTGCGGGCGAGCGGCACCTAAGATAACGAGCGGAATACCAGCAGCAATCAACAGACCACCCTTCGCGCGGCCCCGGCGGCCGCGCATGCATCGGAGTGCCGAAAGTGGAAACACAAACTGAAGTCGAACACATCCTCACCGTCGCCTGCCCGGAGCGCCCGGGCATCGTCCATGCGGTGGCCGGGTTCCTGCTTGCCCAGGGCCGCGACATCGTCGAGCTCAAGCATTTCGGGGACCGCCGCGCCGGGCAGTTCTTCATGCGCGTAGATTTTGCCGGACCCGACGCACCGGGCCTGACCGAGTCCATGCGCGCCGACTTCGCGGCGCTGGCCGACGAATACGGCATCGACTGGACGCTGGCGCCCAAGGGCACCAAGAAGCGCGTGCTGATCATGGTCTCCAAGTTCGACCACTGCCTCAACGACCTGTTGCACCGCGCGCGGTTGGGCGAGCTGCCGATCGACGTGGTTGCGGTGGTCTCCAACCACACCGACCACCAGTCCCTGGCGCAGTGGCACAACATCCCCTTCTTCCACGTGCCGGTCACCCCGGACACCAAGCCGGCCGCCGAGGCGCGCCTGCTCGAACTCATCGACGAGTTCGACGTGGAACTGGTGGTGCTGGCCCGCTACATGCAGGTGCTCAGCGACGAGCTCAGCCGCAAGCTCACCGGAAAGACCATCAACATCCACCACTCGTTCCTGCCGTCCTTCAAGGGCGCCAAGCCCTACCACCAGGCCTGGGACCGCGGGGTCAAGACCGTGGGCGCCACCGCCCACTACGTCAACGCCGAGCTCGACGAGGGCCCGATCATCTCCCAGCAGGTCCAGGACGTCGACCACACCTACTCCCCCGCGGACCTGGTGGCGGCAGGGCGCGACACCGAATGCAAGGCCCTGTCCAACGCGGTCAAGTGGCACTGCGAGGGACGCGTGTTCCTCTACTCCAACCGCACCGTGGTGCTGCGCTAACAAACGCACTACCATGCGTTCCGACCTTCGGGCCGGCGGGATCCTTCGGGTTCCCGCCGGCCCGAAGGCGTTTAATGCGCGGGACGCCCTCCTGAACTTCCTTGCGAGCCGTTGACATATACCCCCTAGGGGTATATGTTGACGGCATGAACGAACACCAGCACAGCACGGCGGCCCCGCCGGAACCGGAAAACCGCCGGTTTGGCGATGGACCGCATTCGGCACATCCGGAACACGACCACGCAAGCATGGTCCACCATGAACATGCCGGCCCCGGGCAGGGTGACCACTCGGGCCACGGCGGGCACGGAGACCACGTTGCGGTCTTCAGGAAGCTCTTTTGGGTCATGCTGGCCATCTCGATCCCGGTTCTGGCCTTCAACGCCATGTTCACCATGCTCATTGGCGTCACCTTGCCCCGAACTGCGTGGATCCCGTGGGTCTCCCCCGTCCTGGGCACGCTCATGTACCTCTGGGGCGGGCGGCCGTTCCTCTCCGGCGCCAAGGACGAACTCAAGGCCCGCAAGCCGGGGATGATGCTGCTGATCTCCCTGGGCATCACGGTCGCCTTCCTGTCCTCCTGGGGTGCGAGCCTCGGCCTCCTGGACCACGGACTGGACTTCTGGTGGGAACTCGCCCTGCTGATCGTCATCATGCTGCTGGGCCACTGGATCGAGATGCGCTCGCTGGCCCAAACCGCTTCGGCGCTGGATTCGCTGGCCGCGCTGTTGCCCGACACCGCCGAACGCGTCGTTGACGGCGGCATCCAGCAGGTCGCCCCCGGCGAGCTGGAACTGGGCGACGTGGTGGTCGTGCGCCCCGGCGGACGCATCCCGGCCGACGGGAAGATCACCGACGGAACCGCCGAAATGGATGAATCGATGATCACCGGAGAGTCCCGCACGGTGTCCCGCGGACCCGGCGCCCCCGTGGTGGCGGGGACAGTCTCCACCGACACCGCGGTCCGCGTGCAGGTCACCGCGATCGGCGCCGACACGGCGCTGGCGGGCATCCAGCGCCTGGTCTCGGACGCGCAGGCCTCGAGCTCGCGGGCACAACGCGTGGCCGACACGGCCGCCGGCTGGTTGTTCTGGTTCGCCCTGGGCGCGGCCCTCGGCACCGCCGCCGTCTGGTCGCTGCTGGGCGATCCCGACGCAGCGGTCATCCGGACCGTCACGGTGCTGGTCATTGCCTGCCCGCACGCCCTGGGGCTGGCCATTCCGCTGGTGGTTTCCATCGCAACCGAGCGCGCAGCCAAGGGCGGGGTGCTCATCAAGGACCGGCTTGCCCTGGAGGGCATGCGCCAGGTGGGAACGGTGCTCTTCGACAAGACCGGCACCCTGACCGTCGGCGAACCCGTCGTCATCGATGTTGCCACCGTGCTCGGCCACTCCGAGGACCAGGTCCTGGCCCTGGCAGCGGCCGCCGAATCCGACTCCGAACACCCCCTGGCCAAGGCCATCACGCGGGCCGCGGGCGAACGCTCGCTGCCGCTCTCCCCCGCCACCGGCTTCCGCTCCTCGCCGGCCGAGGGCGTCCAGGCTTCCGTCGACGGGGCAGACATCGGGGTCGGCGGCCCGCACCTTTTGGCCACCCATGCCCTTGAGCCGCTGCCGGCCAGCGAGGTCTGGAAGGCGCGCGGAGCAACCATCCTGCACGTGATCGCCGACGGCCGCGTCATCGGGGCACTGGCCCTGAGCGATGAGATCCGTCCCGAATCCCGCGCCGCCGTTGCCGCGCTCCACGCCCGGGGCATCAAGGTCGTCATGATCACCGGTGACGCCGAGGCGGTGGCCGAATCGGTGGGCCGGGAGCTGGGCATCGACAGGGTCTTTGCCGGGGTGCGCCCGGAGAACAAGGCCGCCAAGGTGGCCGGGCTGCAGGCGGAGGGGCAGAAGGTCGCCATGGTCGGGGACGGAGTCAATGACGCCCCCGCGCTGGCGCAAGCGGATGTCGGCATAGCCATCGGGGCCGGCACGGACGTGGCCATCGCCTCGGCCGGGGTTATCCTGGCCAGCGACGATCCGCGCTCGGTGATCTCCGTCCTCGAACTGTCGCAGGCCAGCTACCGCAAGATGAAGCAGAACCTGTGGTGGGCGGCCGGCTACAACCTGGTATCCGTTCCCCTGGCCGCCGGGGCACTTGCCGGCATCGGCTTCGTCCTGCCGATGTCCGTCGGTGCGGTGCTGATGTCGGTTTCCACCGTCGTGGTGGCGTTGAATGCGCAGTTGCTGCGCCGCCTGGACCTGCGCCCCGGCGCCGGCCTCGAGGCGGACCGCAGGCTGTAGCCGCCACGGCCCCGGCGACCCGCGCGGTTGGCACCCATCCCCACCGGGGTGGGCGCCAACTGCGTCTCGGCGCACCTCTTGACATTGACGTTGCGTCAAGATTTACCGTTGATTCCATGGAACGGTCGATACAACAGGTCGCCAGGCTCGCCGGCACCACCAGCCGCACGCTGCGCCACTACGACGACATCGGCCTGCTGCCGCCCAGCCGCATCGGACACAACGGGTACCGGTACTACGACGAGGCGGCCCTGATCCGGCTGCAGCGCGTGCTGCTGCTGCGCGAGCTGGGACTCGGCCTGCCGCAGATCCACCAGGTCATCGAGGCCGAGGCGGACGAGGCCGCGGCGCTGGGAACGCATCTGGCCCTGCTGCGCGCCGAACAAGACCGCCTCGCCCGACGGATTGCCGCGGTGCAGCACACCATCGATTCACTGAAAGGAAGGGGAACGCTCATGGCAAAAAACATGTTCGACGGATTTGACCATACGGTGCACCGGGACGAGGTGGAGCAGCGCTGGGGCAAGGAAGCCTATGCCCGCTCCGACGCCTGGTGGCGCGGGTTGGGCAAGGACGGACAGGAGGACTGGAAGCTCCGGTTGAAGGAACTGGGGAACGACTGGATCGCCGCGGCCCGGGATGCCGGTATCACCCCGGATTCCCCGCAGGCCCAGGACCTGGCCCGGCGCCACGTCCAGTGGCTCACCGGCATCCCGGGAACCCCGGCGGCGGACCCGGGCGGCGACACCAAGGGGTACGTCCTGGGCCTGGCGGAGATGTACGTGGCCGACGAGCGCTTCGCCGCGAACTACGGCGGCATCGAGGGCGCAACCTTCGTGCGCGACGCCCTGGCGATCTACAGCAAGACGATGCCGTAGCCGAAAAAGTGCGGCCCCGGATCGATGCATCCATCGATCCGGGGCCGGCACCACCGCAGGGAGGCGTGCCGCCTGCTACAGGTGCGTTGGCGCGAACATCTTCAGCAGCGTTTGCACCACCACCACGTTGGGGCCGTCGGCGGCGAAGGATTCCTCGAGCGCCTCGCGCACGTTTTCGGGCTCCACCAGGCGGGCCGGGATCCCGAAGGATTCGGCCAACGCCACGAAGTCCGGGCGGGCCAGCTCGGTGGCGGTGGCCTTCCCGAAGGCCCCTTCCATGTATTCGCGCAGGATCCCGTAGCCTCCGTCGTCGACGATCAGCCAGGTGACGGGGGCCTGGTGCTGCTTGGCGGTGGCCAGCTCGGCAATCGAGTACATGGCCGAGCCGTCGCCGGAGACCGCCAGCACGCGCGCCTGCGCCGGGGTCTTGCCCGCGACCTGCAGTCCCAGCGCCCCGCCGATGGCCGAGGGGAAGCCGAAGCCCAGACCGCCGGCGCCCTGCGCGGAGTGGAATTCCCCGCTCTTGGCATCCCAGCAGCTCCAGCCCCAGTAGGCGGAAATCGTCATGTCCCAGAACGTTTGCATGTCATCGGGAACCGCGGCGCGGATGTCGGCCATGAAGGTGCGTTCCTTGGCCAGGTCCTGCGCGTCGAGCCGTGCGTAGACCTTGGCCAGGGTGTCGGCAACCACCTTTTCGGGTCCCTGCCCGTGCCAGTCGGCCCCGGTTCCGCCCTCGAGTCTGCCCAGCGCCTCGCCCAGGTATTCGAGCGCGGCCTTGGCGTCGGCCCGGATGCCCAGGGCGGGACGGTTGGATTCGAGCACGCGCGGCTCGGCGTCGATCTGGATCAGGTGCCCGCGCGGTTCCAGGGTGAAGTAGTTGCTGGTGACCTCGCCCAGGGCGGAGCCCACCACGATCAGCACGTCGGCGTCCTCCAGGACCTCGGTGACGTGCCGGTCCTCGACCCAGGACTGCAGGGACAGCGGGTGGTTCCAGGGGAAGGCGCCGTTGCCGCCGGGCGAGCAGACCACGGGGGCGCCCAGGGACTCGGCCACCGCCAGCAGCGCGTCCTTGGCACCTGCGCGGCGCACGCCGCCGCCGGCCACGATGACCGGGCGGGCCGCCTTGGCGAGCCAGCGGACCGCTTCGTCGATGAGTTCCACGCGCGGCGGGTGCTCGTAGGCTTCGGCCAGCGCGTCGATGACCGGCGGCACCAGCACCGGGGCCAGCAAGACGTCCTGCGGGACCTCGACCCAGACCGGGCCCTGCGGCACGGTGATCGCGTCGGCCCAGGCGTCCTGGATGGCAGAGGGGATGCCGGAGGCGTGGTGGACGGTGCGCTGGGACTTGGTGACGTTCGCCGCGGAGGCCTTCTGGTCATCGAGCTGGTGCAGCATGCCCTTGCGGCGGGCGCCGAGCCCGTCCAGCGGGATCTGGCTGGCCACCACGACCATCGGCACGGAAGTGGCGTAGGCCTCCTGCAACCCGGCAAGGGAGGTTAGCGCGCCGGGCCCGGTGGACAGGAAGAGCACCCCGACCTCGCCGGTGGCCCGGGCATAGCCGTCGGCGGCGAAGGCGGAGTTGTTTTCCACTCGGGAGGAGACGAAGTGCAGCCTCGAGCGTGAGAGTGCATCGAATAGGCCCAGCGCATGCTGTCCGGGGATGCCGAAAACCGTGTGGGCGCCGAGCGCCTCGAGGGTCTCGATGACCAGGTCCCCGCCGTTGCGCTCGGAGACCGTGCCCTGCTCCTGCTGGCTCATGCGTTCCCTGCCTTGTCGTTGGCGCGCTTGTCGGCAATCAGCGAAATCAGGTCGTAGGCGACGTGGGAGGCGGCAACGCCCGTCATCTCCGCGTGGTCGTAGGCGGGGGCGACCTCGACGATGTCGGCGCCGACGATGTTCATGCCGCGCAGTCCGCGGATGATCTCGAGCAGCTCGCGGCTGGTGATGCCGCCTGCCTCGGGGGTCCCGGTGCCCGGGGCGTGGGCCGGGTCCAGCACGTCGATGTCCACCGAGACGTAGAGCGGACGGTTGCCGATGCGGTCGCGCAGCTTGTGCACGATTTCGTTCACGCCCTGGTAGTAGACGTCCGAGCTGGTGACGATGCCGAAGCCGAAGCGCTTGTCGTCCTCGAGGTCCTTCTTGCCATAGAGCGGGCCGCGGGTGCCCACGTGGGAGATGGCCTCGGTGTCGAGGATGCCCTCTTCCACCGCGCGGCGGAAGGGGGTGCCGTGGGTGTACTCGGCACCGAAGTAGGTGTCCCAGGTGTCAAGGTGCGCATCGAAGTGCAGCATCGCCACTGGGTTTCCCGCGCGTTCGGCGGCGGCGCGCAGCAGCGGCAACGCGATGGTGTGGTCCCCGCCCAGGGTCACCAGGGTGGAGCCGTCGGCCGTGAGGTCCAGCGCGTTTTGCTGGATGGTCTCGATGGCCTCGTTGATGTTGAAGGGGTTCACGGCCATGTCGCCGGCGTCCACGACCTGGGTCAGGGCGAAGGGCGAGACATCCAGTGCCGGGTTGTACGGGCGCAGCAGCCGGGAGGATTCACGGATGTGCGTGGATCCGAAGCGCGCACCGGGGCGGTAGGAGACGCCCGCGTCGAAAGGCACACCCACCACCTTGATGTCGGCGTCCGGGACCTGGTCGATGCGCGGGAGCCGGGCGTAGGTGCCCAGCCCGGCAAAACGCGGAATCCTTGAGGCATCGATGGGCCCGATGTTTCCGTTTTCTTCAATGCGGATTTCTTCCACGTTCTTCTCCCTCAGGGTTTCCGGCAGCACCGAGCGCCGAACATGCCTTGTTGCTCAATATGAAACAACCGTTGCCCTGTATGCTATTTGTGGCGCGCGCAACAGTCAAGGCGCTGGCCTGGCTTGGGGAACTACGCGTCGGGCTCGAGCATGTTTCGCAGCGCTGCCACGTGTCCCACATAGGCCTTGCGCCCGGTAACGGTCAGAGCGACCCTGACATGGCTGCGCCCGCCCTTGGCGAATCTTTCGATGTCGACGTATCCCGCATCGGCCAGCTGCTTGAAGTGCTTGCTCAAGACCGAGTCGGCAATCGCGAGCGCACCGCGCAATTGCGCAAACTCGACCCACTGGACCGGGGCGAGGCTGGCGCAGATGCGCAAGCGCACCGGGGCATGGATCAAGTCATCGAACGAAGCGGGGCTAGACGGGACGTTCATTGGCGTCCTCGAGTCGGTTCCTGATGGCAGCGGAGCGCATGCGGGACAGGCAGAAGTAGAGCACCACAAACAGCAGGAGCCACTTGGCCCCGACTTCCCACCACGACAGCGCTTCCCAGAACCTGGCCACCTGCAGGCCCAGGCCCATCAGCAGGCAGTGACCCACGTACGTTCCGGAGTGGCTGAGAACGGTGCGTGGCTTTGGCCGTCCCCGCACCAGCAGGTAATACCAAATTCCCAGCGGGAGCAGAAGAGCGGCCACACCCAACGTAGCGCCCCAGGGGACAGCATGGATCAGGGCGAAGATCGCCGAAACAATCGCGGCCATCGCGGCAGCAAAGGATCGGGGGGCTTCAGTATTGTCCACCATGGCACCGGAGGCACCGCTGGCTTCGGCGAGCGCCGCGCGAGGATCGAAGTCGGCGGGCCAGCGCGCTTCGTCAGGCATCCCAGATTTCTCTTTCCGTTGTGGAAAGACTTGCCTTTCCACAACGGAAAGTCAAGCCCCGGGCGTCTCTTTGGGACTAGTGCGCCGCGAAAACCCGGAAAACAAGGCCCGGTCCGCCGCATACATGCAGACGGAGATGCCAAGGGACAAGGCCAAGGCCTTGGCGGCGATTTCCTGCGGATTCATGGGCAGTAGCATCACCTGGATGGGCCCCACCAGGAAAATCAGCAGCACCATCCACAGCACGTAGGACAACGACATCGGGGGCTCCAGGGCCTCGGGATGAAATTGCCGGCGCAGGATCGTGGCGACGCTGATCACGATAATGATCATGGCCAAGGCAATCGCCCCGGGAATCACAAATGCCCTTGAGGCCCGCAGCAATGTCAGCGTGACCCCCACTGCCGTACCCAGGATCAGTGCCAGCCACCATGGCGCCCAGAGCCGCTTGGGTCGCCAGGGAACCGAGGCGGGGTCTTCGGGCAGGGAACTCACAAGCAATGTCCTTAAGCAGGCGGGTGCAACCGAGGGAAGGACTTCCCTGCGTATGCCGCTACAAAATGGTTGCTTTTCACAGGCTGAATGTCAAAGCGGAAACTGTCGCGCACATCACCAAAACTATTTGTCACCAGCTATATCCAGACCGCTCGGTGTAGGCGTAGCGTTCCCATTCGTGAAGAAATTATCGGGCGTTTCCAGACCTGCGTCGCCCACACGGACCAAACCCCTCAACGCCCGCCTGTCGGGGTGGCTCCAGGACACCGACGCAGGCCAGGAACACGCCGAAACCCCCGGCACCAAGCCGACGGGACACCGCTGGTGGCAGGTCATGTGCCTCTCCGGCCTGGATTACTTTTCGACGCTGGGCTACCAGCCAGCCATTGCCGCGTTGGCGGCCGGCGCCCTGGCCCCGCTTGCAACGCTCTTGCTCGTCGCCGTCACTCTGGGCGCGGCGCTGCCGGTGTATCGCCGCGTGGCCAGCGAATCCCCGCACGGCCAGGGGTCGATCGCGATGCTCGAGCGCCTGCTGCCGCACTGGAAGGGCAAGGTCTTTGTCCTGGTGCTGCTGGGTTTCGCGGCCACGGACTTCATGATCACCATTACGCTGTCCTCGGCCGATGCCACGGCGCACATCATCGAAAACCCCTTCACCCCCGACGCGTTCCACGGGCAGCAAGTCATTATTACGCTGGTTCTCATCCTGTTGCTGGGGGCACTGTTCCTGCGCGGCTTCCACGAGGTCATCTGGCTGGCCGTTGGCCTGGTCGCCGTCTACCTGTTGCTCAACCTCGTCGTCATTGCCGTCGCAGTGGCGTCACTGGTGCGCGACCCCGCCCCCGTGGATCACTGGTGGCTGAACCTGACGGCCACGCATTCAAACCCCTGGATGATGGTTGCCATTGCCCTGCTCGTTTTCCCCAAGTTGGCCTTGGGCCTGTCCGGCTTTGAAACCGGCGTTGCAGTGATGCCCCAGATCCGGAAGGCACCCGGGGACACCGAGGCCAATCCGCGCGCACGCATCGCCGGGGCCAAGAAGCTCCTGCTTACCGCGGCACTGACCATGAGCGTGTTCCTGGTTTCCTCCTCGATCGTCACCACCCTGCTGATACCCGCCCCGGAATTCCAGCCCGGTGGAGAGGCAAATGGCCGCGCCCTGTCGTTCCTCGCCCACTCGATGCTCGGCGACGGCTTCGGCAGCGTCTATGACCTGTCCACCATCCTGATCCTGTGGTTTGCCGGCGCCTCGGCCCTGGCGGGGATGCTCAACCTCATCCCCCGCTACCTGCCCCGCTTTGGCATGGCCCCGGAGTGGGCACGTGCCATCCGCCCCCTGGTGCTGGTACTCATCGGCATTGCAGTGGTCATCACCCTCCTGTTCGAGGCAAGCGTGGACGCCCAGGGCGCCGCCTACGCCACCGGCGTGCTGGTGCTCATGGTCTCGGCAGCGGTGGCAGTCACCATTTCCGCCAAGCGCAAGGGCCAGCGGTGGCGGGCCATGGGCTTCGGGATCATTTCGGCCATCTTCATCTACACTACCGGCGCCAATGTCGTGGAGCGGCCCGACGGCATCCGGATAGCCGGGTTCTTCATCGCGGGGATCATCATCGTCTCCATGGTTTCGCGCTTCCGGCGCTCCACGGAACTGCGCGCCACCTCGGTGACCCTGGACGAGGAGGCCCTGAAGATCATCGAGACCTCCAGCCGGGATTCAATGGTGCGGATCATTTCCCACGAGCCGGTCCGCCTCTCGGCCGCCCGCTACCGGCACAAGCTGGCCCACGCCAAAATGGCCAGCCACCTGCCCGAGGATGCCCCGGTGGTCTTCATCGAGATCAGGGTCTCGGACTTCTCGGACTTCGCCCAGGACATCGTGGTTTCCGGGACCACCCGGCACGGCTACAAGATCCTGCAGGCGGAGGCCCCTTCGGTGCCCACCGCGATTGCCGCGATCTGCCTTGAAATCCGCGACCGGACCGGCGTGATGCCGCACATCTACTTCCGCTGGACCGAGGGCAACCCGGTGCACAACCTGTTGCGCTTCCTGTTCCTGGGCCAGGGCGAGATCGCCCCGTTGACGCGCGAGGTGCTGCGCGAGGCCGAACCGGCAATCGGCAAGCGGCCCTGGGTGCACGTGGGTTAACGCGACGCGGCGGGGACCAGCGTCCAGGTGACGATGGCTTCCTCGCCCGTCGGGTTCTTCCAGCTGTGCGGCTCGCGCCCCGGGAAGGTCACGGTGTCCCCCGCGTCGAGGTCAAACCGCTCGTTGGCGAAAATCAGCACGAAGCGCCCGGAGAGGACGTGGAGCACCTCGACCTCGCAATCCACCGAGTAAAGTTCCTTTTCGCCCTCGCCGTGCGGGGCGATGACGGCGCGAATCACCTGCAGGCGCCGCTCCGAACGCGCCGTCACCAGCCTCTCGACAATGCCTTCGCCGCCCAGTGAGATGCGCGGCGCCTCGGCAAGCCTGACGACGTGGGTGTCCGGCTGGGTGAAAAGCTCCCCTACCTCCAGGGACAGCACCTGGCACAGCGTCACCAGCGATGCCACCGAGGGGCTGGTCAAGTCGCGCTCCACCCGGGAGAGAAAACCCTTGGTCAATCCCGTGGATTCGGCGATCTGGTCGATGGTCAGGCGCTGGGCGTGACGCGCCGCCCGGATCCGCGAGCCAATGGCGAGGGCAGCACTGCTGGGCTCAACGGGCAGGGCTTTCATCGGCGCGGGTCTCCAGGGTGGGCTCGAAGGAAATAATGCGTTCATCCAGCTTAGGTGCAATTGACGTGTGCGACACCTCACATTAGCCTATAGAACAACAAAAGTTTACTATCAGGCATCCCAGAGGTGCGCACCCGGTTTCGTTCCCAGCAAAGGCTCACCCATGGAATTCATCAATGGCACGATCGTCGCCGCCTACTTGGCGGCCATGCTCATCTTCGGCTGGTGGGGAAAATCGCGCACCAAGAACAGCAGCGACTACCTCGTGGCAGGCAGGCGCCTCGGCCCGTTCCTGTACACGGGCACGATGGCGGCGGTCGTCCTGGGCGGGGCATCCACCGTGGGCGGCGTCGGCCTGGGCTACAAGTTCGGAATCTCCGGCATGTGGCTGGTCGTGGCAATCGGCGCCGGCGTCATCCTGCTCTCGCTGCTCTTTGCCCCGACCCTGCAGCGCCTGAAGATCTTCACCGTCTCGCAGATGCTCACCCTGCGCTACGGCAGCAAGTCGGCGACGAACACCTCCGGCATCGTCATGCTCGCCTACACGCTGATGCTCTGCGCCACCTCCACCAGCGCCTATGCGACGATCTTCGTGGTCCTCTTCGGCTGGGAACGCTGGATGGCCATCGCCATCGGCGGGGTCATCGTGGTCATCTACTCCACCATCGGCGGCATGTGGTCGATCACCCTGGCCGACCAGGTCCAGTTCGTCATCAAGACCGTGGGCATCTTCTTCCTGATGCTGCCCTTCGCGCTGAACGCCGCCGGGGGCATGTCCGGGATCCGCGAACGCGTCGGGGCCGAGTTCTTCAGCTTCACCGGCATCGGCGTGCAGACGATCATCACCTACTTCGTGGTCTACACCCTGGGCCTGCTCATCGGCCAGGACATCTGGCAGCGCGTCTTCACCGCCAAGACGCCGAAGGTGGCCCGCTGGGGCGGCACCACCGCCGGCATCTACTGCGTGCTCTACGGGGCCGCCGGCGCCATCATCGGCATGGCCGCCAAGGTCGCCCTGCCGGACATCATCGGCGCGGACACCAACAAGGACGTGGTCTACGCGGAGGTCGCCACGCAGCTGCTGCCCGTCGCCGTCGGCGGTCTGGTGCTGGCGGCCGCTGTCGCAGCCATGATGTCCACCGCCTCCGGCGCGCTGATTGCCGCTGCAACCGTAGCCCGCACCGACGTCACCCCGTTCGTGGCCAGCTGGTTCGGCAAGCAGCTGCACGTCAACACCAACGAGAACCCCGAGCACGACGTGCGCGCCAACCGCATCTGGGTGCTGCTGCTGGGAGTGGTCACAATCGTGCTGGCCATCATGGTTTCCGACGTGGTCGCGGCGCTGACCATCGCCTATGACATCCTGGTGGGCGGCCTGCTGGTGGCCATCATCGGCGGTCTGGTCTGGAAGCGCGGGAACGGGCTGGGGGCCGCCGCCTCGATGGCCGCCGGCTCCATCGTCACCCTGGGCACCATGATCGTCCTGGAAATCCAGGCCGAAGAGCGCTTCGATGGCATCTACGCCAACGAGCCGATCTACTTCGGGCTGATTGCCTCGGCGCTGACCTTCGTCGTCGTCTCCCTGCTCACGCGTCCCACCAACCCGGCGGTCATCACCCGCTGGAATGCGCGGGTCGCCGGCCAGGCGGACGCCGAGGGCGCGGACCTCACCGAGGTTGCCGGACGCTAGCACCGGACCCTGACCCCGGAAAATCCCGGTTGAGGGAGCCCGTCCCCGCGCACCATGCGCGGCGACGGGCTCCCCTTTTGCCACGGTTCCCCCTTCCCAGCCATGCCCCGGCGCTCCTAGGGTGGGTACCATGGACGATCTCAAGGACCACCTCTCCACGTACCTGAACCACACCCGCGAAGCCATGCTCTGGAAGGTCGAGGGACTCAGCGACAGGGAAATGACCCGCCCCATGGTCGGCTCCGGCACCAATATCCTGGGCCTCATCCAGCACCTGGCCTCGGTCGAGTACGGCTACTTCGTCGAATGCCTCGGATTCACGGTTGACGACGAACGCTACGACGCGCTGATGGCCGACCCCGAGGCCAGCGCCGACATGTGGGTTCCCGGCGACGTCCCGTGCTCCGAGATCCTCGCCTTCTACCGCCGGGCCATCGACGCGGCAAACCACAACATTGCCGCCTTGCCCCTGGATGCCCCGGCCACGATTCCCTGGTGGAAGCCGGAAAAGCGCGACACGACCCTCGGTCGCCTGCTGCTGCACATGAACGTGGAGACCGCACGCCACGCGGGGCATGCAGACATCCTGCGCGAGCTCATTGACGGCTCCACCGGAATGCGCCAAGAGAACACGAACATACCGCCCTACGATCCTGCGGGCTGGACCCAATTGCACGAAAACATCCTGCGGGCCTCCGAATCGCGGTAATGTAGTTCCCAGCTTCACGAGACGCGTCGGCAAGCTCCGACTAAGACGCGCACCAACCCCAGGTTCATGGGTGGTTCGGATGAAGAAGCGGCCGTGGCCACAAGGCGCGGCAAGAGCTGACGAAAGGTCTTCGACCCCGCCATGGCACGTTCCATTCCCGTGTTGCCCCTGCTCGATGTCCACCGCTCGGTCGTTGAACTGCGCCTCGCGGGTTGCTGGCACAGCTACCACGTTGCCGACGCCCCCGCGCTGGCCGCGGCGCTGGCCAACGCCGCCGGTTCCACGCGCTGGGACCCTGCCGCCGGCCAGCTGTCGGTGCGGATCCCCCGGGCAGGCAACCCCGCTGGCCAGGCCCTGGTTTTTAGTCTCAGCGAATTCTCCCTTGCCCTTCCGGACGCTACACTCGTGGGTTGAAGGGGAGTAGTTCCCAAACCCGCCCACCCGGCGGGAAAGCGGTGCGTCGACATACTGGTTACAACGCGGTAACCCGGCAAACCACCTGCGGCAACGGGCATTCCCGTCCGGCCCCAGGCGAACGAGACCTTCGGTCCACACATTGGTGGCCCGAGGCTCAACGCACCCAAAAAGCATTCATGCCGGGCCTCCCCATCACACGGTCCCGCGGGGCCGTGAACGCCCACATGAGGATGAGAGCATGACGCAAACAGCGCCAACCCCCACTCCCGCCCAGATCAAACGCTGGCGCCAGTACCTGGCTGACGAAATCGCCGAGGGCGCGGTCTACCGCGAACTTGCCAACAAGCGCCAGGGCGAGGAACGCGCGGTCCTGCTGGGACTTGCCGCCGCCGAAACCCGCCACGAGGAACACTGGCGCTCGCTGCTGGGCGAGCACGCCGGGAAGCGGACCCGGCCCTCGATCCGGCGCACCATGCTCCGTTTCCTGGCCCGCCACTTCGGCTCGGTCTTCGTCCTGGCCCTGGCCCAGCGCGCCGAGGGAAACTCCCCCTACGCCGCGGACACCGACGCCAGCCGCCAAATGGCCGCCGACGAGCTCGTCCACGAAGAGGTCGTCCGCGGCCTGGCCACCCGCGGCCGCAACCGGCTCTCGGGCAACTTCCGTGCCGCCGTCTTCGGCGCGAACGACGGTCTGGTGTCCAACCTGGCCCTGGTCATGGGCATCGGAGCGACCGGCGTCGCCACCTCCATGGTGCTCTTCTCCGGCATCGCCGGCCTACTCGCGGGCGCCCTGTCGATGGCCGCCGGCGAATACGTCTCGGTCCGGTCGCAGCGCGAACTGCTCTCGGCGTCGAAGCCCACCCAGGTGACCCTTTCCGCCGCCCCGGACCTGGACCTGGATGCCAACGAACTGGTGCTGGTCTACAAGGCCCGCGGCATGAGCGACGAGGATGCGGCGCACCGTGCGGCCGAGCGCATGGGCATCTACTCCTGCGACTGCAACGCCTCGCTCTCCCTGCATCCCGAGCTCGAGCAGGAATCCGCCAAGGTCGAGCACGAGGAAATCGGCTCCGCCATGGGTGCCGCCTCCGCATCGTTCTGCTTCTTTGCCTCCGGTGCGGTGATCCCGATCCTGCCGTTCATCTTCGGCATGGGCGGCACGCCGGCGATCCTGCTCTCCGCCGCATTGGTCGGCCTGGCCCTGCTGGCAACCGGCGGCATCGTGGGCCTGCTTTCAGGCGCGTCCCCGGCCAAGCGCGGCCTGCGCCAGCTGGCCATCGGCCTGGGCGCCGCGGCGGTCACCTACGCCCTCGGCCTGCTCTTCGGCGGCTCCGTGGCCTGACGGTCCCACGACGGACTCAACGCCGGGTGCCGCCATTTCCCTGGATCCGGGATTCGGCGGCACCCTTTTGGCTTCCGGCGCCCGCGCGGGATGTTGTTTGCAGGTAAGGTCAGGCGCCCCTCGCAAGCAGTAGAACATATTTTCTATTTTTAAAGAAACTATGTTCCAATTGTCGGTGACCCGTTCTATAATGGAAGCATGGCAACGACGTCATCGAGCGGCATCCCTTCCGCCGGCACCTCTGGTGCCGGAAAGGACCTGGGCTACGATGCACTGCTGGCCGACGGGGCGGACATGGACGCACTGGTTGCCGAGCATCTTGCCCGCACCGGCACAGACGGAATCCTGTCCCTGGCCGCCGCGGTGAACGACGCCCCGGTGCTGACGGGTGTCCATGAGGCGGTGTCCGCCGTCGGCGCACTGGAAACCTTGAAATGCGCCGCCACGGCGAAACAGGCCGACCACAGCGTCGCCTACCAGGACTCCCTGATCGCCCATCGACAGTGCACAGGCGTCAGGGAGAAGAACCCGGCCTGGGGATCCAGCGGGGACGTCGCCCTGGCGATGCACCTGTCCCCGCACAGCGGGTCCAAACGCACCAGCGACTTCCGGATCCTCGCCGAAGACCTGCCACTCTCCCATCAGGGGCTGCGCCAGGGCATCATGACCTGGGACCAGGCACGCGTGGTTGTCAGCGGCACCCGGAACCTCAAGATCGAAAACCGGAGAATGATCGATGAGCTGTTGTGGGAGGACACCCACACGTGCTTCCAGTCCGGGACCGCGGCCCTGCGTGAAATGGTCAATTACTGGGCTCTCGTCCTCGAACCGGAAACTGCCGAGCAAGAGGAAGCGGACGCCACCGAAAAGCGATACGCCAGCGGCTACCGGGTGAATGAAAACACCGTGAGGATCATTGGCGAGTTCCCCCTGGACCAAGGCGTTCCGATCCTGCAGGTCCTCAGCCGCGAAACCGGTCGTCCCCGAAAGCCCGGGGACGACCGCACCAACGCGCAGGTCGCGGCAGACACCGTCTTCGAGGCGATTACCGACACCAAGGCCACCGGTTCCCGGCCGGTGGAGCTGCTGCTGATGATGGACGCAGAGAGCCTCACCGGCGACGGCGACGAACCGGCGCTGATCCCGGGCCACGGATACATCAGCGCCACCAAGGCCAGGTCACTGGTGGCTGGCGATCCGGAGCACCCCCTGGACACCTGGTGCCGGCGCTTCTACGCCGCCCCGGACACCGGCAAGCTGGTCGCCATGGACTCGGCGGCCCGCAACTTCGCCGGAAATCTCAAGCGCTTCATCACCTTCCGCGACCAACGCTGTCGCACCCCGCACTGCAACGGCCGCATCCAGGAACTCGACCACGTCGTGCAGGTGCACCGCAACGGCAAGACCACCGAGCTCAATGCCGCTGGTCGCTGTCGTACGTGCAACCAAACCAAGGAAGCACCCGGCTGGGACGAGGAACCATTGCCCGGACGGGGCCGCCATTCCTTCAGGATCACCACCCCCAGCGGCCACAGCTACACTTCCACGGCTCCGCCACCGCGGCCAACGACCGGCATGGGCCGGCCACTTCAGCGAAAATAGCCGCCCTCCGCAACGCGCGGAAAACCCACGCCCCACGCCACCGGGGATGCACCCACGCATCCCCGGAACGGCCCTGCGCCCATGGACGCGCGAGGCCACGAATCAGCCGGCGAGCGCCCCGCGGGCCAGGTCCGCGGCACCCACCAACCCTGCATCCGGCCCAAGCTCTGCGCGGGCCACCTGGGCAAAGGGCCGGTAGCCCCGCCCACTGAGGTTTTCGCGATACGTCGCCTCGGCCGTTTCCACCAGCAACGGAACCGCGGCACCCAGCCCGCCGCCGATGACGAAGATGCCCGGATCCAGCACCGCGGCCAGGTTGGCCATCCCCCGGCCCAGCCATTGGCCGGCTTCGATGAGCAACTCGCGGCAGGCCGGATCCCCGGCGGCGGCAAGGGTGGTGACAAGTTCACCAGTCACCAGGCGGGGGTCGTTCCCTGCCGCCTCGCGAAGTGCATGGGCCACCGGCGAGTGCACTGCCATGAGGCTCCTTCCCTCGCGTGCCAGCGCATTGCCCGACGCGTACTGTTCCCAGCATCCGCGGTTGCCGCAGGCGCAGCGCTGTCCGCCGGGCACGATGATCTGGTGGCCGAATTCGGCCGCGACCCCGAACCTTCCGCGCTGCAGTTTCCCGTCGATCACAATCGACCCGCCGATCCCAGTGCCGAGGGTCAGGCAGACCACATGCTGTTGTCCGCGGGCGGCACCAAAACGGTACTCGGCCCAGCCGGCGGCATCCGCGTCGTTGCTCAGCAGCACGGGCCTGCCGGTGGCTGCCTCGAGCTTCGCATGCAGCGGCTCGTTGCGCCACGCCAGGTGCGGGGAGAAAAGCACGGTGCGCCCGGCCGGGTCCAGCCAGCCGGCCGCCCCCACGCCCACCGCGGCCTCCGGATAGCCCGCGCCGAGTTCGGCGACCAGGGCGGCCACGGTGTCCAGGACCTCGTCCGGCTCGTGCCCGACGGTGGCATGCCTGGTGCGCCGGGATACCCTCCCGTGGCCGTCAACCAGTCCGGCGGCAATCTTGGTGCCGCCGATGTCGATGCCGATGGCAGGTTCCGCGGCACTCATGCAAGCCCCCGCACGCCGGAGATCGAGCCGTCGTTCAGCTCCACCAGGATGCGCACCGCCTCGGCCGCATCGTCGACCAGGAAGATCTTCTCCTCCATCGCCCGGCCCGCGGCCAACTCGGCAAGCAGCGGGTAGGCGGGCAGCGTCTTGGTCCAGTGTTCGACGCCGACCAGCACCATCGGGCTGATGCTGCCTGCGGCACCGTAGTAGTTTTCGCAGGCATCCTGGAAAATTTCCTGCACCGTCCCGGCGGCCCCGGGCAGGAACACCACTCCGCCCGAACACTTTTCCAGCAGCACGGATTCGCGGGTGGCGTTGGCAAAGAACTTGGCAATGTGGGTGGCGAACATGTTCGGCGGCTCGTGCCCGTAGAACCAGGTGGGGATCCCCAGGTTCGGCAGGCCCGCGGGCCAGCGTTCGCGCACGCGTGCGGCGGCGCGCGCCCAGTTGGTCACCGACGGGGCGAAGCCGGGCTCCGTCTCCAGAATTTTCAGCGCCTCGACCAGGTTTTGGGTGCTGCCCGCGCCCAGGTAGGCACCCAGGTTCGCGGCCTCCATGGCCCCGGGCCCGCCCCCGGTGGCCACGATGAATCCCGCGCCGGAGAGGGCATGGCCAAGCCGCGCGGCCCGCTCGTAGCCAGCGCTGCCGCGTTGCTGGGCGTGCCCGCCCATGACACCGACCAACGGGGCGTGGGCCAGCGCGCCGTCGCGGATCTGCGAGTCCAGCCGGGAGCCGATGGCGTGGTCGTGAAGCGTGGAGGACAACGCGGCATTCAGCGCGTCGTGGGCCCCGGCCCCGTAGCGGTGCGAGAGCCAGGCATAGATCCGCGCGTCGGGCACCGATTCGTAGGGCCCGGCATCCAGACCCGCATAGAGCTCGGCCCCGGTGTACAGCTCCCCGCGATACGGGTCGAAGGGCAGCCCGGGGATCTCGGGGAAGACCAGCGCCCCGCCCCCGCGCAGGCGGCGCTCGGTCTTGCCCTCCATCTCGCACCCCATGAACACCGAGCCGGCCGACCGCAGCTTTTCCAGCACCGCGCCGCGTGCGCGCAGGTCAACCGACTGCACGTGCCAGCCGTGCATGGAGGCGGCCAGGCGCCTGTCGGTGAGGGCAAGCGCATTGGCTGCATGCCTGTCGAAATCGGCCAGCGACGCAATCTCAATGACGCGCGGGAGCGGGTGCAGGGCCGGAGTGCTGTTCATGACACCCTAGACTAGGCGACTTTCGGGTCCCTGGCGCGCAAACTTGTTGCACTTCAACCCATCCGGGTTCGTGCTGGGGGTGCAGAACGTGAAACGATGGCAGGATGACCGAATCTGCTTTTCCCATGGTCGATGCGCGTGAAATCCTGCGTGTCGTCGGCGGTGTCTCCTTCACCCGCGGCAAGGTGCTGGCCACCGACGCCGCGCTGAGCGAGTTCCTGTGGGATCCGGATCACCAGATCCTCTCCGGGACGGTGTCCGAGGACGGGGAGCCCGCATGCGCCGTGCACATCACGCTGGCGGTGAAAAAGGGCGAGCGCGTCATCGACGACGCCACCTGCCCCTGCGGCGAGGCACCCAAGTGCCGGCACGTGGCGGCGGTGCTGATCTACTCCAACTCGATGCACCTGCGCGCCAAGGACGTGGTGTACCGCAACACCGCCGTCGCGGTCCCCGCCTGGCAGCAGTCCCTGCAGCAGCTGCTCGCCCCGGCCCCGGCGGCGGCCAAGTCCCTGGGCGGACCCAACTCCAAGCACCCGGTGCTGCAGATGGGCCTGCAGTTCGAGCTGCAGGACACCACGCTTTCGGCCCACCAGCAGTGGGCACCGGGCTCCGGTGTGGGGCAGCTCAAGGCCGCCTCCCGGCGCTGGCGCCTGGGCGTGCGCCCGGTGGTGCGTTCCGCCGACGACCGCTGGGCGCGGTCGAACCTGCGCTGGAACACCATCAGCTTCAAGACCTTCGGGTTGAACCTGGACGTTGAACAGCACCGCTGGTTCTGCCAGTTCGTGCCGCTCTACCGCGCCAAGGGGGAACTCTACTTCGGCGAGGACAACGACTGGCTCTACCTCGACGAGTATTCCTCCGCCCTGCTCTGGGAACTGCTGGCCGAGGCCAAGTCCCTGGGCGTGGCGCTGGTCGGCACCCGGACCTACACCAGGATCCTGCTGGCCTCCCCCGCGCAGGTGGCCCTGGGCACGCGGGCCACCGAGGACGGCCTGGCCCTGGCGCCCTCGGTGTCCCTGGGCGGACACGGCTTCATCCTCGATGCCCACAGCGCCGCCGGGTCCATCGGCAACCACGGCGTCTACGTGGCCAACGAGGACCACACGGAGATCTTCCTGGGCCAGGTCCCCGGCGGGCTGGGCCACAGCGAGCTTGCCATGCTCGAACATCCCGAGACCCTGAACGTGCCGGAGGCGGAAACCGAGGAGTTCTTCTCCCGCGTCTTCCCGCGCCTGGCCCGCAAGCTGCGGGTCACCAGCCCTGATGCCTCCGTTGCGCTGCCCGCGGTGCTGCCGCCCAAGCTGGTGGCCAAGATCCGCTACGGCTCGCGGGAAACCGTCGACGTGGACTGGGTCTTCGACTACAACGGCATGGTCGTCGATGCGGCGGACCGCGACACCCTCGTGGAAACCGCCCTGGAATCGGAGGTGCTGCAGATCCTGAACCGGCACCCCGCCTTCGAGTCCTCGGTGCTCGGGCCCCGGCACTTCCAGGGCCTGGAGGTCATCGACTTCGTGCGCCGGGTGCTGCCCGAACTTGCCGCGGTCAAGGACCTGGTGCTCCAGGAGAGCGGGATCCGCCCGGAGTTCCACGAGCTCACCGAGGCGCCCGAGCTGGTCATCACCACCGTGGAATCGGACCGCCGCGACTGGTTCGACCTGGGCCTGCTGATTTCCATCGGGGACCGCCAGATCCCCTTCGCCGACATCCTGCGCGCCCTGATCCAGGGGCAGACCAAGCTGTTGATGCCGGACCGCAGCTACTTCTCCCTCACCGACCCGCTCTTTGACAAGCTGCGCGCCCTGGTCTCCGAGGCCGGCGGCCTGCGGGACATGAAGGACAAGGAAGCGGACATCTCGCTGACCCCCTACCAGTTCTCCATGTGGGAGGAACTCGAGGACCTGGCCAGCCGCATCGAGGGCCCGGACGCGTGGGTGGGCGCCCTGAACTCGCTGGTGAACCTGAAGACCACGGCGGTCGCCGACCTGCCCCCGACACTGAATGCGACCCTGCGCCCCTACCAGGTGGAGGGCTTCGGCTGGCTTGCCACGCTCTGGCGCAACGGGCTGGGCGGGGTGCTGGCCGATGACATGGGCCTGGGCAAGACCCTGCAGACCCTGGCGCTGATCCTGCACGCGCACCAGGTGTGGGCGAACCCCGCGGCGTTCGAGGGCATCAGCCCCCAGGCCGGCAAGCGGGCACCCTTCCTGGTGGTCGCCCCGACCTCGGTGGTCTCCAACTGGAAGGACGAGGCGGCGCGCTTCGCCCCGTCCCTGCGGGTCGTGGCGGTCACCGACACCGAGTCGCGCGCCGCTGCCTCGCTGGCGCAGCTGGCCAGGGACTACGACGTCGTGGTCACCTCCTACACGCTGCTGCGCCTTGACGACGACGCCTATGCGGACATCGCCTGGGCCGGGCTGATCCTGGACGAGGCCCAGTTCGTGAAGAACAAGGCCACCAAGGCGCACCACGTGGCCCGGGACATGCCCGCCCGCTTCAAGCTGGCGATCACCGGCACGCCGATGGAAAACAACCTCATGGAACTCTGGTCGATCTTCGCCATCGTCTCCCCCGGGCTCTTCCCCTCGGCCGTGCGCTTCGCGGAGAACTACCAGCGGCCCATCGAACGCCAGGGGCTCGACGAGCCGCTGGTGCGCCTGCGCCGGCGGATCCGCCCGTTCATGCTGCGGCGGACCAAGGACGCGGTGGTCACCGACCTGCCGCCGAAGCAGGAGCAGGTCCTGCACGTGGAGCTGGGCGAGGAGCACCGCCGGGTCTATGACACGCACCTGCAGCGCGAGCGCCAGAAGGTGCTGCGCCTGGTCGATGACATGGACAAGAACCGGTTCACGATCTTCCAGTCGCTGACCCTGCTGCGCATGCTCTCGCTGGATGCCTCGCTGGTGGACCCTGAGTACGCGCACGTGCCCAGCGCCAAGCTGGATGTGCTCTTCGAGCAGCTCGAGGACGTGCTGGCCGAGGGCCACCGCGCGCTGATCTTCTCCCAGTTCACCTCCTTCCTGAAGAAGGCCGCGGACCGGCTGGATGCAGCGGGGGTGCCCTACGCCTACCTGGACGGCTCCACGCGCAAGCGCGCCGAGGTCATCGACTCCTTCAAGTCGGGCCAGGCGCCGGTGTTCCTGATCTCGCTGAAGGCCGGCGGCTTCGGGCTGAACCTCACCGAGGCCGACTACTGCTTCCTGCTGGACCCGTGGTGGAACCCCGCCGCGGAGTCCCAGGCGGTGGACCGCGCCCACCGCATCGGGCAGACCCGCAACGTGATGGTCTACCGGATGGTCGCCAAGAACACCATCGAGGAGAAGGTGGTGGCCCTGCAGGATTCCAAGCGCCAGCTGATCTCCTCGGTCATGGACGAGGGCGCGGGCTTCGGCAAGGTGCTCAACGCGGACGACATCCGCGCGCTGCTGCGCTAGGAACCTGCGTGAAGAAAGCAGTGGCCGCCCCCTCGAAAAGGGGGCGGCCACTGCCTTGGGGGCATCGGTCCGGAGGGATCAGCCCAGGAAAATCATGACCTTCGAGGAGCCCGAGGAGCGGTCCGCCGCCAGCTCGAACCCGGCCACCGCCTGCGCCAGTACCACCTCGTGGGTCATCAGCGGCGACAGGTCGATGCCTCCGGCCATGAGATCCAGGGCCGCCGAGATCTCCTCGACGAAGCGGTAGGAGCCGCGGTAGTCGATCTCGCGGGTCACGATGTTGCCCAGGGCCGCGGGCATTTCCCCGGCGGGCAGGTTCCCGACCTGCACCATGACCCCGCCGCGGCGCACCGCGGCGATCACCGGGCCCAGGGCGCGCGGGGCGCCGGAGGCCTCGATGGCAACATCGACGTCGGTGGGCAGCACGCCCCCCTCGGCCGGGTTCACGCACACATCCGCGCCCATCCGCCCGGCGATGTCCAGGGCGGCGGCGGAGAGGTCGGCGGCGATGACGCGTGCGGCGCCGGCGGCCTTGGCCGCGGCAACGGCAAGCGCGCCGATCGGCCCGGCGCCGTTGACCAGCACGGTCTTCCCCGCCACGTCCCCGGCCCGGGAGACAGCGTGCAGCGCCACGGCGAAGGGTTCGGCCAGCGCCGCCGCCTTGAGCGAGACCCCGTCCGGGACCACGCGCAACTGGTCCGGGCGCACCGCGCGGAAGCGGCTGAAGCCGCCCTGCTCGTGGGGCTCGAATGCCGCGGAGCCGAAGTAGCGGACCTCGGGCCACAGGTTGGTGCGGTCCGCGGTTTCCGCGGGCACCTGGTGCTCGCCGACCAGCGTCGCGGGGTGGATCGTCACCGGGGTGCCGACCCGGATCCCGCGTGCCGCCAGCGACGCGGCGGCCCCGGCGCCGATCTGCGCCACGGTGCCGGAGACCTCGTGGCCCAGCACCAGGGGCGCGGAGAGCACCGCGGTGCCCGAGGCCCCCGTCTTCCAGTAGGCGATGTCCGAACCGCAGATCCCGCCCCACTCCATGGCCACCAGGACCGCGCTGTCGCCGCAGACGGGGTCCGCGATCTCCTCGACCCTCAGGTCGTCCTTGCCGTGCACCACAACTGCCTGCATGCGAGGGTACTCCTTTACTGCGCCGGGTGGCGCCCTAGAACGTGTTGACCAGACCCATGACGCCGACGAAGAAGACGGCCGCGGCCGAGAGGATCAGCATTGCCGTGAAGGCCTTGCCGTCCTTGACCCGCGGGTCGGTCTGCTTGTGCGAGAGGTAGATGGTTGCCGCGGCGACGCCCATCAGGAAGATGGCGTTGAGGATTCCGGCGAAGATCACCAGCGCCAGCGGCGAGGAGACGACGGTGCCGAACAGGCCCCAGACGATGGGCAGCACGATCATGATCACGCGCATCCAGCGGTCGCGCTGCTTGCGGTTGTTCCAGTCGAAGGCGCCGAAGACCGCGAGGGTGTTGCCGACCTGGCGGCCCAGCGAGGGGACGTTGGCGATGATGGTCTTGAACAGCGCGATGCCGGCGCCGACGAGGAACACCACGGCTCCCCATTGGCCCACGTTCGTGGAGAAGATGGAGGAGATCGTGGTCATGACCTCGTCCCCCTTGGGCTCCAGGCCCTGCGGGTGCAGCACCGCGGCGCCGAGCATGTACAGGGCGGCGGTGGACACGGTGTAGACGACCCAGGAGACCCAGGCGTCGAGCTTCATCACGGAGATCCAGCCGCGGGCGCGCTTGACCCAGGCCTCGGAGCCGTCGTTCGGGCCGGTCCAGGACGCGTAGCCCTTTTCCACGCACCAGTAGGTGTACGCGGTGATTTCCCCGGCGCCCACGCCGGTGAGGCCGAACATGGACAGGGCCACACCCATGGAGCCCAGGGCGATCTGGAAGCGCATGCCGTCGGCCAGGTCCCCGGCGTTCCAGCTGAATTCGGTGCCCTGGATGGCGAAGACCATCACCACGGCGAAGATCGTCACCAGGAAGACCAACACCGTGGAGATGCCCTCGACCACGACGTACTTGTTGCCCAGGTGGATCGCGATGGCGATGACCACCAGGATGGCCACCCAGATCCCGATCGACATGAACGAGTACGGGTCGGGCCCGAAGGGCATCAGCGAGGAGAAGGCGAAGGCCGAGGCGGTGATGACGCCGGCCTGGCTGGTCAGGAACTGCACGAACATCAGCAGGATGAGCCAGGCCATCCAGCCGCGCTTGCCGATCCGCGGCGGGACCTCGTCGTAGCCGGTCACCGCGACCTTGCCGGTGGAGATGGACCAGCGGCCCAGTTCGACCTGCACCCACACCTTGATGAAGGTGGAGGCCAGCACCAGCCACAGCAGCATGAAGCCGGCCTTGGCGCCGAGGGTCGTGGCCGTGAGCAGCTCGCCGGATCCGACGACGGCGGCAGAGGTGATCATGCCCGGGCCCAGGAACTTGAACCTGTCCCGCCAACGGGTGGGCGGATCCTGGATCGAGGAGGGATCCAGCGCGTACGGATCCTTGGTCTCGTCGCCCAGATGGTGCGACGCGGGGGTGCTGACAGACATACCGCTCCTTTGAGGTGTGCAACCGGCCCAACGGCCGAAATCCTTGGCTCCCCGCCGAGTCTTGCCCCGGAAGGTCATTGACCTCGTGTAACGATCGCCAAAAGAACCAATAAGTATGATATTTGCCACGCGCCTCGTAAACAAATATACGGCCACTGCCCGCCGTTAGGTTACGGGCGGGGTAGAGCGTTGCCCTAGGACCGTTCCTGGGTCGCCGCCGGGACGCGCAGGCTGCCGTACCGTTCCATCCGGTGCCAGCGCAGGCGAACGCCCGCCAGCGCGGTGACCACCGACTGGATCACCACCAGGTACATGAGCTGCCGGTAGACGAACTGCTGGAGCGGGAGCGTCCACAGGGCGCGCATCGGCTCGCGGTCGAGCCTGAACGCGTAGGCAGCCATGATGAATTGGATCAGCAGGAAGATCCCCCAGACCACGGCGATACGGACGGGATCCAGGAAGACCAGTCCGTAGATCGCGAAGACGTCGACGATGGGCGCGAACAGGGGCAGCAGCACCTGGAAGACAAAGAGATAGCCGATCCCCCTGCGCCCGAGCTTGCCCGCCGGCCCCGACTGGGCAATGGCGCCGCGGTGCTTCCACATGGCCTGCAGCGTTCCGTAGCACCAGCGGTAGCGCTGCTTCCACAGGGCACCGAGGGTGGCCGGGGCCTCGGTCCAGGCCAGGGCGTCGTCCTCGTACACAACCCGCCAGCCGTCGCGGCACAGGGCCATGGTCAGGTCGGTGTCCTCGGCCAGGGTGTCGTGGCTGACCCCGCCCACCCGGGCCAGGGCCTCGCGGCGGAAAGCGCCGATCGCGCCGGGAACCGTGGGCATGCATTCGGCGACGTCGAACAGGCGGCGGTCAAGGTTGAACCCGACGACATATTCGATGTGCTGCCAGGCGCCGAGGATGCCTCCGCGGTTGGCGATCTTGGTGTTGCCCGAGATCGCGCCAACCCGCGGATCGGCGAAGCGCTGGATAAGGACGTGGACGGTGTCGAGCTCGAAGACGGTGTCGCCGTCGACCATCACCACCAGTTCGTGGTGGGCCGCGGCGATGCCGGCGTTCAGTGCCGAGGGCTTCCCGCCGTTCTCCTTGCGGATGACCTGGACGTTCGGCAATTCCAGCGCCTCGACGATGTCGGCGGTGCCGTCCGTGGATCCGTCATCGACCACGATGACCTGGACCGGATGGGTCGACGCGGCGATCGACCTCACGGCCGCCTCGATCCCGGCCGATTCGTTGTATGCGGGGACGATCACGCTGACCGGTTCGGTCACCTCGACGCGAAGCGGCGGTTCGAACCAGCCGCGATTGCGCTCGGCCTCGCGGCTTTTGCGCACGGCGCGGCTGTGCCTTGCGGCGACGACCATCACCAGCACGGCCCGCAGGAGCGTCACGATCCCGGCGGCCACGAGACCCCACGAGATTGCAGCGACCACGGCGTCGGTGAGCCGAATCCCCCAGACGAAGGCCTTGCCCAGGATCGCATCGCCGACCGACGCTTTCCGCGTGCTGTCAATGCCGATGGAGTCACCGACCGAGGTGAAGCTGATGCCGGATTTTTCCTGGCGCTCCAGTGCGGCGGACAGGGCGTCGACGGTTTGGGACCGGTTTCCGCCACCGTCGTGCATCAGGACCACCTGCCCCTGCACCCCAGGCTGCAGCAAGAGGCCAGTGATCACCTCCGCGCCAGGGCGACGCCAGTCGCCGCTGTTGACGGTATTCAGGACCGTGAGGAATCCCTGGTCCGCGGCGGCGTCCATGGCCGACCACTGGCCGTCGGTGGTGGTTGCGTTGGTGGACGTGTGCGGCGGTCGCAGCAAGGACGGCGAGTTCCCCGTGATCCCCGCCACGACCTTTTGGGCACCCCTGGTCTCGAGCTGGAGCCGCCACGAGGGCGCAGCGGACAGGTCGGTGTGCGTGAGTGTCTGGATGCCGATCTCATGGCCCTCGGCGGCCATGCGCCGGACAATCTCGGGGTGCTTGATCGCCGAGGATCCGGTAACGAAGAAGGTGGCGTGGACCCCGTGTTCACGCAGGACATCCAGGATCCGTGGCGTCCATACCGGGTCCGGCCCATCGTCGAACGTCAAGGCCACGGTGTGGTCGGACGGGGTCGCCGTGCGGACGCCGTCGCCACGGGGGTCCACAACCGGGCCACCCTCGGCAACGGCCCCGGGGACGCCTCCGGTGGCACGACTCACTTGCCCCCGGGGCTCGTCGATGCCGGAGAGGTGGTTCATGTACCCCTGGACCGCCATTGACAGTCCCAGCGTCAGCACGACGGTCACCATCAGAATCCAGTGCGCCCCGATGCCACCGGTGCGGGCGGACCTGCGTCCAGGGCTCACGGGCGGGACGGCCGGGTCGGCTTGCCCGGTCCGGTCTCGCCACGGCCCGGAGCGGTTGCACTTTTGCCCGGGGCCGTTTCGCCGGTGGCGGGGGCCGCCGATTCGCTGGGGCTCGGGGTGGCGTTCGCGGAATCGGTGCTCGGCGCGGCCTGCGTGGCGGCAGTGGGGCTGGGATCCGCGGTGCTTGCCGTGGTCTCGGCCGCCGCGGTGCCCTTGGTCGCGGCGGTGCTCCCGGACGCAGTCGTGGCCTCGGCTGCGGTAGTGGTCTCGGCACTGCCTGTCGCCATCGCCGCTGCCGCCTCTTGACGCGTCGGTGTCGGCGACGGGGTCGGGCGCGGACTTGTCGTTGGCTCCGAAACCGTCGAATCCGCCCCGGACTTGGCCGACTTGGGCAGGTGCGGTGCCGCGTTCGTGGAACCGCCAAGGAACGAGAACAAGAGCAACAGCACATACAGGAACATCAGCCCGATGACCACGACGCCGACCTTTTTGGCCCGCTGCAGGCGCCTACCCGACGGGTCGACGAATACGGGTTCATTGGTGGCGCTGGACGATCCTAGGACATGATTTTCAGTAAAAGCTGGCATCGATGCCCAACGCTAGTACATCGCCGCAAATGTCACAAAATGATCACGATGACAAGACTCGCATTCGTGAGACTTGCAACAACGGCGTTGCAGCCATAGCCCGGAAGTCGCTGCGAAGCCGTTCGACGACTGCCCGCCAGTTGCCTTCGTCTCGACGTCGCCCCAGGAGAAAATGTCAACGGATCGGCCGCGCCGCTTCACAACGAGCATAGCGCAAGGGCCGGACCCGGCGCAGGGGCACCTACGACGCCGGAATGCCCGGCTGCAGTTCAGCCCCCGGGGCGTCGCGCCACCGCCGGCAAGAACGCCGCTAGGGCACGAGCATGACCTTGATCGCGCGCCGCTCGTCCATCGCCGCATAGGCCTCCGGCGCCTGCTCCAGCCCCATGACGGCATCGAAGACCAGTCCCGGGTTGATGCTGCCGGCCAACACGTCGGCAAGCAGTTCGGGCAGGTACGCCCGGGTGCTGGCCGCGCCTCCGGCCACCGAGATGTTCTTCGCGAAGAGCACGGAGATCGGCAGCGGGTCATCGCCGTGCGGGACGCCCACAAAGCCCAGCGACCCGCCGGGTCGGGTGCAGCGCAATGCCTGGTCCATGGACTCGGCGGTGCCCACGCATTCGAGCACCGAGTCCGCCAGCACTCCCCCGAGCAGTTCGCGCACCTTGGCTGCGGCATCGGCCCCGCGCTCGGCGACCACATCGGTGGCCCCGAAGTCCCGGGCCAGGGCCGCACGGTCGGCGTGCCGGGACATGGCGATGATGCGCGTGGCGCCCAGCCGCTTGGCGGCGAGCACCCCGCACAATCCCACTGCCCCGTCGCCGACCACGACCACACTCCGGCCGGGCGCAACCCGCGCACCCAGCGCGGCGTGGTGCCCGGTGCCCATGACGTCCGAGAGTGCCAGCAGCGACTTGGACAGGGCTTCGTCGGGCTCGGCCACCCCGGGGACAGCGACGAGCGTGCCGTCGGCGTTGGGGACCCGCACCGCCTCGCCCTGCCCGCCGTCGACGGGCAGGCCGTTCTCGTCGGCCCCGCCCCAGTGCGCCCGGTGTTCGCAGGCGACCTGCACGCCGTCGCGGCACGGCGGGCAGGTGCCGCAGCTGTTGGCCCACGGGGCCACCACGAAGTCGCCCACAGCCAGGGTCGAGACCCTCGGGCCAACCGCCTCGATGCGGCCGATGAATTCGTGCCCGATGCGCCGGGGCCTGGGCGTGGGGCTGACGCCGCGGTACGGCCAGAGGTCGGAGCCGCAGACGCAGGCGGCGCTGACGCGCACGATGGCGTCGGTGTCGGCACGCAAGGTCGGCTCGGGGCAGTCCTCGACGCGGATGTCCCGCGGTCCGTGGATCAGGGTGGCGCGCATGTGTTCCTCCGCAGGGTGTGGGGGCTGGCGGGTGTCGCTTCCAGCCTATGCCAGCGGGCTCTTGGCCCGCGGCGGCGGCATCCACTGCATCACCCGGCAGGAACCGGTGACGGCGGTGCTGCGGGCCCGCCTCGGGAGGGCGGGGTCACTGGCCGTCGCAGATGACGGTTTGTTGCTCCCCGCAGCCCCGCGGTGGCCAACCGTCCCCGCCCCGCCGTAGGCTGGAGACAGCTTCACGAGATCTGGTTGCACTGCGCAAAGCTCCGACTGACCAGGCACCAACCCCATAGTTGCACGGCGGGTGGTTCGGATGACGAAGCGGCCTTGGCGCGCATCCCGCACGCAGGGGCAAGGACAACGATCTTCAAGGACGTGTGCACATCATGTACAGCCCCACCCTGGACTCATCCCCCACCAGGAATCCGCTGCCGCGCTTCACCGGCGACTGGATCACTGCCTGGCTTGACCTCGACCCCGAGACCGACCTGCTGCACGTGGGGGCCGGTCCCGACGAGTGGGTGCTTGAGGCACTCGCCCCGCACAAGCTCTCGGCGGCACTGGCGGGCCGCGGCCCCGTCGAGGTCCAGTTCAACCCCGAGCTGCTGGTGGCACTGCTCCCCGGTGCGCACGAGCTTGTCGGAAGCTCGTTCTTCCGCCTGCGCGCCTGATGCCCCGGGGGCGCAGGCGCTAGATATCCAGCACCAGGCGCCCGCCCTTGCAGCGCGACACGCAGATCATCATGGTGTCTCCGGCATCCCGCTCCTCCTCGCTGAGCAGCGAATCGCGGTGGTCGATCTCCCCCGAGACCACCGGGGTCTCGCAGGTCCCGCAGATTCCCTCCCGGCAGGAGTTCAGCACCTGCACCCCGACGTCCTCCAGGGCGGCCAGGATGCTGGTGCCCACCGGCACCCGTGCCTGGAGGCCGCCGGTGGTTTCCACCGTGAATTCGTGGTCCCCCGCGGCCGGCGCGCTTGCGGCAGGGTCGGCGACAAAGCGTTCGAAGTGGAACCGCGCGGGGTCCCGCCAGCCGGAGGTGAGCGTGGCGATGTAGTCCAGCAGCGGTCCGGGGCCGCACACATAGGCGTGGAATCCCGCCTCCGGGTCACCGAGCAGCTCGGCCAGGGGATAGAGCCCGGATTCGTCGTCGGCGTGCACGTGGACCTTGTCCCCGTAGTGCGCCAGTTCGCCGAGGAATGCCATGGAACCACGGCTGCGCCCCAGGTAGAGCAGCCGCCATGCTGCCCCGGAGACCTCGGCCGCGCGCAGCATGGGCAGGATGGGCGTGATGCCGATGCCGCCGGCGATGAACATGTATTCGGGCGCCGGCCCGAGCACGAAGTTGTTGCGCGGGCTCCTGACCCGCAGCTGCGCGCCGGGCCTCAGCTGGTCGTGGACGTAGGCGGATCCGCCGCGGCCGGCGGGTTCCCGCAACACCCCCAATCGCCAGTGCCGGTCCCCGGGGGCGGAGCACAGGGAATACTGGCGCAGCAGACCGTTGGGAAGCAGGACGTCGATGTGCGATCCCGGACTCCAGTCCGGCAGCGCGAGCCCGTCGGGGCGGGCAATGCCCAGGGAGAGCACCGACTCCGATTCCCGCTTGATGTCCACCACGTCCACGACGAAGTATCCGTCCTCGGCCATCCGGATGACTGGCCCCGGTTCCCCGATGGCATGCTTTTCACTTGTGCTGATCACGATGCACCTCCAGTGCTGTGGTGTGGGTATGTGGTGGGTACTGCCTGCCATGTTTCCGCGCACCGTGCCGTTGCCGGCTCGTCCAGCGCGGCCAGGACCGCCAGCGAGGCCTGGCGCGGGCCGATGGTCACCCGCACCCCTTCGCCGCCAAAGGCACGGACCGACACCCCGTGTGCTGCGCACGCGCGTTCGATGTCCGCGGCCCGCCGCCCGTTTTCCGGGATCCAGAGGAAGTTGCCCCCGCTGTCGGGGACGCGCAGGCCGAGGGCCTCCAGTTCCCGGTGCAGGAATTCGCGTTCCCCCGACACCGCGGCCACGGTGCCGAGCAGGTAGTCGGTGTCGGCGAGGGCCGCCACGGCGCCGGCCTCTGCCACCGCACTGAGCCCGAAGGGCGGAGCCACCTTGCGGATGGCCCGGACGACGTCCTCCGGCCCCAGCAGGTATCCGGCCCGCGCCCCGGCCAGTGCATGGGCCTTGGAGAAGGTCCGCAGGATCACCAGGTTGGGGTGCTTGGTCAGCAGCGGCACGGTGTCCCCACTGGATCCGGAGAACTCGACGTAGGCCTCGTCGAGCACCACGAGTACGTGGCCCGGAACCCCCGCGAGAAAGGATTCGACCTCGCCGATCGCCAGCACCGTTCCGGTGGGGTTGTTGGGATTGCACAGCAGCACCACCGTGGTGCGTTCGGTGATGGCCCGGCGCATGGCCGCCGTGTCGTGGCGATGGGCCGCATCCAGCGGCACCTCGACGCTCCTGGCCCCTGCCAGCGTGACCAGGATCGGATACGCCTCATAGCTGCGCCAGGCGTACAGCACCTCGTCGCCCGGGCCCGCGAAAGCCGCGAGGACCTGGCCCAGCAGGGCCAGGGACCCTGCCCCCACCGCAACCTGGGTTTCGGATAGTCCCAGGGTGTCGGCCAGCGCGGCCACCAACCGGTCCCCGGCCAGGCTCGGATAGCGGTTGGAGCGTTGCACGCTGTCCGCCATGGCCGCAAGGGCGGCGGGCGAGGGCGACATCCAGGATTCGTTGGAGGAGGCCACCCACCGCGCCTTTCCGGCGGCCGGCGAGCGCGAATAACCCGGCAGCATCTCCACCAGGTCGCGCGGCCGGGGCGTCGCCTCGCCGGCGCCGGATTGCTCGTTGGACATCGGGTCTTTCCTTCGCTTCTAGGCCAGGACCTTGGACAGGAAGGCCTGGGTTCGGGGTTCGCGGGGGTCTTCAAGGACCTGTCGGGGGCTGCCGGACTCGACCAGCTGCCCGTCCGCCATGAAGTGGACGACGTCCCCTACTTCCTTGGCGAAGCCCATTTCGTGGGTCACCACGATCATGGTCATCCCCGAGGCCGCCAGGGAGGTCATGACCTCCAGCACCTCCCCCACCAGCTCCGGGTCGAGCGCGGAGGTCGGCTCGTCGAAGAGCATGAGCTTCGGCTTCAGGGCCAGGGCCCGGGCAATGGCCACGCGTTGCTGCTGGCCCCCGGAAAGCTGCGAGGGGTAGTGCTGGTACTTGTCGGCCAATCCCACCCGGTCCAGCAGTTCCATGCCCTCGGCCATGGCCTTGGCCCGGGATTTGCGCTGCACGATTGTCGGTCCCTCGATCACGTTCTCCAGGGCGGTCCGGTGCGGGAACAGGTTGAATTGCTGGAAGACCATGCCGACGGACGCACGCTGCTTGGCCGTTTCGTTTTCCTTCAGTTCGTGCAACTTGTTCCCCGCACGGCGATATCCAATGCGATCCCCGTGGACCCACATTTCCCCGTCGCTGATTTTTTCCAGGTGGTTGATGCACCGCAGGAACGTGCTTTTTCCCGAGCCGGAGGGCCCCAGCAGGCAGGCGACCTGTCCGGCCTGCACCTCCAGGGTGATGCCCTTGAGGATTTCCAGGTGGCCGAAGGACTTGCGCACATTGTGGGCGCGCAGGACTGGTTCGTTCATTTGCTCGGCTCCAATTCCGGCTCGATGCTTGGCGCTGGGGTCGGCCCCGTGACGGGGCCGGTCGCCGAGGCCGCGGGCGCCGCTGGCTTCTTGCCCTTGATGGGCGTGAAGCCGCGTTCAAAGTGGCGTTCGACGAAGTACTGGCCGACGGAGAGCACCGCGGTGACCGCCAGGTACCAGATGGCCGCCACGATGAGCAGCGGGATGGTCTGGAAATTGCGCGAGTAGATGATCGAGACGCTGGTCAGCAGCTCCGAGTACCCGATGACGATGACCAGCGAGGTGTACTTGAGCATGCCGATGGTTTCGTTGCCGGTCGGCGGGATGATCACGCGCATGGCCTGCGGCAGGATCACCCGGCGCATGGTCTGCAGGCGGGACATGCCGATCGCCTTGGCCGCCTCGGTCTGGCCCGCGGCGATGGACCGGATGCCCGAGCGAACGATCTCGCCCATGTAGGCGCCCTCATTGAGGCTCAGGCCCAGCAGGGCGGCGGTGAACGGGGAGATCACCGAGTTGGTGTCGATGCTCAGCAGCTGGGGCCCGAAGGGGATGCCGAGCCCGATGTTGGGGATCAGCGCCGCCAGGAAGAACCAGAACAGCAGCTGCACCATCAGCGGCGTCCCGCGGAAGAACCACGAGTACGCCCAGGCCGCGGTGGACAGGATCGGGTTTGCCGAGAGCCTGCAGACCGCCACCACGATCCCCAGCACGATGCCGATGAGCATGGAGATGGCGGTGAGCATCAGGGTCCGGCCCAGGCCGGCCATCACCGGCGCCGCGAAGAGGTACTCGCCCACCACGTCCCAGTGGAAGCGTTCGTTGGCGAACATCGAGTAGATCAGCATCAGGAGGATGCCGACGACTGCCACCGCGGCAATCCAGCGGCCCAGATAGCGGGCCGGCACGATGACCAGACCGTTCTCCTGCGGTTCAGGGGTCCGCGTGGTCATTGCTTGACCCCGTTGACGGGGAAGGACTCCATGGTGTGGTCGGCCATGTTGTACTTGGCCAGGATCTTGTCGTAGCTACCGTCGGCCTTGATGGCCTCGAGTCCCTTTTGGATGGTGATCATGAGCTGTTCCTGGTCCTTGGGGAAGACGATGCCGAAGGCCAGGTCTTGGTAGCGCTCGCCCATGGCCAGGGCGCCCTTGGACTCGGCGGCAATGACCGACCCGGAGGTCGAATCGACCAGGAAGGCGTCCACGCGGTTTGACTGCAGGGCCAGCACCGCCTGGTTCTGTCCGGCGAAGATCGTCACCTCGACCTTCGGCTTGCCGGCTTCCTCGCACTTCTTGGAGGCCTCGGCGGCGTCGGCGTCCTCGGTGGTGCCCTTCACGATGCCCACGTGGGCGCCGCACAGGTCATCGAGCGTCTTGAGCTTCTCGGCGTTTGCTGCCGAGGTCATGACGCCTCCTCCCGCGGAGAAGTAGTCGATGAAGTTGACCTGCTTCTGGCGTTCGACGGTGTCGGACATCGCCGACATGGCCATGTCGTAGCGTGCCGAGGCGAGTCCCGGGATGATCGCGTCGAAGGCGATGTTGTCGAAGTCCATGGTGACGCCCAACTGCTTCTCCAGCTCGTCGGCGATTTCCCTGTCGATGCCGATGACGGTGGTGCCGTCCGTGTCAAAGGACTCGAACGGCGGATATTCGACGTTGCTGGCCACGTTGATGGCCCCGGCCTTTTGGATCTTCTCCGGCAGCTGGCCAAACAGGGGCGCACTGGCGTTGGCCGCGGCCGGCTTTTCGGCCTCCGCGGTCCCGCCGCAGGCGGAAAGCGCGAGCAGGCCTGCCAGGGCAAGTGCACCAAGTGCGCCGGAACGGATGGTGCGAGTGGAGTTTTTCATGATGTTTTCCTCCTGATGGATGCGTTCTGAACTGCTGGAGCGGATGGGACTTTCTTGGGGGTGAATCCCGCGGAATCCGTGGCGTTCACGGATTTTTTGGGCATGGGAAGTAGAGCCACCGACTTCGGCGGTGTGCTGGGGGGAACCTTTCGGGGGCGGCTAGCCGGCGAGAACCTTGTTCACGGTTTCAACGACCAACCCGCTGTGCACCAGGTCAAGGGCCATCCTGACCCGTGGGTACATGACCACGTCGGCGCGGATGTGGTCGATCGGCCGTCCGTCGGCCGAATTGCTGCCGCGCACCAGCGCCAGGGCCGCGGCGCTAGCCGCGCCCGGGCGGGCGTCCCCGGTGTCCGGGTGCGCGGCACGCAGCTCCAGCGCCTGGGCGGCCATGAGCAATTCGATGCCGACCACGGATTCGATGTTGGCCACGATCTGCCGGGCATGTCGTCCGGCGTTGTTGGCCATTGAGACGTGGTCTTCCTGGTTGGCGCAGGTCGGGATGGAATCGACCGAGTCGGGGTGGGCCAGGGTCTTGCAGTCGGACACCAGGGCAGCGGCCAGGTATTGCGGCAGCATGTAGCCGCAGTCCATGCCCGTTTGCTCGCTGTCGATGAGCATGTCGGGCAGCCCCCGGTTCAGCGTTCCGTCGTCGAGGCGGAAGAGCCGGCGCTCGGTGATGTTGCCGATCTCGGTGACGACTATGGAAATGAAGTCGGCGGCGAAGGCCACGTACTCGGCGTGGAAGTTCCCGCCCGAGACGGCCTTGAGTTTGCGGGTGTCGGGCAGCGACGGGAAGATCAGCGGGTTGTCCGTGGCCGCGTTGATTTCGTTGTCGATGATCCCGGCCGCGAAGGCCAGGGTGTCCTTGATCGGGCCGAAGACCTGCGGGATGCAGCGCAGCGAGTAGGCATCCTGGGGCGGTTGGCGGACCGGGTCGGTTGACGCGTTGCCGTCGATGAGGGTGGACCCCGACAGCAATTCGCGGATGCGCGCGGCAACCTCGATTTGCCCCCGCTGGCCGCGGGCCTGGTGCAACTCGTCAATGAAGGCGTCGCCGAACCCCATGAGCGCCTCGATGGTCATGGCCGCGGTGATTTGCGCCGTTTCCAGCAGGTTCTGTGCGTCGTAGAGGGCAAGGGCCGCCTGGGCGCAGGAGAACGAGGTGCCGTTGAGTAGGGCGAGTCCGTCCTTGGCCCCCAGCGGCAGCCGCTCGATGCCGGCGTGGCGCATCGCGGCGATGCCGCTGACCACGTTGCCGTCCACCAGGGCCTCCCCCGAATCCAGCTCCATGTCCTCCCCGGTGTGCGACCGGGACATCACGATGGCCACGTGCGCCAGCGGGATGAGGTCCCCGGAAGCGCCGAGCGAGCCGTACTCCGGAATCGCCGGGCAGACCCCCGCGTTGAGCATCCGGGCCAGGGTGGTGACGATTTCGGGCCGCACCCCCGAGTGTCCTTGGGTCAGGCTGACGATGCGGATGAACATCGTCGCGCGCACGACTTCCTCGTCGACGTACCTGCCCACGCCCGCGGCGTTGGAGAGCACCAGGCGCCGGGACAGTTCGGCGGCGTCGGCCGGCTCGGCGAAGGCCTTGCGTCCGGCCAATGACCCGAAGCCGGTGTTGATGGAATAGATCGGCGGTGTCTGCTTGCCCGGTCCCATCGCATCGACGATGCCGTCCAGCCATTCCCGGCTGGGGGCCATGGCGCCGAAGACAGCATCGTCGATGATGACGGGGCGTCGATGCCGGGCCACCTGAATGAGGTCGTCGAGCGTGGCACGGTGAAGGCCAATGGTCACCGGTGCCGTTTCAGCCAATACTGCTGTAGTCATCAAGGGTCTCCCTGGTTGATTTGTTCGGCGTGCACTCTTGCAATGCCTGGGTAAGTTTGTTGGCCGATTCCTGCATGGTGCGCAGCGTGGAGGAAATCCAGAAGCGGGAACCGCAAGTCCCCTCGGGACCGGCGACGTTGATCGAGCAGACGACTTCTCCGTGGCTGGTCACCGGGATGGCGATGGACAGCGATCCCTGATCCAATTCGCCGCGAGACAGCACATATCCGGAGGACCGGGTCTGCGGAATGGACGCCAGGATTTGCTCGCGGTTCATGGTCTTGGCGGTGAACCGGGTCATGGATCCGGAGAGCACCTCATGAACCACTTCGGGGGGTGCCCAGGCCAGCAACACGCGCTGCCCCGCCCCCGCATGCAGCGGCAGCAATTCGTTGACGGCGAAGGAGTATTTCAGGGACTTCTCCGGCTCCACGCGCCGAAGGCACATGGCCTGGGATCCGATCCGCACGATCATCACTGCCGTTTCCCCGACCTGGTCCACGATTTCGCGAAGCACCGCATTGCCCACCTCGGCGAGGTAGGACTGGGCATGGTGGCGGCCGGCGGACTTGAGAAGCACCGGTCCCGGCCGGTAGCGCCCGTCTTCCTCGCAGACGAAATTCTGTTCACGCAACACCTTGAAATACCGGTATGCGGAGCTTGCTGGAATGCCGAGCTTCCTGGCCACGGCCTCGACCGAGGCGTCCCCGTGTTCTATGACCTCGGACAGGATTCTCAAACCCCGTTCAAAAGACGTTGACATGTGTCCCAAGCCTCCCTTCCAACCCAAGATGAGATGTGATGCGCGACATATGCTCGGGCACTGATTCGATGTTGCATGCTGCGGGAGCGAAGAACAATTCCGACTCTCACATAGTGAGAACCACGCTTACCCGCTGAACCGCTGCGCGCTAGGTTGAGGGCAGTCACCACGATCTCGGGAGGAACCCATGGACTCGACCCTGGCCGCTGCCACGGCGCCGCTATTTACGGAAGACCCCTATTCCCTGGCACATTTGGCCGAACCATACGGGCTCTTCGAACGCATGCGCGACGCCGGCCCGGTGGTCCGGCTCGAGGAACACGACGTCCTGGCCGTGACGCGCTTCGATGAGTGCAAGGAAGTCCTGGAGGACTACCGCACCTTTATCTCCGGCGCGGGAGCCGGGCCGCGGAACCTTCACCGCGAACCCAGCTGGCGGGCCCAGGGCATCATGGAGTCGGATCCCCCGATCCACACCCAGATGCGCCATGCCATAGCGGGAGTCATTTCGCCCCGCGGGGTCCGTTCGCTGCGCGCGGGCTTCGAGCAATATGCGACCGAACTCGTCGACGAGCTGCTGGATCGCGGGGAATTCGATCTGGTCAAGGACATGTCGGAGGTCTTCCCCCTGCGCGCCTTCGGGGATGCCGTCGGCATTCCGCGCGAGGGCCGGGCCGAGAACCTCCTGGCGCTGGGCGCGGCCAACTTCTCCACCTTCGGACCCGACACGCCGCTGGCCCGGGAGCACTTTTCCGCGGGGGCCGGCACCAACGACTGGGCCATGGCCAACACCGCCCGTGAACGGCTGAGCCCCGGCAGCCTGGGTGCGCAGATCTGGGACTACGCGGACCGCGGCGAGATCACCGCGGACCAGGCCCCGCTGCTGGTGCGCGCCATGCTTTCGGCGGGCCTCGACACCACGATCTTCTCGCTGGGAGCAACATTGCTGGCCTTGGTCCGCCACCCGGGGCAATACGCGAAGGTCCACGAGAATCCCAAGCTCGTGAAGTTCGCCATCGACGAGGCCTTCCGCTACGAGTCGCCGTTTCAGTCCTTCTACCGCACGACGAGCCAGCCCGCGGAAATCGGGGGCATGGCCATCCCGGCCGAGACCAAGGTTGCGGTATTCGTTGGCGCCGCGAACCGCGATGAGCGGCGCTGGGGGCCGACCGCGAACGAGTACGACATCACCCGGGCCGCGGGCGGGCACCTGGCCTTCGGCATGGGCATCCACCAGTGTGTGGGCCAGCCGTTGTCGCGACTCGAAATGGATGTGCTCATCACCGAACTGGCGCGCCGGGTGAAGTCCATCGAGTTGACGGCCGAGCCGGAGCAATTCATGCACACCACGTTGCGCGGCTGGAAATCCATTCCGGTGCGGGTCGCCGCCGCCTAGGCGGCCACGGCCTTTTAGGAAGCGACCGGCGCGATGTCCCCGGGCGGTTCGCGGGGACAACGTGCCGGTCGGTCGCCGGCTGCCGGCGGATTCACCCCTCGCCCACGCCCATGCGCACGTGTTGCGGGCCCAGTTCCGCCAGGGTGCGCACGCCCAGCAGGGCCATGGTTTGCCGGATCTCCCGTTCCAGGATCTCCAGGGTGCGTTCCACCCCTGCCTGTCCCCCGGCCATCAAGCCGTAGAGGTAGGCCCTGCCGATGAGGGTGAAGTTCGCCCCCGCGGCCAGCGTCGCCACCACGTCGCCCCCGCTCATGATTCCCGAATCGGCGATGAGGAGCCGGTCCGGCCCCACCGCGGCGCGGATGGCCGGAAGCTGCAACACCGGCACCGGCGCCCTGTCCAGCTGGCGTCCGCCATGGTTGGAGACCACCACGCCGTCGACACCGTGCCCGAAGCATGCCACAGCGTCCTCGGGCCCCTGCACGCCCTTGACGATCAACGTGCCCGGCCATGCCTCCCGCACCCAGGCGAGGTCGGCGTAGTTCAGGGATGCGTCAAACATCGTGTCGAACCGGGCGCTGATATTTCCCGTGTTGTGCGGAAAGTTGGCGAAGCCCAGGGGTTCGGTGGTGAGGAAGTCCAGGCACCAGCCGGGGCGCCTGAGCGCATCGAGCATGGTTCGCGCACCGAGGGTCGGCGGCAGGGTCATGCCGTTTCGCTGGTCCCGAACGCGGGTGGACGTCACGGCGGTGTCCACCGTCAGGAGCAGGGCGCTGTAGCCGGCCTCCCGGGCCCTGCTCATCATGTCAACGGAGACCGCACGATCCTGGCCGAGGTACAGCTGGAACCAGCGGGTGCCCTGTGGCGCCGCGGCGGCGGTTTCCTCGATGGACACGGTGCCCATGGTGGAAAGGGTGAAGGGGATGTTGTGCCTTGCCGCTGCTGCTGCCCCGGCGCGTTCACCGGCGGCATGCATCAGGCGCGTCAGCCCGGTGGGGGCGATGCCCACGGGCAACGAGAATCGCCCGCCGGCCACGGCCACGGAGGGGTCCACCGCGCTGACGTCGCGCAGGATCCCGGGGAGCAATTCCGTGTTCCGGTATGCGCGGTAGTTCCGTTCCAGGGCCTCTTCGGCGTAGGAACCGCCATCCGCATAGTCGAAGGCCGCGGTGGGGGTGCGGCGCCTGGCCAGCTGCCGCAGGTCTTCCATGTTCAGCGCCCCGCTCGCCGGGCTCGTGCCGGGTTTCGGCAATGGCTTGAACTTCAGCTGGGCCAGCGCCGCCGGAAGCCTGGTGAGCGAACGTTTCATGACGCGGGGCCGCCTGCCTTTCGATGCGGGGACACTTTCCTCCCCCGCATCCTAGGCATCGCTGCGGTATCGCGAACAACCCGCATTCCCGCCGGGCGGGAAGGGCCGGCGGCCGGACGGTGCTTAACGGCCGACGGCGGTTGGCCATCCGGAACCCCGGGTGTCCAACCGCCGTCGGCGGATAGTGCTTTTGCCTTAGAGGGCGGCGAAAACTTCGCGCAGCAGCGTTGCGGTTTCCGACGGGGTCTTGCCGACCTTCACGCCTGCAGCCTCAAGTGCTTCCTTCTTGGCCTGTGCGGTACCGGCCGAGCCCGAGACGATGGCGCCGGCGTGGCCCATGGTCTTGCCCTCGGGTGCGGTGAAGCCAGCCACGTAGCCGACGACCGGCTTGGTGACGTTGGCCTTGATGAAGTCGGCTGCACGCTCTTCGGCGTCGCCGCCGATTTCGCCGATCATCACGATGGCCTTGGTCTCCGGGTCCGCCTCGAACGCAGCCAGGGCGTCGATGTGGGTGGTGCCGATGACCGGGTCGCCGCCGATGCCGATGGCGGTGGAGAAGCCCAGGTCGCGCAGTTCGTACATCATCTGGTAGGTCAGGGTGCCGGACTTGGAGACCAAGCCGATCGGGCCCTTCTGGGTGATGTTGTTCGGCGTGATGCCGACCAGTGCCTCGCCCGGGGTGATGATGCCGGGGCAGTTCGGGCCAATGATGCGGGTGACCTGGTTGCCGTCGGCGTCGACCTTGGACTGGGCCAGGGCCCAGAACTCGGCCGAATCCTGGACCGGAACGCCCTCGGTGATGACAACGACCAGGCCGATGCCTGCCTCGATGGCCTCAACGACTGCATCCTTGGTGAATGCCGGCGGGACGAAGACGATGGAAACGTCTGCGCCGGTCTCGGCCATGGCTTCCGCCACGGCGCCGAAGACCTTGATCTCCTTGTCGCCGTGCAGCACGGTGGTGCCTGCCTTGCGGGCGTTGACGCCGCCGACGATGTTGGTGCCGGCCTTGAGCATCAGTGCGGTGTGCTTGGTGCCCTCGCCACCGGTGATGCCCTGAACGATGACCTTGGAGTCCTTGTTAAGGTAAATGCTCATGTTCGCGTATCCCTACTTACTTCGCTGCGTTGGCGAGCTCGGCGGCCTTGTCGGCGCCCTCGTCCATGGTTGCTGCCAGGGTGACCAACGGGTGGTTGGCCTCGGCCAGGATGCGGCGGCCCTCTTCGACGTTGTTGCCGTCGAGGCGCACGACCAGCGGCTTGTTGGCGGAGGAACCGAGTTCGGCCAGTGCGCCGACGATGCCCTTGGCAACGGCGTCACATGCGGTGATGCCGCCGAAGACGTTCACGAAGACCGACTTGACCTGCTTGTCGTTCAGGATGACGTCCAGGCCAGCGGCCATGACCTCGGCAGAGGCTCCGCCGCCGATGTCCAGGAAGTTGGCGGGCTTCACGTTGCCGTGGTTTTCGCCGGCGTAGGCAACGACGTCCAGGGTCGACATGACCAGGCCTGCACCGTTGCCGATGATGCCAACTTCGCCGTCCAGCTTGACGTAGTTCAGGTCCATCGCCTTGGCCTTGGCCTCGAGCGGATCCGCTGCGTCCTTGTCTTCGAGCTCGACGTGGTGCGGGTGGCGGAACTCGGCGTTCTCGTCGATGGAGACCTTGCCGTCGAGGGCGACGATGTCGCCGGCGCCGGTGCGAACCAGCGGGTTGACCTCAACCAGGGTTGCGTCTTCCTTCTTGAAGACGTCCCACAGCTTCAGGATGGCGGAGGCGACCTTTTCGGTCAGCTCCGGGGCGAAGCCTGCCGCGGCGACGATTTCGTCGGCCTTGGCCTGGTCGATGCCCACGGCCGGGTCAACCGCAATGCGGGCCAGGGCCTCGGGACGCTCAACGGCGAGGTCCTCGATTTCCATGCCGCCCTCAACCGAGCACATGGCCAGGTAGTTGCGGTTCGCGCGGTCCAGCAGCACCGAGAAGTAGAACTCCTCGGCGATGTCGGCGCCCTGCGCGATCATGACCTTGTTCACGGTGTGGCCCTTGATGTCCATGCCGAGAATGTCGGTTGCGTATGCGAATGCCTCGTCGGCGGTCTTTGCGACCTTGACGCCGCCGGCCTTGCCGCGGCCTCCGACCTTTACCTGGGCTTTAACAACCACGACGCCGCCGATTTTCTCGGCTGCGGCCTTGGCTTCTTCAGGAGTGTAGGCAACGATGCCGGCCAGCACGGGTACGCCGTGCGACTCGAACATATCGCGCGCCTGGTATTCATACAGGTCCACGGGCTTGTGTCCTTCTTGTCGAAGTCTATGCTGACTCAAGGCATGGCTCCGTAGATACGATTCCATGCATCGAGGGGGTAGAGCCCCGCCTGGGATAAGGCCAGGCTCCGTCCTCAGCCTAACGCGTTCGCGCCCATTGACACAGTTCTACAATCCGTAGAGCCAACGGGTGCGTGACCACTGCCACAAGCCCTCCCGCACGGGCCCCGGCGCCGCTGCGGGCAATGGCCATGAATTGGCTAGTCAAGCTTGGTTAACGGGGCATACCGAAGCAACAAGCGCTTCTCCGCATCGGCGAACTTAACCTTCGCCACGGTCTTGTCCCCGGCACCCTCGAGCGCCAGGACAACACCCTGGCCGAAGGTGCCATGTGTCACCTTGTCGCCAACGCTCAGGGCGATGATTTCCTTGTTCGGCTGCACGCGACCCTTGGCCCGCGCCACCGGTGCGGTGCTCAGCGTGTGGATTTCCGGGGCCCCGGAAAGCCTGCCCCCGCCGCCGGCGCCGGAACCCGCACCCCAATAGGAACCCGACTCATAGCGGCTGGTGGCAAAGTTGTTGCGCCCGCCGAAGGATTCAAAGCTTGCCCGCTTGGTGCCCTCGCGCTTCCAGTCCACCAGGTTTCCGGGGATTTCCTCGAGGAACTGGCTGGCCGGGTTGTACTGTGACTGGCCCCAGAGGCTGCGGTATTCGGCGCGCGTCAAATAGAGGCGCTGGCGGGCACGGGTGAGCCCCACGTAGGCCAACCGGCGTTCCTCCGCCAGCTCCTTCTCATCCGTCAGCGAGCGCTGGTGCGGGAAGATCCCGTGTTCCATGCCGGTGAGGAAGACCACGGGGAATTCCAGCCCCTTGGCCGTGTGCAAGGTCATGAGCGTGACCATTCCCTCACGGTGGGCCATGTCGACGCCCTCCGCATCGCTTGGTGCCTCCGGGATGGAATCGGCGTCGGCCACCAGCGCGACGCGTTCCAGGAAATCGGTGAGCGTTCCCTCGGGGTTCTCCTTCATGAAGTCCCGGACCACTGCCACGAGTTCGGCGAGGTTTTCGACGCGCGACTCATCCTGCGGGTCGTTGGAGGAGCGGAGCATTTCCAGGTATCCGGTCTGCTCCAGCACCGCTTCCAGCGCCTCGGCGGGGCCAGAGCCCTCGGCAACCACGGCAAGGTCGTCCATGATCTTCACGAACGCGCCGATCATGTTCTGGCCGCGCGTCCCCAGCCCGGGGGCGTCTTCGGCACGGCGCAGCGCCTCCATGAAGGAGATCCGCTCGCGCTCGGCCAACGCCGCCACCGAGTATTCGGCCCGGTCCCCGATGCCGCGCTTGGGCTCGTTGAGGATGCGCCTCACGTTGATGTCGTCTTCCGGGTTCACCAGCACCCGCAAGTAGGCCAGGGCGTCCTTGACCTCCTTGCGGTCGTAGAAGCGGGTCCCGCCAATGACCTTGTACTTCAGGTCCACGCGGATCAGCTGTTCCTCCAGGGAACGTGATTGGGCGTTGGTCCGGTAGAAGACGGCCACGTCCCCGGGGCGGATGCCCTCTTCGTCATTCAGGCGCAGGATTTCGTCGGCAATCCAGCGCGCCTCGTCCGACTCGGATTCGCCCACGTAGCCAATGATCAGTTCGCCGTCGCCCTCGGCGGTCCAGAGACGCTTTTCGGGCCGGTCCGGATTGCGCTTGATGACCTCGTTGGCTGCCGAAAGGATGGTTTGCGTCGAGCGGTAGTTCTGCTCGAGCTTGATCGTTTCGGCGTCCGGATAGTCCTTGGAGAACTCGTTGATGTTGCGGATGTCTGCGCCACGGAAGGCATAGATCGACTGGTCCGAGTCGCCCACCACGGTCAGTTCCCCGCCCGGGGTCGGTCCGTCCGGTCCGGTCAGCTCGCGCACCAGGGCGTACTGGGCGTGGTTGGTGTCCTGGTATTCGTCGACCATCACATGGCGGAAACGCCGGCGGTAGTTGTCGGCGACCGCCGGGAAGGCGCGGAAGATGTTGACCACGTGGGCAATCAGGTCATCGAAGTCCAGGGCGTTGGCGGCGCGCAAGCGCTCGGTGTAACCGCGGTACACCTGGAGGACCGCCGAGGCGAACGGGTCGTTGCTGGCGACGGTGGCAGCATATTGCTCATCGTCGATGAGCTCATTTTTCAGCGCGGAAATCTTGTGTGCGATGGATTTGGGCGTGAACTTCTTGGGATCCAGCTCCAGCCCCTTGGACACCAGGGTGATCAACCGCAGGGAATCGGCGGAGTCGTAGATGGAGAAGCTGGACTTCAGTCCCACCGAGGCCGCCTCGCGGCGAAGGATGCGCACGCACGAGGAGTGGAAGGTCGAGACCCACATCTTCTTGGCCACGTCCTCGCCAACCAGTGCGGAGATGCGTTCGCGCATTTCGGCGGCGGCCTTGTTGGTGAAGGTGATGGCAAGGATCTCGTGCGGACGCGACCGTCCCGTCGCCAGGAGATAGGCAATGCGGTGGGAAAGCACCCGGGTCTTGCCCGACCCGGCCCCGGCGACGATCAGCAACGGGGAGCCGGAATGTTTGACTGCCTGCTCCTGCTCGGGGTTCAAACCGGCAAGCAGCTCTTGGGTGCCTGGCAGGTGTGGGGCTGGAGCGGGCGCGACGAAGTCATCGAAAAGGAAATCCATGATGCGCCCTAGTCTACGGCGGTGCGGCCACGGGTTGGCCGGGTTCCGTTCGATTGGCGGCATAATTGGGGTTATGGCCAAGTCACAGAAGAAAAAGAAACAGTACAACCGTCCTGCCCCGGTTGCCCCACCGGCCAATCCCTCCACACAGCGATCGCCGGAGAAGGCAGCGGGGAACGCCAACCTGATCCTGATTGCCGGGTTGGTCGTCACGCTCTTCCTCTTCGGATACTTCCACCTGCTGGTCCTGAACCAGATGACCGACTTGTCCAACGGGCTGACCATGCCCGACCAAATGGTCGGCGGCTACGCGGTTGAGCATATCGAGGCGTTGCGCCAGGCCATGGATGCCGACGCCGCCGGGCAGTTGAACTACGTGCACAAGACCGCCGGCCTGCTCTTCCCGCTTTTCCTGGCACTGATCACCATGCTGGCGGTGAACATCAATACCGCCCGCGGCGCGGTCCGCTGGATCCTGTGGGCCGTGCCCATGGCCTTCGCGGTAGTGGACCTGTGGGAGAACCGGGCCATCGACGCCTTGTTCATCGGCACGCTGGACCCGGCCGCGGTGTCCCTGGCCTCCACGCTGACCACGAGCCGGTGGCTCCTGCTCTTTGCAACGGCGGCAATCTTGTTCGCGGTGCTCATCGCTTCGTTTGGGCGGACGTTCCGCGAGAAGTGGGAATTGTCCAAGCGGGGCCTGCTCTAGGCCGACGGTTATGCGGCGCCGGCTCGGCACGCGGTGTCGCATTAACCAAGCTTCGGCAAAATGCCGTTAGAATTGATTCGGATCGTTTTTGACGAAACGGGCCTCTGTAGCTCAGTTGGATAGAGCGACTCTCTCCTAAAGAGTAGGCCGTCGGTTCAATTCCGGCCAGGGGCACCACGGAGACGCGACCTGCATACATGCAGGTCGCGTCTCGTTTAAGCAACAGACTTGCGACCCAATCCATATTCCTGCCCCGGGGACGTCCGGGCATGAGGGCAACCCTGATCCGAAGTCGTCCGTGGCCCCGCGGAGGGATGTTTCCCTCGCTCGACCGCCCGGGCTACAGCAGCGAGCTGGCCCGATGCGGGCAGCCGACCGGATGACCCCCTGGGCGAATTGTGCCGAAGGGTCCAAAAGGTGCGGCGCGGATGCCTCACGCGCGCTGGTTGCGCGGTCCGGCCACCTCGTCGGCCGGTTGCGGATGCCCCTGTCGCAGAAATGCGGGGCACGTCGTCCATCTCGGGGCTTCGGCCCCTGGCAGCAACGTACAAACCCGTTTTGTGGTCCATCGGCCGGACCTTGACTCGAGGGTGAGGGTTAAAAAGAGGTGCCGTCGACCGGTGAATCCGTGGGATAACTCCCATTACATCCTACGGCACCGGTCGACGGCGTTAAGAGCCGGGTCCCCAGCAGCCGACCTGCCGTTCCCCCACGCACTGCCTTCGCCGATAAACAAGACCTATGCGAAAACAACGGTGGGCAGCTCGGTTGCCACCAACTCTTATTGGTCATCTAAATTCATTAGAGAAAGTTTGTCAACTGACCCGTGAGTAATAAGTCAAAGGGTCGTTCAAAACGGTAATGAACGACCCTTTGACGTAATATGCGACGGCCTAGCGCAACAACAGCGCCGCGGCCTTGGGCGAAAGGCTCGCGTCCATGATGGCACAGGCCCCGCCGATCGCCCCGACTTCGTGGCCCAGTGTCGAGGAACGAACCTCGATCGTGTGGACGTTCTTGGAGCTGAAGCGTTCGTTGATGATCGCACGCAGGTCTTCGAGGCACCATTCGCCGACCTCGGACCACAAGGGGCCGGCCAGGATCACCAATCCGATGTCGAGGGTGTTGCACAGCTGCCCGGCAACCTGGCCCACGTGACCCATGCATTCGCGGATCAGTTCCACGGCGGCTTCGTTCCCGGCTTTCGCAAGGCGCACGAGCTCGACCATTCCGGCCGCACGTTCTGCCGCGTTGCCGTCATCGGGCACCGTGAGGTTCAGGCCGCGATCGCGGGCCTTCTGCGCGATCATGTTGAACGCCAAGGAGGCATGCAAGCAATCGTTGCGTCCGCAAATGTCGCATTCCTGGGCGACAACGCCGGTGGAGAAATGCCCGATCTCGCCTGCGTTGCTGCTGATCCCGCGGTGGATTTCCCCGTTCAGGACCATGCCTGCGCCGATTCCGGCACCGATATACATCGTGACGAAGTTGTCTCGTTCGGCGTCGTTGCCCTTCCACTGTTCCGCGATGGAGGCGGCGATGGTGTCTTTTTCAATAACGACGTCGAGCTTGAGCAGCCGGTGCAGTGGCCCGACCATGTCGACGTCTTTCCATCCGTCGAGCAGCGGCGGGTCGATCATGACTCCGCGTTCGGGATCGAGGGGGCCGGGGACGACGACGCCGACGCCCAGCACGTTGGCGCGTGGAACGCCCGATTTGGCAATGATCTCGTCCACGGTCAGGGCCATGGTTTCGATGGTCTTTTCCGGGTTCTCGACGGCGGGGATATCCAGGCGACGCGAGTGCAGGATTTCACCCCGCAGGTTCAAGATCACCACGGTGATAACACCGGGATCGAGGTGGATGCCCACGGCAACCATGCGATTTGCCTCGAGCTCCAAGACGGTACGCGGCTTGCCCGGTCCCGACACAATCGTGCGGTCCTCGCGGACCAGGCCCTCGTCAAGAAGACGGCGCACGACGTTTGAAATGGTTTGCGGGGAAAGTCCGGTGGAGCCTGCAAGCTCTACGCGACTGACCCCGTCGACCGCACGACGGATCGATTCAAAAATGACCGCCTGATTAAAATCCCCGAGTCGACCTAAGTTGGTGCCCCGCTGCATCAATTCTCCATTTGTAGATCCACATTTGATCCCCCATCGGCCGTACCTGAACCACCTGTCCCCAATGACTAGTGAGGTTCCGTGAACATGGCGCGTTAACGAATTGACTCCAGTATCCACGATTAAATGGAAAAACGCGCCCCGAGACTTGTCCTCAAAGCACGCTACCACCACCAACTGTGCTTTTGGTGCTTGTTAAGCTCAAGTTGTGCCAAAGATTCTTACCATCGCAGCCCTGCAGCTACTAGACCCCTCCGGACGCATCCTTCTGGTGCGCAAGGAGGGGACCACCATGTTCATGCAACCGGGAGGGAAGCTCGAACCCGGCGAAAGCCCATTGGCCGCAGTATTGCGCGAAGTGCAGGAGGAATTGGACCTGGTTTTCACTCCCGGTCAGGTCACCTCCATGGGCCTGTGGATCGGGCCGGCGGCCAACGAAGCCGACACCGACATCCACGCCCACCTGTTCGCCGCCCGAACCCTTGACACGCCGAGGATCCAGGCCGAAATCGAGCAGATGCTGTGGCTCGACCCGGCAGCGGCGATGGCCCGATCCGACATCGCGCCGCTACTGCGCGAGAAGGTCCTTCCCGGCCTGCTGGGACTTTGACGCCCGGCGTTACTGCGCGAACTGCGTGTCGTGCAATTCGGCGTACCGGCCGCGTGCCGCCAAGAGCTCGGCGTGGGTGCCGCGTTCGGCAATCCGTCCATCCTCAATGACCAGGATCAAGTCGGCCGTGCGGATGGTCGAGAGTCGGTGCGCAATAACCAGCGCGGTCCGGTTTTCCAAGGCCTCGGCCAGGGCCGCCTGGACCGCTGCCTCATTGGAGGAATCCAGTGCCGCGGTGGCCTCATCGAGAATGACCACCTGCGGTGCAGCCAGCAGCAGCCGCGCAATGGTCATGCGCTGGCGCTCCCCGCCCGAAAGCCGGTAGCCGCGCTCCCCCACCACGGTGTCCAGCCCGTCGGGAAGCGCTTCGATGGTGGGTTCCAACCGGGCACGCCGCAGCGCCTGCCAGAGCTCTGCGTCGCTGGCCTCCGGCTTGGCAAGGCGAAGATTGGATCCGATGGTCTCGTGGAACAGGTGACCGTCCTGGGTGACCATCGACACGGTGGAGCGCAACGAACCAAGCTTGAGCTCGCGGATGTCGACCCCGGCCAGCTGCACACTGCCCGCATCAACGTCGTAGAGTCGTGCCAGCAGCGAGGCGATGGTTGATTTCCCGGCCCCCGAGGAGCCGACAAGTGCCACCGTGGTCCCGGCCGGGATCTCGAAGTCGATGCCGTGCAGCACCGTTTCCCCGCCCCGGGTGTCGAGCACCGAGACGTCTTCCAGTGAGGCCAGGGAAACCTTTTCGGCGCTGGGGTAGGCAAAGGACACGTTCGAGAACTTCACCGACACCGGGCCCGGATCCAGAACCCTGGCATGGGGCGCGTCGGTGATCAGGGGCTTGAGGTCGAGGATCTCAAAGACCCTGTCAAAGCTCACCAGTGCGCTGGTGATCTCCACCCGGGCGTTGGCCAGGGCGGTGAGCGGGGCGTAAAGCCGGGTCAGCAGCAACGCCAACACGACCACGTCGCCGGCGGCCAGCTCGCCGCGCATCGCATAGACGCCACCGAGCCCGTACACGAGAGCCAGGGCCAGGGCGGCAACCAGGGTGAGCATGGAGACAAAGAAGAATTGGCGCATGGCCATCTTCACCCCGATGTCCCGCACCCGTCCGGCGCGGGTTGCAAATTGCGCCGATTCGTCCGCAGGGCGCCCGAAGAGCTTGATCAGGGTGGCTCCGGGGGCGGAGAAGCGTTCTGTCATCTGGGTGCCCATGGACGCGTTCAGGTCGGCCGATTCCTTGCGCAGCAGCGCCAGGGACTTTCCGAAGTGGCGGGCGGGAAGCAGGAAGACCGGAAGCAGGACCAGCGCCAGCGCCGTGACCTGCCAGGAGGTGGAAAACATGACGCCCGCAGTCAACAACAGCGCCACGGTGTTGGACACCAGGCCCGAGAGGGTCCCGGCGAACGCGGATTGGGCACCGATCACGTCGTTGTTCAGCCTGCTGACCAGCGCGCCGGTCCGGGTGCGGGTAAAGAACGCCACCGGCATCTTCTGCACGTGGTCAAAAACCGCGGTGCGCAGGTCGAAAATGATCCCCTCGCCCAGCCTCGAGGAAAACCAGCGCACCACGAGCGAGACGACGGCATCCAGCACGGCCACCAACGCAATGATCGCCGCCAGTTTCAAGACGACCTGAATCCCGGTCTGGGCGACGATGGCATCGACCACGCGGCCGGCCAACACCGGGGTGACCACCGCCAGGACGGCCGAGATCACCGAGAAGAGCACGAAGACCAGCAGCCTGTTCTTGTAGCTCGCGGCAAAGGCCACTACCCGCCGCGGTGTCGTGGCCGCGTATGCCTTGCCCTTGTCCGGCCCGGACATTCGCCACAACGAATGCCAGGCCGCAGATTCCATGCTCATGTATTTGGTCTCGCCATCCAGCCAGGTCGTCTTGCCGCACCACGCGGAAGATCCCGCGAGGCAATTAAAAAGTCATCGATTGTGGGCCAGCATACGCATGGCCCCGCCACCGACATAACCACCCGGGGGCCCGGATTCTTCCCCGCGCGGCGACCGGCTCCCGTGGCTCGAGACCCCGGGGACGAATTTAGGCCATGCCCCGGCCCTCCGATCCAGCCGTCGGGACCACGGGCCCGCCACGGGCCGTGGGTCAGAGCGCTCTGCCGGCGATGATTTTTCTGGCGGCATCCAAGTGCCCGGGTTTGCATGCCCCGCCGTATCCCGAGCGCCACGTCGTCGTGTACCCAGAACGGGGATCATACTCCGAGCCCTTCAGCCGGGCGCCCATGGCCACCGCCATGCAATCCGCCATGTGCTCGGTCCCGGAGGCGGTCCGGGGTTTGCCGTAGGCCTTGTCCATGCCCTTGTCCATCCGGGTGAAATCGTACTTGTAGGCACGGTACTGCAGGATGTGGGCGCACTCGTGATACTGGATGGAAAGAGCCAGCGGATGGTTCGGGTCGAGCTTCTTCCCGCGGAAGCCGTTCGTGTCCAGGCTGATTCTTTCCTTCATGTTGCCGATCCAACCACTGGCTTCGGCCTCGTTGGGTCGGTTCGGGCCCGCGGTGATGGGCACTCCCCTGCACCATTTGGCGATGTTCTTCGCCGCCGAGGCCTCCCAGCTCAGCCGGCCGATCCGGACGTTCCCGGCAACCCTGGCTGCCTGGGAGGACTTGACCCACCCCGTCCGGCCTGCGTACTGGACCTGCACCCGGCCGTTCGACCTGGCATTGGTCGGGCTGCCAAGCGTGTAGTCTGCCGGGATCCTCGCCAGCTGCTTCCTTGAACGGGCCGACTGATACAGCGCGGTGACGGAGGAGGTCTGGTATTTTGCCATGCTGGCCCGCCGGATATCGGCAGACCGGGCCCATCCCTTCGTACCGGCGATGTAGAACTGGGTGTGGGCCCGGCTGGTTAGTCCAGTGGCCGCCAGCATTTGGCCCCGGGGCACAACCGCCACCACAGCCCCCTTGCCCGGTGATTTGCGCAGGCTCGTCTTCCTGAGTGCCTCATGTGTGTGCCGTGGCAGCCGTTTCGTGTTGGCCAGCGGGTACCATCCGGTCATGCCGCGGACACCGGCCTGGACCGATCGACCTTTGGTGGAACTGGTGTTCAAGGTGGCGCCCCGCTTGGCGGTTGCCACGCTGCCGCCCGATGTCGAGGCCGACGGCATCGCCGCCGCGGCGGAAACGGAGGGCGTCGGTACGGCGATCCGGTGGGCGGCGGGAGCCGGGGACGGAGCAACCAGCGCCAATACCAGCGCTGCGGCGAAGACCAGGGCGGGGAAGCGGATGGCAAAGCTCCTTGGGAACGTGGGATGCGCCATGGGACCACCGGAATGGCCCTTGCGAAGCGTGGTGCTCGCTAGGCACGATATTAGCCGACGATTCGTGCGCCGGCATCGGCACCGGCGCGCCAAACCGAGCTTGTTCCACGTGCTCGACGGTCGCCGCAACGCGGGCTTGACCAGCGCTTGGCCAGGGTTTCAGAAGAAGGTGGCCGGACAGGTCCGGGAGGCTAGCCGGGTGGTTGCCCCGCGGGGATCCACGCGTCCTTTCCGCGTCGGGACAGCCGGTGGCGCGAAGCCCCGCCATCGCCCGCGGACCCGGTTTCGGTGGCGCGAAGGCAGGCCGTGCCGTGCCAGGAACCGGTCCCGGCACGGCTCGGCCTCGCCCGCCGCACATTGCTAGCTGTCGAGCGTCGGGCCCGGGGCCAGCTCGTGCGGCACGAAGCGCACCATGATGGCCTTGAACCCGGGGGTGTTGGATTCGCGGGCCACCAGGTCGCGGTGGACCAGCGCATTGGCCTCGGGGAAGTACGCGGCGGCGCAGCCCTTGGCGGTCGGGTAGGAAACCAGCCGGAAGCGGTTGGCTCGGCGTTCGGTGCCGCCGAAGGTGGAAATGACGTCAACCAGCGCCTTGTCCTCCAAGCCAAGCTCAACGAGGTCCTGCGGGTTGATCAGGATGACCCGACGGCCGTCCTTGATGCCGCGGTAGCGGTCGTCCAGCCCGTAGAACGTGGTGTTGTACTGGTCGTGGCTGCGCATGGTCTGCAGGACCAGGTGGCCCTCCGGCGCGTAGAGTGCCTCGAAGGGCGAGACCGTGAACTTGCCCTTGCCGATATCGGTGGCGAAGGAGCGCGAATCGCGCGGCGGGTTGGGCAGCACAAAGCCGTTGCGTCCGCGCACCCTGCGGTTGAAGTCCTCGAAGCCCGGCAGCACCCGGGAGATGTGGTCGCGGACCACGTCGTAGTCGTCGGCCATGGCCTTCCAGTCCACCACGTGGTCCTCGCCGAGAATGGCGGTGGCCATCCTGGCCACGATGACAGGTTCGGCCAGCAGGTGCTCCGAGACCGGCTTGAGCCGGCCCTGCGTGGAGTGGATGACGGACATGGAGTCCTCCACGGATAGGAACTGCGGTCCGCCGGGGTGCTTGTCGTCGCGGTCCGTGCGTCCGAGCGTGGGCAGGATCAGCGAGGTCTGCCCGTGCACCACGTGGGAGCGGTTGGGCTTGGTGGAGATGTGCACGGTGAGCTTGGCGCGCTGCATGCCCGCCTCCAGCGCCTCGGTTTCCGAGTTCGCCAGGGCAAAGTTGCCACCCATGGACACGAACACGTCAACGGAGTCCTGCTCGAAGGCATGCAGCGCCTCGGTGGAGTCGTAGCCGTGGGCGCGCGGGGAGTCGATCCCGAATTCGGAATCGAGGGCGGCCAGCAGCGCCTCGCCGGGCTTTTCCCAGATGCCCATGGTCCGGTCGCCCTGGACGTTGGAGTGGCCTCGCACCGGGCAGGCGCCGGCGCCGGGCTTGCCGAAGTTGCCCTGCACCAGCAGCAGGTTGATGATTTCCTTCAGCGTCGGCACCGAGTGCGGCTGCTGGGTCAGTCCCAGCGCCCAGCAGAAGATCGAGGCCTTGGACTTGATGAGCAGCTCGGCGACGGTGGTGATCTCGGCCCGGGTCAGTCCGGTGGCTTCCTCGGTGGCTTCCCAGTCCAGCGTGGACCGCGCTTCCCTGTAGGCCTCGTAGCCGTCCGTGGCCGAATCGATGAAGGCCTTGTCGATCACGGTTCCGGGGTTCTTGGCCTCGGCCTCGAAGAGCAGGTGTCCGAAGGCCTGGAAGAGCGCCAGGTCCCCGCCGACCTTGATCTGCAGGAAATGGTTGCTCACGTCGTCGGGGCGTCCGAGCATGCCGCCGACGGTCTGCGGGTCCTTGAACCCGAAGAAGCCTGCCTCGGGCAGCGGGTTGACCGCCACGACGTGGGCGCCGCGCTTGCGCGCATCGGCCAGCGCCGAGAGCATCCGCGGGTGGTTGGTTCCGGGGTTCTGGCCGATGACGAAAATCAGCTCGGCGTGCTCGAAGTCCTCCAGGGACACGGTGCCCTTGCCGATGCCGATGGTGGGGTTCAGCGCCGATCCCGAGGACTCGTGGCACATGTTGGAGCAGTCTGGCAGGTTGTTGGTGCCCAGGGATCGGGCCAGCAGCTGGTACATGAAAGCCGTCTCGTTGGCGGTGCGCCCCGAGGTGTAGAAGACGCACTTGTCCGGCGTGGTCGCGTTCACGTGCTCGCCGATGGTGGCAAAGGCCTGCGCCCAGGTGATGGGCGTGTAGTGGCTTTCGCCCTCGCGGATGATCATGGGTTCGGTGATCCGGCCCTGGGACCCGAGCCAGTACTCGGTCTTCTCGCGCAGGACGTTGATGGGGTGCTTGGCCCACCATTCGGGGGTCACGGTGCGGGCGCTGGCTTCCTCGGCGATGGCCTTGGCTCCGTTTTCGCAGAATTCGGCGGGCTTGCGCGCCCCGGTGATGGATTCAGGCCAGGCGCAGCCCGGGCAGTCGAAGCCGCCGCGCTGGTTGATGCGCAACATCGAGCTCAGCGTCCGGCCGACGCCGGCCTCGGCGAAACCGCGTTTCATGGACACCATCACGGCCTCGACGCCGGCCGCGCTGCGTTTGGGCTCGGTGACTTTCAGGTCGTCTTCGTTGATGTCCTGCGTTGGGGCTGGCCGATGCATGTGTCCTCCACGTCGATGTGCGGTGTCTTTGACCGTAGTCGCGCGCGTGCCGGAAATCCGGGAGCCCGATTCGGTCTAGGAGCCGGTCTTCACCCTGTCGGCATGCGTATACAAGTTCACCGTACTACCCCGGGAGAAAGCCGCAAGCGTCAACCCGGTTTCATCGGCCAGTTCCACTGCCAGCGAAGACGGTGCACTGACGGCAGACAGCACCGGAATCCCGGCCATCGCGGCCTTTTGCACCAGCTCGAAGGATGCGCGCCCGGAGACCTGCAGGATGGTGTCATGAAGCGGTAATTTTTGCTCGCGCAGCCCGGCCCCGATGACCTTGTCCACCGCGTTGTGCCGTCCCACGTCCTCACGCAGCACTAGCAGCTCCCCCGCGGTGGTGAACAGGCCGGCCGCATGCACTCCCCCGGTGGCGCTGAAAAGGTTCTGGGCCTCACGCAGGGTGTCGGGCAGGCCCAACAGCACCTTCACGTCCAGGTGGCCCCGGGCGGGGTCCAGCGGATAGGAGGATTTCTTGGAGACCTCGTCGATGGAGTTGGTGCCGCAGATCCCGCAGGCCGAGGAGGTGACCACGTTTCGTGCCGCGGAAAGGTCCGGAGCCTGGGCACCGAAGCCGACCTGCACGTCGATGACGTTGAAGGTCTGGTTTCCCTCCTCGTCGGTGCCGGCGCAATAACGCATGGAAACCAGGTGCTCGGTGCGGCTGATGATTCCCTCGGCGAGCAGGAAACCTGCAACCATGTCGAAGTCGTCGCCGGGGGTGCGCATGGAAGTGGTGAAGGATGTCCCGTTGAAGCGGATTTCCAGCGGTTCCTCGACCGCGAGTTTTTCCTCGCGGGCGATCCGTGCGCCGTCCAGCGTTGCGCGGACGATGCGCCTGCGGGTTATTTTCCGTCCCATGTCCTCATTGCCTTTCCTTGCGATGGCCGCGTTCCGCACCTTGCTCGGTGCCGCGACCGCACACCTACCAAGGTAACCGAAGATAGGGCACGGGGTCGCCGGCAGCGACGCCGCCCGGACCGACCACCAGGATGGCATCGGCAGCGGCCAAGCCGCGCAGCATGGCCGGTGCCACGTGCTCCGCCGGTGCCAGCAAATCGGGGCCGCGCGCGCCGGAGGCCGGGACCCAGCGGGCCGGGACCAGGCGAGTCCGTCCCGGCAGCACGGCGAAGTCGGTGGCCGAGGACGCCGAACCCAGTGTGGCCAATTCGCTGCCGCACGCCCCGCGCAGGATCGGGTCAACGAGCGTTGCCACGGCCATGAGCGCCGCCAACGGGTTCCCGGGCAGCGCCACCAGCAGGCGGTTTCCGGGCAGGAGGGCAACCATTGACGGGTGGCCGGGACGCATGGCCACCGAGGAGATGATTTCCTCCCCGCCGATGGACCGCACCGCCGCCCGCACGAAGTCGCGGTCGGAGAACCCGGTGCCTCCGGTGGTCACCACCAGGGCGGCCGCCCGGGCCTCGTCGCCGTCAATGGCGGCAACCGTGGCTGCAAGGGTGTCTCCGATGCGGGAGCTGCTTGCAACACTGCCCCCAAGGGCTGCGACGACCTGGGGCAGCACCGGGGAGAATCCGTCACGGACCTGGCCCGGACCCGGGTGCCCGGAGGTGATGACCTCGTCCCCGGTGAACACCAGGTGGACGGCCGGGACGGCCGCCACCAACAGTTCGTCGTGACCGGCCACCGCCGCGGTGGCGATGACGCCGGCGCGCAGCAGGGTGCCGGCGGCCGCCAGAAGTTCGCCCGCGACGGCCTCGGTTCCGGAGGGCCGGATGTCGGCACCCGCGCGCAGCGTCCTGTCGCTGGTGAGTGTGGCGCCCTCAAGCGTCGAGTGTTCGACGCGCAGGATGGAGGTGGCGCCCTCGGGGATCAGGGAGCCGGTGACCACGGCGGTGGCCTCGCCTGCGGACAGCGCCGTGTTGTCCCCGGCGCCGGGGTTGGCTGCCAGCGCCTTGAGCAGCCTCCATGGCCCGGGCCCGTTGACCGCATAGCCGTCCATGGCGGAGGTGGCGCAATGCGGCATCGGGTATGCGGTTACGAGGTCGGCGGCCAGGATGCGCCCGCCGGCCTGGTGCAGGGGAACTGATTCGGGGGCGCCTGCAATCCGGGCACCCAGCGCGTGTGCGTCCTCGCGCGCGGCCGCCCACTGGTGGTCTTCCACGGTGTCTTTGCTAGGCGTTGTCGGAGGAGGGCGTGCGCGCGGCAAGGACCGCGCGGGCAAGCGAATCGGCCGCGTCCATGGCGGGCTTTTCGCCCGACCGGGCGCTGCCGACGGCAAGGCCGGCCGCGTAGCCGGCCAGGTAGGTGGTCAGCGGTGCAGCAGGACGAACGATGGTGTGTGCCGCAACCCCTGCAAGCGAAAGCACCTGGTCGATGTCGACCTGGGTGTCGGTGAGTTCAAAGGCCGCCAAAAGTTCCCTGACCCATTCCTCGAGTTCCGCTGCAGGCATTGTGCAATCTCCTTGTTAGTGGCCGTTGGCCACCGCTATCCCGTGCCGCCCGGCATCCCCGGGCGTGTCGATGTCGCTGAAGTCCGCGTCGGGAAGCTTCAGGCGCTCCATCTGCACTGTAGCAAGCAGACGCATCATTGATGCATTTTCGAGACTTCCGCGGGGCTCGGCGGCCAGGTCGATCGCTCGGCGGAGCGAAGGGGTGAGAATGGCGCAGGAAAGCGTCTGGAGCACGCCGGAGGCATCCTGCGGCACCCATGCCTCGATGCCCGCGGCGGGGTTCTCGGTGGCGGCAAGCAGCGCGACCACGACCGGACCGGGGTCCAACAGGTCAGAGGCCAGCACCAAGGTCAGCTCGGAGGCCTGATTCTGGCGCTGGGCGTTCTCGTCGTCGGGGCCGTCGTCCAGGGCGGCCCGCCCGGCGGCGACCGCCGCCGCGGGACCCGCAAAGGTGGGGTATTCGCGGGTGATGACCACGCGCTGGAAATCCGGTGCGGTATCCATGTACCGGGTGACGGCTTCGGCCAACGCGTGGGCGCCGACCACCGCGATCGCCTGGGCGTCGCGGACGGCATTCAGGGAATGTTCGAGCAGCGTCTCGCCGCGGTGCTCCAAAAGGGGTTTGCTGACCCCGCCCAGGCGGGATCCGCGGCCGCCGGCCACGATGATCGCATCGAATTTCATGCTGCACTCCGTAAGAAAGGACTCCAGGCTTCTGCGGGGCGCTCAAGTTCGGTGATGAACCATTGGGCGCCTCGCGGTCGGCTCGGGGCGAACCGCAGCTTCCAGCCCAGCTGTGCAAGCGTCCGGTCTCCCTTGGCGCTGTTGCAGCCCTGGCATGCCGCTACTAGATTCTCCCACGAATCCTCCCCGCCGCGGCTCCGCGGCATGATGTGGTCGATCGTGTTGGCGCTGCGCCCGCAATAGCCGCAGCGGTGTCCGTCGCGGCGCAGCACCCCGCGGCGTGAGACGTTGATGGAGTTGCGGTAGGGAAGACGAATGTACCGATTCAGCAGGATCACCGTGGGCCGGGGCATCACCTGGTTCACTCCGACGACCGGGTCGCGGTCGTCATCGGCAAGGACGGTGGCCTTGCCGGTGAGGACAAGGAGAAGTGCCCGGCGGAAGGTGATGACCGCCAGCGGTTCAAATCCTGCATTCAGTACTAGGGTTCGCATGCGCGCATCCTTAGATCCTGACCCGGCGCAACAGAGGGACCCGTCCACGACGGAAATCCCTCACGGTGGCGCACGCGGCACTCGGCTTTGGCTCCTGAGCCCTAGCCTAAAACAAGAAACCGCCGTTTTGCGCGTTTTTGGTGTAAACCAGTTGAAATTGCCACCATAATTTTTCCCGCCGTACACCACCTGCACATGTGGCGGGCGAAGGATGCCCGGCCCCGCCCTCCTGCGCGGGGTCGGGCCCCGCGCCAGAGGAACATAGGTCACCGGCCGGACGTAAAGTGAACCGTGAAACCCTTGGCGGCGTTGGTCGAATACTCGACACCGGCGGAACTTGAGACCCAGATGTCTTTTCCTCCTCTGCCCAGCGCGACCGCGTCAACCATCCCCGCGGCCCGTGCGCCCTCGCTCCAGTTCACTCCACCGTCGGTGCTGGTCCACGCGACGTTGTCCGGGGTGAAGCCCACGGCTGTCTGCCCGGCCAACGCCACGTACTGCAGCACGGGCGCGCCGGGGTTCGGCTCGGAGAAGGACTGCCCGTCGTCGGTGGAACGCCAGATGCCCTGTTCGGTGGTTGCCAGCACGGTGGTCCCGCTCGGGTCTGCAGCCAGGGTTGCCGGCCGGATCCGGGGGTCGCGATCCTGCCAGTTTTTGCCGTCCGCGGTGGAGCGCAACGCTCCGTCAAAACCGATGATGGCATTCCTGGACACCGTGAGCGCGTGGAAGTCCGAGATCCCGGAGCGCGAGAGGGTGTCCCAGGTCTCGCCGCCATCGGTGGACCGCATCAGTCCCAACGGATTTTCCAGGTCGGTTCCCGGGCCGGGGTGTCCGGAGGCATAGAATTCGTTGGCTCCGAGGCTGAATCCCATCCAGTCGACGAGGGGACCGATGCGCCTGGCCGGGCTGACCGACACGTCATACAGTCCCTCATGGGTGGCAAGAAGGACCTTGTTGTCACCGATGGCTGCAATGCCGTGGACATGGGCGCGGGGATAACCCTCGACCGTGACGGCCGCCTCGCCCGGCGCGGCCGCCGGGTTGAGGCTGTTGCCGGCGGTTGCGCCCTGGGATTGTGGCGCGACTGCGCAGCCGCCCAGCACCAATGCCCCTAACAGCGACAGCGGCAGGATCATGGATTTGTTAATGGGGAGCAACTTCACGGCCGTGGCTCCCGCCTACTTCTTCAGCATTTCGCGCATGTGGCTGATCTCGGCGTTCTGTGTGGTGATGATCGCGCGCGACAGGTCGAGGACCTTCGAGTTCTTGCCGGAGGCCAGGGCCTCTTCGGCCATTTTTGTAGCTCCCAGGTGGTGCTCGATCATTTGCTGAAGGAAGAGTTCCTCTGACTGGCCTCCGCGGGCGGACTTAAGCGAGTCGAGCTCCGCCTCGCCGAGCATTCCGTCCATCGCCATGCCATGGTCCACGGTTCGGGATTCTCCCCAAGCAGTCAACCAGGATTCCATCAACGAGATTTCCGGTGCCTGCGCATCCTTGATCTGGGTGGCCAGCTTGGCAAGTTCCGGGCTCACTGAGGCCTTGTCCAGCATGATCTCGCTCATCTCCACCGCCTGTTCGTGGTGCGGGATCATCATTTGCGCGAACATCGTGTCGGCGCTGTTGTGCGCCTCGACAGGCGCCTGCCGGGAGGCTTCCGTCCCCGCCGCGTGATCCGTGCCGGTGTGCTCCGTTCCGGCAGTCGCGCAGCCAGCCAGCAGTACGGATCCTGCCAGGAAGGCAGCGGAAATCGACAATGTGGTCTTGGTATTCTTCAACGGCTTTTCCTTGCGTATGGATGAGAAATCTGGTCCGGTGCGTCCGGACCTCTCATCTTCGGCTGATGCCGAGCCGCAATGGCGAGGGGCCGGCGGGGATATAGTCCATCCGCGGGAGCACCCCGAGGAACCGGCTCAGGGGCCAGGCGCGAGACACCTTGGCTCCCGGTACGGGCCGGGCGAGCCTGAAGGCCAGCAACAGACACAAGGCACACGCCCCGGCGACGGTGCATTCGCCAAGCCCCACCACTTCGATGTGCCCCGGGGCCTGGATCGTGGTCAGACTTTCGGGGCCCGCACCGGGATCGACGGAGACTGTGACGTGAGTGCCACTTGAATGACTCCCGTCGCGACCTTCGTGTCCGGAAGCGGAGCCCCAGGCCGCGCCCAGGACGTGCATGGAAAACAGGCCCAGAAAGAATATGCACAGCAGGAGCGAGCGAACCCAAGGTCGCCCTGACCACGATGCGGAGCCTGATTGCAACATTTTCACATCACCAACCATATACCCATCCGGGGTATTGCTCCATCGGGATTGCCGTTTTAAACAACAAGGCCCCCGCTCGATCCTTGCGGATCACCCGGGGGCCTTGGAACGCTTGAACTTAGCCCTTGAGGGTGTAGTAACCGTAGAGGGGGTTGCGGGAGACGTCGTGGAGCATGGTGTCGACGGTCGGGTTCTGTGCACCGATCATCTTGCCGCCACCGAGGTAGATGCCGACGTGGCCGCCACCGTTCTGGAAGACCAGGTCGCCCGGCTTCGGGGAGCTGGTGCGCACGAACTGGCCGGAGGCGCGGATTGCCGAGGTGCCGCGGGCGATGTTGATGCCGTGCTGTGCGTAGACATACTTGACGAAGCCGGAGCAATCCCAGCCCGACGGGGTGTTGCCGCCCCATACGTAGGGGACGCCGACGTACTTGGCCGCTGTAGCCGCGATGCCCGAGAGGTTGGCGGTGTTCATCGATTCGCTCTTGGGCTTCGGGGCCGAGGCCGCCGGAGCGCTATCGCGGTTCGAGCGCGTGACCGGTGCGAAGGCGTCCGAGCTGTTGCTGGAACGGGTCTCCGGGGCGGTGTTGTTGGAGCGAGTCGAGACCTCATTGGCCACGGCGATGACGACCGGAGCCGGTGCTGGCTTGGAGGTGAACGCCGCGCGCTCGATGTTCAGGTCCTTGGCCTTGGAAGCCGAGACCGAAACGGCCTTGACGGCTACGCGCTCTGCGGAGAGGCCTTCAACGGGAACCGCGCTTGCTTCGCGGGAAACATCGCCCTGGGCCGGAACGCCCAAAGTCAGTACCAGGCCGGATGCGGCTGCAATGACTGCTGCCTGGCGGCCAACGGATCCAGCATTCGAGGCAACAGCCTTCGAGATGGATTCGAGTGGGTTGGTCCGAACCGGGGTCGCGCGGTGGCGGCCCAATGCTTGACGTGTAGTCACGTAGTAATGCCTCTCCTGATGCCTGCGAGGTGAGCTGTCGGGTTCGAGTGGGAGTCACTCGGCAATCCGGCCGCCAGGCCGAACCACTTAACCCCAAGGCTTCCTGGTGTGGAAACCGAAAGTGGGTCCCCCGCCACTGCCAAACGAGTTTTGAACGGACACCGTGGGCTGGCAGTGCTCGGCACTTCCCGCGGCGGTGAGCAGGGTTGTTCCCTGATCACTTACTTAGAATATATGAAGCGAATCCAAAAGTCACGTTCTGATCACGGAACGGTGACAATTGCCGTTATAACCAGCCCTCGGGGTTGACCCACTTGCCGTTGACGATGACCTCAAGGTGCAGGTGGGGGCCCGTTGAATTGCCCGTGCTGCCACTCAGGGAGACGACATCGCCGCGCTTGACCTTTTGTCCCACTGAGACCTTCAGGGCCGAGTTGTGGTTGTAGCTGGTGTGCAAGCCGTTGCCGTGGTCGATCTCCACGCGGAAACCGGAGTGTCCGGCCCAGGCGGCCTGCACCACGGTGCCGGCGGCGCTGGCCTTGATCGGGGTGCCCATCGGCACGGCGTAGTCCAGGCCATTGTGGTTCATGAAGCCCGGGCCCGTTGGATTCTTGCGGAATCCGAAGCGCGAGGTCAGGCGAATGTTGTCCACCGGCTGGGCCAAGACCCCGCCGGCAGCGATCTTGGTGACATCTCCACCGGCAGCGGTCATGATTGTTGCCAGCTTGTCTTCCTCGGTGAATTCACTGGTCAGCGAGGCTCGCTCGATTTTCACCTGATCGTCGGCCGGGGCCTTGACGTCAACCACGACGGACTGGGCGACGCGCTCGGTGCCCGCGGTTGCCGTCTCGGCATCCTTCGCGGGTGAGGCGGCAGCGAATGCAAGGCCGGACACTGCGGCGACTGCGGCAAGCTTGTGCGTGAACCCGATGCGGGGGCGTTGCGGCCGGGGCGCGAGCTTCAGGACGTCATCCAGCTCGTCGGCTTCGGCCGGAGCGGCAATCGGTGCGGCGGGCGCAGCCAGGGCGACGGGAATTTCGGTTGCGGCAATGGCTGCCGCGTCCGGGGATGCGCCGTAACGCAGGCCGGCCGCAAAGCGGCGGCCGGTGTACTGCGTGGCATCCTGGGCCTCAACGGAATCCGGGACCACGCTCAGGGCGCGTCGACCGGCACGTCGGGAAGTAGTTTCACCGCTCAGGGCGGTGTCCACGATCTGCTCTATTGAGCCTTCAGCAGGCGAAGCATCAACGGGACCGGACGCACGTCGGCGACCGGCAGTGTGCTGCTGAGTCAAATGTCAACCTCTCATATATCGCCTGCGAAGTTAGCTGTCGGATTCGAGTCATGAGATCAACTCGGCAGAGCCCACCAAGGCGGACTCAGCTTCACCCCAAGATCCATGGTCGAAGACCAGGAACGGTTGATTGGGTCCTCCGCCCCTACCGGGAATTCTGACTCCGCGATCCGCCGGTAGGGTTATGCGAATCGGATCGGGACTGGATTACCTAAGTGCAACCCAACGTAAGACACTACCGGGATTTATGCCAAAGTTACAATTCCGTTATCAATCCATGCGGCGGACAAACACATGGGCGCTGACTTCGGTCGGAAGCTCCAGCGCGCCCTCGATCCCCTGCACCCGAACGACCACGTAATCGCCGGCCCGTTCGAGGGTGACTAGGGCCCCCGGGCGGATGCCGCCCTCATCGAGTTGCACCAGCAGCTCGGGTTCGACCTGGATGGTTTCGGCAAGGCGCTCCACCCGGACCGGGCCGAGGTTTCCGTCGACAAGGGCCGAATCGAGACTTTGGACACCTACCGAGATTTCCGCCAGTCCCGGACCGCCCAGGGTCTCCAGTCCGGGGATCGGGTTTCCATAGGGCGAGGACTCGGGCGCACCGAGCAGCTTGTACAGCCGCTGCTCCACGCGCTCGCTCATCACGTGCTCCCAGCGGCAGGCTTCCTCGTGGACGTACTCCCATTCCAGGCCGATGACATCGGCCAGCAGGCGCTCGGCCAGGCGGTGCTTGCGCATCACGCCGGTGGCAACGTCGGCGCCATGCTCGGTCAGTTCAAGGTGGCGGTCGGTGGTCACCACGACCAGGCCGTCGCGTTCCATGCGGGCCACCGTTTGCGAAACCGTGGGCCCGGAATGCCCAAGTCGTTCGGCAATACGTGCGCGCAGGGCAACGATGCCCTCCTCCTGGAGTTCCAGAATGGTACGCAGGTACATTTCGGTGGTATCGATCAAATCTGACACGTTTGCAGCTCCCGCATGGGTTGATTGTTACAAGAGTTCACTACGCTTTCCACTCTACCCGCGTTCACATTGGCGTCTCGCTATTACACATTGGGCCCTCCGGTGCGGGATTATTGAAGCACTGGGCACCCTCAATGCGCATCGGATTGCGGCAGCGGAAGTGTCCAAAGCGTAAAACCCCCTTATGAGGAGCAACATGAGCACCGGCGTGACTATTCCCCAAGACCTTTTGCCCGTGGACGGCCGATTCGGCGCAGGACCCTCCAAGGTCCGCCCCGAACAGGTACAGGCACTCCTCGACGCGGGCACGCAGCTCCTGGGAACATCCCACCGCCAGGCCCCGGTGAAGAACCTGGTTCGCGACATCCAAGAGGGACTCAAGACCTTCTTCAACGCCCCCTCCGACTACGAAGTGGTCCTGGGCGTGGGCGGCTCCACCGCCTTCTGGGACATCGCCGCCTTCGGCCTGGTCCGCAACAAGGCCCAGCACCTGTCCTTCGGCGAGTTCGGTTCGAAATTCGCCGCCGCGACCAACAAGGCCCCGTTCCTGGAACCGTCCACGATCATCGTCTCCGAGCCAGGGACCCGTCCCGTCCCCGTGGCCGAAACCGGCGTGGATGTATACGCTTGGCCCCAAAACGAGACCTCCACGGGCGTCGCAGCACCGGTGCACCGCGTCGAAGGGGCCGACGAGGGATCACTGGTCCTCATTGACGCAACGTCCGCCGCCGGCGGCCTGGACGTCGACGTCTCGCAGGCCGATGTTTACTACTTCGCCCCGCAGAAGAACTTCGCCTCCGACGGCGGCCTGTGGATTGCTCTCTTCTCCCCCGCGGCCATCGCCCGGGCAGAGGAGATCGCCGCTTCCGGCCGTTGGATCCCCGACTTCCTGAACCTGAAGACGGCGATCGACAACTCGCGCCTGAACCAGACCTACAACACCCCGGCACTCTCCACCCTGGTCTCGCTCAATGCCCAGGTGCAGTGGCTCAACGGCAACGGCGGCCTGAAGTTCGCCGCCGCCCGCACGGCCGACTCCGCTTCCCGCATCTACGACTGGGCCGAGGCCTCCGATGTGGCGACCCCCTACGTCGCCGCCCCCGAGGAACGTTCCAACGTCATCGCCACCATCGACTTCGACGATTCGATCGATGCCGCGGCGGTGGCCAAGACACTGCGCGCCAACGGCGTGGTGGATGTGGAGCCGTACCGCAAGCTCGGCCGCAACCAGCTGCGCGTGGCGACCTTCGTGGCCATTGAGCCCGACGACGTCTCCGCCCTGCTCAAGTGCATCGAGTACGTACTGAAGAACAGCTAGCTTCCTCCGGGAACATAGAGGGCGCCGACCTGACGCGGGAATGATCCCGCGTCAGGTCGGCGCCCTCTTTTTCGGCCGGGGCTGCCGGCGATACGGCAAAGGAAACGGGCGGCGATCTGGTGACCGCCGCCCGCTACCTGAGGCGCTCCAGGCGACTAATCCCCTGGTTGCTTATTCATCTACTTGGTGTCGGCATCCGACTCGACGGCCGCCACGTCCGCGGCGGCTTCGTCCACCGCTGCCGCCGACTCCCGTTCGCCTTCCGGGGTCTCTCCGTCCGCGGCGGCCGGGTTGGGCTCCCCGTGGGCCTCGGCCTCGGCATCGACACCAGTGCCTTCGGCCGCGGCCGCGGCTTCCTCGGCGGCGCGGCGCTCGGCGTCCATCTCCTCCGGGCGAACCCTCTCGGCCCACGGCACCCAGGCCGGCGCCAGAAGCGCGTCTTCGCCGGGAAGGATCCCGACCTCGCACACCGTCAGGTCCTTGGCCTGGGCGCGCGGGACACGGGTCAGCGTGGCAAACCAGCTCCAGCCCTCGTAGCCGGGGAGCAGCGCCTCGAAGCGGTGGGTCACCAGGCGTTCGCCGTCGTTGACGGCATCGATGTATTCACCAATGCTGGCGTCGTCCGTGATTTCCAGCAGCGCCTTGCGTGCGGGCTCAACGGCCTTTGCCAGTGTCGTGTCGAGTATTGCTTTGCGGGCCATGTGATCAGGCATCCAAATCGTCGGCTACGGCGCGCAGCACAGCTGCGACCTTGGCACCCTGGGCTTTTTCCGGGTAACGGCCCCTGCGCAGTCCGTTGGAGACCGAGTCGAGCACCTTGATGAGGTCCTCGATCAGCACTGCGGTGTCCTCGGCCGGCTTGCGCTTGGCACGGGCCACGGAGGGCGCGTCATCAATGATGCGCACGCTCAGGGCTTGTGCTCCCTTGCGGCCCTCGGCGACGCCGAATTCCATGCGGGTACCTGCACGCAGCTCGGTCGTGCCCGCGGGCAGCGCCGAGGCGTTCAGATACACTTCCTGGCCTTCGTCGGTTACCAGGAACCCGAACCCCTTGGAGGGTTCGTACCATTTCACTTTGCCGGTTGGCACGTCTAACTACCTCGTTCTTGCGTCTCAATGGGGCAACGACGGGGGTCAAGAAAGTTCCGCGTTCCCATTTCTGGCGATCTCCCGGCGCGAAACCACGCAGCCCGTCCCCCGATGGGGGCTTGCGGGCGGGCTCATGCGTCCGGGGAAGTCTATATCTTCTAGGGTACGACATCAGCGGCTTTGCCCCTTCCCATCCGCGGGGGCGGGGCCCCAATGTGGCTGTTTCGCAGGTGCGCGGTAGTTTTAAGGGGTGAACACCACCGCCGACACCCCAGCATCCCAGCGCATCCTGACCTTCCTGGCCGGCGGCGTTGCCATCATCTCGCTCGCCGCCCTGGCCGTCATTCTCGTCCAGTACGCCATGCAGCTGGCCCCGGCCCCGGCGCTGATTGCCGTGTCGCTCTATGGACTGCCGCTGGCATTCATCCTGCTCATGGTGATCCTGGTGCTGAACTTCCGCCAACGTCGCCGTTCCCGCTAGCCCACATGTCCCGGAATCCCACGTAACGCCCTGCGGACTCCGGGCATCTTGGGGGCGTTCGCCGGGCCGGGAACCCTTGCGCACACAAGAAACACACAGGATTCTTACAGATAGCGGTTGCAGACTGGTAACCATGAATGCCAAAACCCCCGAAGCAAAGCTCCTGGTCGTCGACGACGAACCAAACATCCGTGAATTGCTTTCCACCTCCCTGCGTTTCGCGGGCTTCGAGGTGGTTGCGGCGGCCAACGGGCGCGAAGCCCTGGCCGCGGTGGAAGCCGACACCCCCGATCTGGCCGTGCTCGACGTGATGCTCCCGGACATGGACGGTTTCACCATCACCCGCCGGCTGCGCGCCGCAGGCAAGCACTTCCCGGTGCTCTTCCTCACCGCCCGCGACGACACCGAGGACAAGGTCACCGGACTGACCGTCGGCGGGGACGACTACGTCACCAAGCCCTTCAGCCTCGACGAGGTCGTGGCCCGCATCCGCGCGGTGCTGCGCCGCACCCAGCCGGCCGAGGAGGACAGCGCCATCATTCGCGTGGACGACCTCGAACTGGACGACGACGCTCACGAGGTCCGCCGCTCCGGCGAGGTCATCGAGCTCTCCCCCACCGAGTTCAAGCTGCTGCGCTACCTGATGATGAACCCCAACCGGGTGCTCTCCAAGGCGCAAATCCTTGACCACGTGTGGGAATACGACTTCAATGGGGACGCCTCGATCGTGGAGTCCTACATTTCCTACCTGCGCCGCAAGATCGACTCCCGAGCCGAATGGCCCTCGCTGATCCAGACCAAGCGCGGTGTCGGCTACCTCATGCGGACCGCCGACCGCCGCTAAGACGAAAGGCCGGTTCCCCACGTGGAAAGTGCCCGCAGATTCTGGCGACAGGTGTCGTTGCGGACCAAGCTCGTGGCGCTCATGAGCTCCCTGATGATCGTGGGGATCGTGGTCACCGCCGTCGGCTCGGCCCAGTCGCTGCGGTTGATGCTCACCGCCCAGCTGGACACGGACCTGAAGTCCAACAGCGCGACCATCACCGCCACCATGCTCAACGACTATGCGGGCATCGCCGAGATCAACCCCAAGTCCAACGGGCTCGCGCGCTTCTACGGGGACCTGCGCAACGAGTCCGGCGAGATCCTCTACACCATGCCGCGCAAGGCCGCCACGGACAACAAGCCGCTGGATGCCCCGGCCGTCGACGCCGGGGAAATCGCGCGGATGCGGGAGGACCCGGCCGCCTCGATCTCGGTGCGCGGCACCAACCTCGGTTCGGCCGGGTGGCGGGTGCGCATCGTGGATCTGCCGCGCACCGATTACGACTTGATCTATGCGCTGCCGATGACCTCGGTGCAGGACACCGTCACCAAGGCCACGATGCTGGTGATGTCCACCGGCATGCTTGCCACGTTGCTGATGTCGATGATCGCCTACGGAATCACCACCCGGGCGCTGCTGCCGCTGCTGCGCGTCGAACGCACTGCGGCGGCCATTGCCGCCGGGGACCTCTCCCGCCGCGTGGAGGACTACCCGCCGGAAACCGAGGTCGGGCGGCTCTCGCGCTCGCTGAACGCGATGCTGGCGCACATCGAGCACGCCTTCCGCGGGCGGGCGGCCTCGGAGCGCAAGATGCGCCGCTTCATCCAGGACGCTTCCCACGAGCTGCGCACCCCGCTGGTGACCATCCAGGGGTATTCCGAGTTCTACCGGCAGGGCGGGCTCAACGACCCGGAGATGCTGCGCACCGCGATGGGGCGCATCGAGGCCGAGTCCAAGCGCATGGCCCAGCTGGTGGAGGACCTGCTGACCCTGGCGAGGCTGGACGAGCAGCGCCCGCTGGAGCGCAAGCCCATCGACCTGCTCCTGCTGGCCGGGGACGCAGCCGAGGACACCCGGGTCAATGCCGTGGACCGCAAGGTCCGCCTGATCGGCCTGGACGGCGGGGCCCCGCAGCCTGCACCCACTTCCGGGGACGAGGCCAGGCTGCGGCAGGTCGTGGCCAACCTGATGACCAACGCACTGCGATACACCCCCGAGGGCAGCGACATCGAGATCGCCGTCGGCGTCAAGCCCGTGATCGACGGGAGGTCCGACGCGGTGCTGGAAATCCGCGACCACGGCCCGGGCATTTCCGAGGAGGACGCGGGGCGGGTGTTCGAGCGGTTCTACCGCGCCGATTCCTCGCGGCAGCGCGAGACCGGCGGGACCGGGCTGGGGCTGGCCATCGTCGCGGCGATCGCCGCGCAGCATGACGGTTCCATCCGGCTCAGCGACACCCCGGGCGGCGGGGCCACCCTGTCGATCCACCTGCCCTACGTCAAGCCCGAGGACGAGCCGGACGAGGACGAGGACTGATCCTCCGCCTGGCGTTGTCCACACCCCGTTGCGGCCCCCGGACCGCGGCGGGGTGCGTGCCCTAGCCTGAAAACGGAGGCACGCATCCAACCAAAGCGCGCTTCCCTCCGGGCCCTGTGCGGGATTGTCGCCCGCGGACCGGTGCCAATTCGCCATTGCACGGGAGTGAAGCCCATCATGAGCACCTTTGCCGCCAACACCAACGAAATGCAGGCCCGGTCCATGAACCTGCATGCCACCATCGAGCGCGTCCGGGCGGAGGTGAACTCGTTGACCTCCTCGCTGCAGGACCTGCAGGGCACCTGGCAAGGAGCGGCCTCGGCCAATTTCCAGTCCGTGGTGGCCGACTGGCGCAACACCCAGGCACGGGTGGAGGAGTCGCTGGCCTCCATCGGAACCGCACTGAACCGGGCCTCGGTGCAATACGACGAGGCCGAGGCCGCCAACGCGTCCCTCTTCACGTACTGACCTCCTGGGGCGGCCAGTCGCCGGGGCGCGATGCACGCGCGTATTAGTCTGGGGACGTGTCCATCCTCATTGATCCCCCGTCCTGGCCGGCCCACGGAACGTTCTTCTCGCATCTGGTCTCCGATGCATCGCTTGAAGAATTGCACGACTTTGCCCGGGACCAGGGCCTGCCCGAGCGCGCCTTCGACCGGGACCACTACGACGTGCCGCAAAAGCGCCACGACGATCTGGTCGCGGCTGGCGCCGTCCCGCTCCCCGCCACCGAGCTGGTGCGCCGGCTCATAGCCTCGGGGCTGCGGGTGCGCGCCAGGGAACGGCCCGAACGCCTGGACACGGTGTTGCTCGCCCGCTGGGACGCTCTGGGGCTCGGTGCCCCGGAGCTGGGCCGTGAGCTGCTGGAATGTTGGAGCCAAGAGCAGCGCGTCTACCACGACCGGGCGCACCTGCTGGCGGTGTTGACGGCCCTGGACACCCTGACCGGCGGGACGGCGGCCGGAGGGGCGCACCTGCCGGTATACCTGGCGGCGTGGTTCCACGATGCCGTGTATCGCGGCGCGGCAACGGATGAAGAGGATTCGGCGGCGCTGGCCACAGCGCTCCTGCCCGGCCACGGCATCGCCGCTCCCGTGGCGGGCGAGGTCAGGCGCCTCGTCCTGCTCACCAAGACGCACAAGCCCGAACCCGGCGATGCTGCCGGTGCCCTGCTCTGCGATGCGGACCTGGAGGTCCTGGCCCGGCCCCCCGCTGCCTACAGGCGGTACACCGCCGCGGTCCGCCGCGAATACGCCCACGTGCCCGACGCCGACTTTGCCCGCGGGCGCTCCGCCATCCTGCGCGGGCTGCTCGACGGCGGTTCCCTGTTCTCCAGCGAACGAGGGCGGGCGCTCTGGGAAGATGCGGCGCGGGCCAACCTGTCGGCCGAGCTCAGGGAACTTGACGCCCCGGCGCAGTAGTCCGCGGTCGCTGCCCGGCCCCGTTTCCCCCAAGCGTTGACGCCCAGAGCGGTTCGTTTTCCCGCACGAACCGCGCGGCACCCGCCCAATGGCGGCCATGCCCGTCGACGAACATTCCGGCCCACGGCCGAATGTCCCTGCGGTGGGCCTCGTGGAGGAAATCGTACATGGCCATGGTGCGCTCCCCCAGGGCACCGGGCAATCGGGCGCGCAGATCGGCGTCGGCCCGGTAGCCGTCGAGAACAAGCACCCGCAGTCGCGCCGCCGCCCTCCCCGGATCCTCACCGGCGACGAGGAAGGCAAACGACTGTGCCGCATAGGCCAGATCCCAAAGCCGGGTACTCGGACCCGCGCCGTCCCAGTCGATGAAGGCCAGGCGCTCCCCGGCAACCAGGTTCCACGGGGCGAGGTCGTTGTGGCAGATCAGGTTCGCGTGGGGAACCGGGATCACGGTGGACCAGGAATCGTCCGGGTTCCGTTCGAAGCTTTCGGCGGTGTCGTGGATCCGGCGGATCCGGCGCCCGACCTCCTCCAGGACCTCCAACGGCAGGGGCCTGTCATGAGGCGCCGGTGTCCCGGGGGCAAATTCCGTAACCTGCCGGCCCTGGGCGTCCTTGCCCAAAGGCAGCGGGACGTCGGTGAGACCCTGCTCGCGGAGGTGGGCCATGAACCTCTGTACCGAGGGCGTGCTTTCAAGCCAGGGCTTGCGCACGGTCATGCCGATGCGCAGTACTTCCCCCGCGGCATTCCCGCCGGCCAGCGGCTCTTGGATTTCCGGCATGGCCCCATCCTATTCCGGCGCGCCGTGCACCGGGAGCGGGGCTTTTCCGCGGCGTCCGTTTTCCCGTCGCTTCCTTGTTAAAGCGGCAAGCCGCCTTCCCGGGCGGTGTACCGTCCTCCCGTGGGGAGGAACGGTGCACCGCGGGAAAGCGGCTCACGGTATTAGCCAGATGCTGCTAACGCAGGCAGGCGCGGTAGGCAGGGGGGATTAGAATCCGCCCATGCCGCCCATGCCACCCATGTCGTCGCCACCCGGTGCTGCTGCGCCTGCCGGAACCGGCTTGTCAGCGACAACGGCTTCGGTGGTCAGGAACAGGCCGGCGATGGAAGCGGCGTTCTGCAGGGCAGAGCGCGTAACCTTTACCGGGTCGTTCACGCCGGCGGCGAGGAGGTCCTCGTACACGCCGGTGGCTGCGTTCAGGCCGTGACCTGCAGGCAGGCTCTTGACCTTGTCGGCGACAACGCCCGGCTCCATGCCGGCGTTGAAGGCGATCTGCTTCAGCGGAGCTTCGATGGCAACGCGAACGATGTTCGCACCGGTTGCCTCGTCGCCAACGAGTTCCAGCTTGGCGAATGCAGCAGCGCCGGCCTGGATGAGGGCCACGCCGCCACCGGCGACGATGCCTTCCTCGACGGCGGCCTTGGCGTTGCGCACTGCATCTTCGATGCGGTGCTTGCGTTCCTTGAGCTCGACCTCGGTAGCGGCACCGGCCTTGATGACTGCAACGCCGCCGGCCAGCTTGGCCAGGCGTTCCTGCAGCTTCTCGCGGTCGTAGTCCGAATCGGAGTTCTCGATCTCGGCGCGAATCTGGTTCACGCGACCGGCGATCTCCTCGGCGTCGCCGGCACCCTCGACGATGGTGGTCTCGTCCTTGGTGACAACGACCTTGCGGGCGGAGCCCAGCAGGTCGATGGTGGCGTTTTCGAGCTTCAGGCCGATTTCCTCGGAGATGACCTGGCCACCGGTGAGGATGGCGATGTCGGCCAGCATGGCCTTGCGGCGGTCGCCGAAGCCCGGTGCCTTGACGGCGACGGACTTGAACAGGCCACGGATCTTGTTCACGATCAGGGTGGCAAGGGCTTCGCCCTCGATGTCCTCGGCGATGATCAGCAGCGGCTTGTTGGACTGCATGACCTTCTCAAGGATCGAAACCATGTCCTTGACGTTGGTGATCTTCGAGTTGACGATCAGGATGTACGGATCCTCAAGGACCGTTTCCTGGCGCTCGTTGTCGGTGACGAAGTAGGCCGAGATGTAGCCCTTGTCGAAGCGCATGCCCTCGGTGAGCTCAAGCTCGAGGCCGAAGGTGTTCGACTCCTCGACGGTGATGACACCTTCCTTGCCGACCTTGTCCAGTGCCTCGGCGATCAGGGCGCCGATTTCGTTGTCGCCGGCGGAGATCGATGCGGTGGCGGCGATCTCTTCCTTGGTTTCGATTTCCTTGGCGGAGGCCAGGAGCTCAACGGTGACGGCCTCGACGGCCTTCTCGATGCCGCGCTTCAGGGACAGCGGGTCGGCGCCGGCGGCAACGTTGCGCAGGCCTTCCTTGACCAATGCCTGTGCCAGGACGGTGGCGGTGGTGGTGCCGTCGCCTGCGACGTCGTCGGTCTTCTTGGCAACTTCCTTGACGAGTTCCGCACCGATCTTCTCGTACGGATCCTCGAGCTCGATCTCCTTGGCAATGGAGACACCGTCGTTGGTGATCGTGGGGGCGCCCCACTTCTTTTCCAGGACGACGTTGCGTCCACGCGGGCCAAGGGTGACCTTGACGGCGTCAGCCAGGATGTTCAGGCCGCGCTCAAGGCCGCGGCGTGCTTCCTCATCAAATGCAATGATTTTGGCCATAGCGGCTTATGTCCTTTCGGGACGTTCATGCGTATCTACGACCTGAGGCAACGCCCGCGACGGACGAAGAATCCACGATGTCATGGGACGATCGCAAAAGCTTCTCGCTGCCCTGGTCAAGGACTCACTCAAACACCGCCCCGAAGCCGCACGTAGTCGGTCGAATCTTCGATCGAATTAGCAGTCGGGGCATGCGAGTGCTAATACAAATCTTGGCACTCAACCACTCGGAGTGCAAGCTGTGGGTCTTTGCCGTAAGCGTATTGCGGCGCTGCGCTCCCTAGCGGAAGTTGCTTCCCAGCACGATGGCGATATTGCCCGGGATGTTTGCGCTCTGCATGACCGAGGTGATGTCCAATTCCGCGGCCGCGGCCTCCGCGGTGGCCCGGTGGGTCTCTGAGCGGTAGTAGACCGTGGAGTAGGTGACCTTCTTGGTCCAGTTGGAAGCCGCGACGTTGCTGAACCCGGCGTTCTGCAGCTCGGTACGCGCCTTGCCGGCAAGGCCGCCGACCTTCGCGCCGTTGTAGACGCCCATGGCCATGGAGGTGTCAGCGTCTTCCGGCAGGGGGCTTTCGCTGGACTCGGCGGAGGAGCTGGCTTCGGTGGGCTCGGCCGATTCGCTTTCGGCAGGCGTTTCGCTGGCCTCGGACGGCGATTCGGACTCGGAAGGCGATTCCGCTGCCTCGGAAGACGCCGTGGCCTCCTGCGCGCCCGAGGAGCTGGCGGCAACGGATGCCGGATCGGTTGGGGTGCCCGTGAACTTGGGCAGGACCATGAAGGAGAAGAGTCCCACGACCAGGGCAATTGCCCCGAAAACCATCAGCCAACGCAAGCCGGATCGGGCCCCGCCCACGGATGCGGCGGCAGCCCAGCCGTTTTCGCGGTGCGATCCGCTACGGTTGCTGAACTCTGGGACGCGATCAAATTCATCGCGCGGATAGTTGGTCATGCCCGTCCTCGGTGATGTGGCTTGCAATGTGGGCATGCGCGGGTGCAGGAATACAAGTGCGGCCTGGCCCCGAAACGCCAGACGTGCGTTGCAATCATGCCTCGGATCCGAGCCGTTTCGCCGACCGAGCGCGATGCCTCGTCGTTCGTAGTCTACGCAATCGCTTGACCAGCATGGGGTCATGGGCCAGTGCCGCGTCCGTGTCGATGAGCGTGTTCAGCAATTGGTAGTAGTTGGTCGGGGAGATGGAAAACAGCTCCGAGATGGCTTGCTCCTTGGCTCCGGCGTACTTCCACCACTGGCGTTCCAGCGCGAGAATCCGCTGGGAACGCTCGTCCAGACCGCTGGATTCGTCAAGCTCGAACTCCAGCCCAAGTGCCTCGGATGACATTGCACTTCCCTCAACAATCCGGTTCCCCGGTTCACGGCGAACTACCGGGCAATCTGCCCCAACTGTAACTATTCTAACGTGTCGCCCCCGCAAACCGTTTGCCCATCCGGCTGGGCATCTGCCCACAATGTATGTCATGGACACCCGCGAAACGCCCCTCTTCGAGCTCCCCGAGCCGACACCCGACACCACCGCCTTCCCCTTCGGCCACGGGCTCGCCGCGGCCGTGGCGGGCGGCTACGTGGCTGCCGACTGGGCCGAGGCGCTGGCGCCGGTGGAAGGCAACCTGGTGTCCCTGGCGCGGGAGCTGGAGCGCAGGCGCTCCTCCGGCGAGCGCATCCTCCCTGCGCCCCCGGACATCCTGCGGGCCTTCAGCCGCCCGCTGTCCGAGGCCCGGGTGCTGATCATGGGGCAGGACCCCTACCCCACGCCGGGGCATTCCATGGGGCTGAGCTTTTCCGCGCTGCCGCAGGTCCGCCCGCTGCCGCGCAGCCTGAGGAACATCTACCTTGAGCTGCACGAGGACACCGGGGCGCCGATCCCGGCCCACGGGGACCTCTCCGCATGGGCCGACCAGGGCGTGGTGCTGCTGAACCGGGTGTTGACGGTGGGTGCAGGCGCCGCGGGGTCGCACCGGAAGCTGGGCTGGGAGGCAGTCACCGACGCCGCCATGTCCGCCCTGGCCGCGCGCGGGGGCCCGCTGGCGGCGATCCTGTGGGGAAAGGACGCCCAGGCGCTGGCACCGGCGCTGGGCCCAATCCCGATCATTGCCTCCGCCCACCCCTCACCGCTTTCGGCGCGGCACGGTTTCTTCGGCTCCAGGCCCTTTACCCGTGCCAACGAATTGCTGGTGGCGGCCGGCGGCGCCCCCATCGACTGGGCGCTTCCGCTGGCGGTGCCCAGGGCCTAGCGGCGGCGGATGTTGCGGCGCTCGGCCAGCACCTCGGCGCCGATCAGCGGGCGGGCGATGGTGTCGCCGAAGACCACGCCCCCGGCAATCGCCATCATGATGGTGAACGCGGTGAACATCTGCACGATGGCCGAGTTCATGTCGTCGATCTCGAAGACGATCCCGTACATGGACCGGAAGATCATCAGCCCGGGCAGCAGGAACACGATGGCGGGGGCGGCGAGCACCAGCTGCGGGGCCCCCATCTTGTAGGCCACCCAGCGCCCGGCCAGGCCGACGAAGGTCGCCGCGACCGCGGGCGCGGCCCTGTCGCCCACTCCCAGTGCCTGGATGCCCAGCAGGATCAGGTAGCCCAGCAGGGCGATTCCGCCGGTGGGCAGCAGGAGCTTGGGCTCCGATTGTTCGGTGATCGCGCCCATGATGACAGCCGCCACCACCAGGGCCGCCAGCAGCCAGCCGGGATAGGAAATCGTGTCGATGACCCGCACGTCCAGTTCCGGGGCGCCGAGCAGCTCGCCTCCCACCAATGCCGTCATGATGCCGGTCAGGATCGCGGCATACGTCAGCGCGGCGGAGAAGAACCGTCCGGCCGCGGTGACAGGGAACCCGTTGATCGCATCTTGCAGGGCTGAGACAAACCTGGCCGAGGGCAACAGCAGCAGGATGCCGCCTGCCACTACCAGCGCCGGGTCCATGGGCGCGTTCAGGGCGTGGAAGAGCACCGCAATGGCCGTGACGGCGAAGCTCGCGGTGGCAACCGAGAAGAACTCCGGCACCCGCCAGCGTGCGGCGTGCTTGATGATCTGTCCGACCGCCAGGGATGAGACGAAAGCCAGGACGGCCCCGGGCAGGGATCCGCCGATGAAGATCACGAAGAGGGCGGCAAAGGCGCCGGAGGCCGAGGCGATCATCCAGCGCGGGAAGGGCTTGGGCCGACGCGAGATCTCCCGCAACCTGTCCACCGACTGCTGCCGGGTCACGCCGCCGGAGACGATGTCGGAAACCAGCCGGTGGACCTCCGCCAGTCCGGCAAAGTTGTTGGTCCAGGACCGCACCACGCGCAGCATGGAAAACGACTCGCCCTCCGGCGGGGCGAAGTTCAGGTGGATCGACTGGTTGGTGATGTCCACGTCCGTGTAGCTCAGCCCGAGGGCGGCCGTCACGGCAATGACACTGGTTTCCACTTCCAGGGCACCGGCACCGTAGCGGAACATGGTTTCGGCAAGGTCGAGTGCGAATTCCAGGGTCTTGCGCGCCGAGGCATCCTGCGCAGCGTTCACCTTCGGGTTGGCATAGGGGGTCCCCTTGAGCCGCTCGACGATGTTGAACGCCTGGGTGGGCGGGGTGTCGGAGGCCAGCCAGCGCGAGATCATGCGCTTGGCGGTGGGGTTGGCGCGCGGCGGCAGGGCCGGCGCGCCGCTGGACGTGATGCCTACCTGCCCGGTCTTCGCGTTGATGGCGTCCTGGGCCAGGGTGGTGGGCCGGGGCCGCTTGGCGGGCTTGGCCGGTTTCGGCGCCTTGGGCGGCTTGGTGCCGCTTGGTCGCTTGCCGGCCGGACGACCCGAGGGCTTAGCTTCTTGCTTGGCGACGGGTTTCGTGGGCGTCGGTTCGACAACCGGCGTGCCGGCGGCGGGCGCGTCGATGGCGGGGAACTTCGGGGCGTTTTGCGCGTGCGCGGCAGCGTCCTTCAGGGCCTGGGTGATGTGGACCATTTCCCGCGCTTGGACGCGGCGAATGCTCGAGACCTGCGGGTTGGGATCCTCGCCCGGGGATGCCGGGGCGGCGGTGTCCGGCCCCTTACCTGAAGACACGCTTCCTCCTGTCGATTGCGCTTGTTTCCACCACCATACCGCCGCTTTATGGTGCATTGATCCACGGACCGCACAACTCACATTTGACTGTTTGGACACATTGCCCGCACCTGCCCCGGGAATATCCGCGCCATTCCCGGAGTTGAGCCATAATGAATGCAAACGCATATAACTTTCGACAGGAGAGCGACGGGAAACCATGAGTGAATCCACCCCGAACACCCAGCAATTTGAGATCGGCATCGAGACCTTCGGCGACATCACCAACGACGCCAGCGGCCAGCCGCTGCACCCAGCCCAGGTCCTTCGCAACGTGGTCGCCGAGGCCAGGGCCGCCGAGGCCGCGGGACTGGATTTCTTTGGGGTGGGCGAACACCACCGCGACGACTACTCGGTCTCCGCGCCCGAGGTGGTCCTGGGCGCCATTGCCTCGGTGACCGAGAAGATCAAGCTGGGCTCCGCTGTGACGGTGTTGAGCTCAGATGACCCGGTGCGCGTCTACGAGCGCTTCGCAACTGTCGACGGCCTGTCCAACGGCCGCGCCGAAGTCATCCTGGGGCGCGGCTCCTTCATCGAGTCGTTCCCGCTTTTTGGCTACGAGCTCTCCGACTACGAGCTGCTCTTCGAGGAGAAGCTCGCGCTCTTCGCCAAGCTGCGCAAGGGCGAGCCCGTGAGCTGGTCCGGCCAGACCCGCTCCGCACTGCGGAACCAGGCGGTCTACCCGCCGATTGAAAACGGCACCCTGGATGCCTGGGTTGGTGTTGGCGGCAGCCCCGAATCGGTGGTGCGCGCGGCACGGCACGGCCTGCCGCTGTTCCTGGCCATCATCGGTGGGCAGCCGATGGCCTTCGAGCCGCTGACCCGGCTGTACAAGCGCTCGCTGGAGGAGTTCGGGCACCGGCCCCAGCGCATCGGTGCGCACTTCCACGGATTGGTTGCCGACAGCGACCAGGAGGCGCTTGACCTGTTGTGGCCGCACTACAAGACCACCATGGACCGGCTGGGCGCCGAGCGTGGCTGGCCGCCGGCCAGCCGCATGCGCTTCGAGGCCTCGGCCGGTCCCGAGGGCTCGCTGCTGGCCGGCAGCCCGGAGACCGTGGCCAGGAAGATCGCCCACTTTGCGAGCGGTCTCGGGCTCTCACGCGCCGACATCAAGTATTCGGCCGGCTCGCTGCCGCATGAGACCATGATGCGCAGCATTGAATTGCTCGGCACCAAGGTCAAGCCCCTGGTCCTGGAGATGCTCGACGCAAAGTAGGCCGGGGCCCGCCATTGCGGCGGAAGCCGCCACTAACAACGAAAGGAACCCCCGGATATCCGGGGTTCCTTTCTGTTGGTGGTTCTTAGCAGACTCGAACTGCTGACCTCTCGCGTGTGAAGCGAGCGCTCTAACCAACTGAGCTAAAGAACCGTGCTGCCACTCCCAAGGGAGTACCTAGCAAGATTAGCCGAGCACCTCGGTGCACGCCAAATCGGCGCGAGATGTTTCCGCGTTCCGGCCTACGCAGGCCCGCGCTGCCGCAGCGCCGATCGCTCGCTGCCGGGGCCACGCCCGGACGCAAAAGCCACGGGTGAATTGTTGGTGAATCCGCGGTCCTGCAATGTCATCAAAACCCTTGATATTCCGGGGATTTTCGGGGTCCGGGACAGTGCCTCGCGACGGAGCTTTCGACGCGGACGGCGAGTCGCCCCAAAGCCGTGTTTACAACAGGGCTTTCGGCGGGTAATAATTTCACTGTCGAATTCTTCGACGCCCAAACTGGGCCCTACAAGGAAGCTGCCGGGAACCGCCGGCAGCGGTCCCCTACCGGCCAAAGAACCGGCCCGGCGTAATTCCGGGAACCACTTCTTTTGTTCGCTCTCTTTTTGCTTAGAGGACCGCTCCCAGTGCTTCCCAACATTGAGTATTCCCTGTCTTACTCCGCGCCCACCGGCATCGAACGCGATGCCCTGTCCGCGCTCACCCTGAACCCCGACGCCCGCTGGCACGAGCGCATGGACCATGCCTTGTTCGTTGTCACCGCGTTGCACGAGGGAACCCGGGTGGGCATGGGAATCGTCCACAACGCCGTCACGGCACCCACCGAGGCGCCGCGCCCCATGGAGCTCGGTGGCATGTTCGTGCACCCCGCCTACCGCCGCCTGGGCATCCGCCAGTACATGGCCGAGGCGCGGCTAACCTACGCCCTGTCCATGGGCGGGACCCCGGTCACGGTGATCGACAACCGCAACCAGGCCTCGTGGGGTTACTACGAGCGATCGCCGCGGTGGACGCGCGAACGCGAATACACCGGCTACTTCACCGGGCTTCCCATGACCATCTGGGTGTCCACGGAATCCTCCTGGTACCGCACCGGCATGGGTCTGGCTCCGCTGGTCCCGGCCCAGCCGAACACCGTGCTTCCGCACGGCATTCACCGGGCGCGCCCGGTGGAGTTCGGGACGGACCAGGACAGCGCAGTTCCGGCCTAAATCCATCGAGGACTGTCAAGGTCCGGCAAAACGCCGGGAGCCCGCTTCGCCCAAGCCGTGAAGGCGTGCGAAACGGGCTCCCGGCGTTGCCGGTTCCGGGTCCTTAGCTGGCCGGACGCATGTCCCCGTTGTCGATGTAGCGCTGGTGCCAGGACAGTGCCTCGCCCAGCAGGTGCGGGGTGTGCTTGCCGTAGCTGGAAACCTTTGCCCGGTCGAAGTAGTCCTGCAGCATCGGGCGGTACTCCGGTGCGGCGCAGTTGTCGATGACCACCTGGGCGCGTTGCTTGGGCGAGAGCCCGCGCAAATCGGCCAGACCCTGCTCGGTAATCAGGATCATGGTGTCGTGCTCGGTGTGGTCGACGTGGCTGGCCATCGGCACGATGCCGGAGATCTTTCCGCCCTTGGCGGTGGACGGGGACATGAACACCGAAAGGTAGCCGTTGCGGGCGAAGTCGCCGGAGCCGCCGATGCCGTTCATGACGTGCGAGCCGACCACGTTCGTGGAGTTCACGTTGCCGTAGATGTCGGCCTCGATCATCCCGTTCAGCGCGATGCACCCCAGCCGGCGCACCAGCTCGGGGTGGTTGGAGATTTCCTGCGGGCGCAGCAGGATCCGCTCGCGGTAGAAGTCCACGTGCGCATTGAACTCGTCGATGCCGTCGGACGAGAGCGAGAAGGAGGTCGCAGAGGCGAATCCCAGGGTCCCGTCCTTGAGCAGGGACAGCATGCCGTCCTGGATGACCTCGGTGTAGGCCTGCAGGCCCTTGTAACCGCCGCGGGCCAGGCCGGCGAGCACCGCGTTGGCGATGTTTCCCACGCCAGATTGCAGCGGCAGGAGCTTGTCGGTGAGGCGGCCTGCCCGGATCTCGTGGTCAAGGAAGTCCAGCAGGTGGTCGGCGATCTGCGTGCTGGTCGCATCGACAGGGGCAAAGGGGCTCAGCCGGTCGGGAGCGTTGGTTTCCACCACGGCAACGATCTTGGCCGGGTCCACGCGCAGGTAGGGCTCGCCGATGCGCTGGTCGGCGGTGGTCATCTCGATGGGCAAGCGGCGCGGCGGCAGCGCGGTGCCGTAGTAGATGTCGTGCATGCCCTCCATGGCGGCGGACTGCTGGGTGTTGACCTCGATGATGACCTTGTCGGCCATGTCCAGCCAGGTCTTGTTGTTGCCCACCGACGAGGACGGGATCAGGCTGCCGTCCTCCTTGATGCCCACGACCTCGATGATCGCCAGGTCGATCTTGCCGTAGAAGCCGAACCAGGCGTGCTGGGCCACGTGGGAGAGGTGGATGTCCATGTATTCCATCTCGCCGGCGTTGATGCGCCGGCGCAGCTCAGGATCCGACATGTAGGGCAGGCGCAGATCCATGCCCCCGGCCCGGGCCAGCACCCCGTCGAGCTCCGGGGCGGTGGAGGCGCCGGTGAGCACGTTGATCTTGAACGGATTTCCGGCGGCCTGCTCCTGCTCCATGAGGGCGGCGAGTGCGCCGGGGACGGCCTTGGGGTAGCCGGCGCCCGTGAAGCCACTCATTGCCACCGTCATGCCTGGCTTGACCATGGCCGCGGCCTGTTCGGCCGTCATTCGAAGGTCAAGGAACTTGGAGTATTGGATCCGCTCGTGCACGGCTGCCCTTCCTAAAGATGTGTGACACACGTTGCCTCGTGTCATTCGCGCCACTTTAGTCCCTGATCGCGTCACATTTGGGCCACTTTGCGCCTTCGATGCAGGTAACCGCCGGTCGACTCGGTGAGGCGGCCCGTATTTGCGGTGACTGGCAACAGGCATCGAGGGAATCGGTTGCCTTGCAGGGATGGATGAAGGACCGCCGGAAACACGAAAAACGGGTGCGCTTGCCACATCCATGGCCGGCACACCCGTTCTTCTTGTTCAGTGGCCCGGGCCGTTCATTCCCGTGCCATCTAAATTCCTATGCGGCTTTTTCGGCGCTTGGTTCCGCGTGCCTGTTGTGGGCCTTGCGGTAGCGCGAGACCATGGCAAAGGTCAGCACGCTGAGTAGGCCGATCATCGCGATGGCGGTGATGATGAGTGCTTCGTGACCTGGTGTCATTCTGATCCGTCCTTTCGTGACTGTGCGGCAATTCGACGGGGCATGCCCAGCGTCGTTCACCGCCGGGAGCGCCGTGTTCGACGCCGGGAGGCGTCGAACAGTTGGCACATTCCGAGTGGTGCTATTGCAGGCCCTCCACGTCGAGGGAGGTGCCTGCCGAATTTCGAACAATCCTCGTTGATCCGCCGGTCCATTGACCGGCCAACTCCAACGTGCAATCGACATCCGAAGCGATGTGCAGGGGCCCGTCAGCAAAGATTTCTGGCAGGCGTGCTTCATCGGATCGCGCGGCCCGCTTTCGGTTCAGGCTGCAGAGCGTGGGTACGGGGGATTTGCTGTCGCTACCTTCAGCGCTGCATCCGGCCCTGACAAATTCATCCCGGCCCAACTGTCCGTTCCGCCCAAGTGTTTGCACTGCTATACGAGCGGCCGTGCGGAAAATTCCGCTGCTCACGCTCTTCTGGCAAATCTCCAGGGGACCTTTAACCATCGCATGATAGTACTAAATGGACAAATCGGCTGGCACGTGGAATCCGCGTGGTCCAACGCGGAGGTTCAACTCTGGACCCCAAAAAGGCGGGAAGCCGCCCCCTTGCCCGTTCCAGGGCACATAGTAGGCTTCCGTCCATGACCGTCGCCGTCGTCTTCGTCGCAGTGCTGGCCCTGTTGGCCATCTTCCAGCTTGCCTTGGCGTGTGGGGCGCCGTGGGGTCGGTTCGCGTGGGGCGGGCAACATCCCGGCATCCTGCCGACCGGCTACCGGATCGCCTCGGCGTTCTCCATCCTGGTCTACGGGTTCATCGCGGTGCTTGCCCTGCACCGGGCAGGAATTCTCGACATGTTTCCGGAAGGCCTCTCCCGCGTGGGCAGCTGGGTCGTGTTCGGGTACCTTGCCCTCGGGGTGGTGATGAATGCGATCTCCCGATCCAGGCCGGAGCGCTACGTGATGACACCGGTTGCGCTGGTGCTCGCGGTCCTCGCGCTGCTCATCGCGCTGTCACCCGCGCCCGAACGGTCCTTCGCCGGCACGGTGCTGGATGGCGGGACCGGTCCTGTTTACTGCACGACCGTCATGGAGTCCTTCCCGCCGCAATGCGGCGCCGACTCCCCCGCCGTGCTCGGCTGGGACTGGAGCGCCGTCGAGCACGAGCAGGCGCAGTCTGTCCGCTGGGGCGAGTACAGCTTCCAGGGCGTGCGCGGGCGCGACACGATCACCCTCGTCGACGTGGCAGCACCGCTTCGCTGAACGGAACGGAAAAAAGGGAACACCGATGGCCGCCGAACCTCAGAGGTGCCGGGAAAGCCATTCCTCCAGCGCGTCGAGGCTCCACGACGGAGCCCGCACCAGGATGATCTCCCGGTCCTCCCGGAATGCCTCCTTGACCCCGTCCGCTCGGCCCAACTTGCGGACCATCCTGTCGACCGCGCGCGAGCGTTCGTGGGCGATTTCCTCGCCCAGGCCGATCTCGAAGTCGTAGTCCCCCTCCTCGCCGCGGACGTCCTCGACCTCGTAGGGCGGCTCCGGCTCGGCGAGCTCGTCGTCGCTCTCCTCGTCCCGGTTCAGCTGCTCGATGAGCCTGCGCGCGTACTGGGCCATGCTGTCGTCCTGCGGCTCATCAAGCCCGTGGAAGATCCTGACCACGAGGACCACCGGGAGACCGGGGAGGAAGTTGTGGTTCTTGCCCGTCCCGCTGACCAGCACCGGGTGGTTCTCCAGGTGGTAGCGCTTGTGGCTGTCGTGCGCGATCTCCCACCGTGCCAACGGCGCGCGGGCCAGCACCACCTGGGCAAGGTAGGACACCAGCCCGTCCAGAAGCGTCAGCGACTGAATGGACAGGGTCTGCTCCACCTCCCTGGTATGGCGTTCCCACGACGGCCAGGCCGCCCTGGCCACGGAGGCGGGGTCGGTGGCGCCGGCGGCTTCGCGGGCGGTGAACCTCGAAAGCATCCAGCCCCACAGCGGAACCAGGCTCTCCGGGGTGCCGTCCAGGACAACGGCCGGATCCTGGCCGTCAACCGTCATCAGTTCCTCCAGCCGGCGCAGGGCCGGTGGGCGTTCGTCAAGGAACTCCCGGAGCGCGGCCCGGGCCCGGGGCCGGGTCATGTACATGTAGTCGTCGCTTCTCTTGGCGTCGAGCCACCTCTTGAGCGGGCCGAATGGCATGGGCTGGGTTCTTCACGGGCTGTGCGGTTCCGCGGTCCGGGACACCTGGTGGTGCGCCCTCACCCTGAGCCTAGGTGCACCCGAGTGGACGCGCAACGGGATGCTGCGCCCACTTGGCTTAACGCCGGATCCCTCCCGGGGAAAGGTCCGGGAGGGATCTGGCGCGGCCGGGGGGTCCCGCCCTTCCCGGGGGATCGGGGACGGGCAGGGAAGGGGCTAGGCGTTGAGCCTGGCGTTGACCGCGGCGGCATCCGGGTAGGCGGCCTGCGTGCCCTTCCGGGTGGCGGCAAGTGCGGCTCCCACCGAGGCGAAGGCCGCGGCATCGGCCAGGGTGTCCCCGGCGGCCAGGCGCGCGGCCAGCCCGCCGGTGAAGGCGTCGCCGGCGCCGGTGGTGTCCACCGCGTCGACCCGGGTCGGGGAGATGCGGACAATGCGCTTCCCCGCCTCGGCGGTCGAGTCCAGCACCACCGAGCCCTCGGCACCCAGGGTCACCACGGCGCTTGGCAGCCCGCGGGCCGCCAGGTGCTCCAGGACCGGTTCCCAGACCGAGGCCTCGGCATCGGGTTCCGGGATCTGTTCCCCGTCAAGGAATTGCGAGGCCTCGTGCGCGTTGACCAGCAGCACGTCGGAGAGCCGGGCCAGGCTGGCGGGGATCGGGGCGTACGGGGAAAGGTTCAGCAGCACCTTCGCGCCGGCGGCCGCGCCGGCCCGGGCCGCTTCCTCGACGGTCTCCATGCCGACCTCCAGGCACAGGCAGAGCACCGCGGCGCCCTCGAAGGCGGCCGCTGCCGCCTCGACGTCGGCCGGGGACAGGGTCCCGTTGGCGCCGGCGGAGATCACGATGCTGTTCTCCCCGTGCGCATCCACGGTGACCACCGCGACGCCGGTCTCCACGCCCTCGGCGCGGCGGACCTGAGTGACGTCGACGCCTGCGGCGGCACAGGACTCGAGCAGCATGGTTCCGTTCGCGTCCCGGCCCACGGCGCCCACCAGGGCCACGTTGCCGCCGAGCTTCCCGGCGGCAACCGCCTGGTTGGCGCTCTTGCCGCCGGGGTTCACGGTGAAGCCCTCACCGTGCAGGGTCTCCCCCGGGGCCGGCAGTCGCCGGGTGTAGATGGTCAGGTCGGCGTTCAGCGAGCCGACCACGACGATCCTGCCGGCCTGGTTGTCCGGGGCTTGGGTATCCAACTACTTCACCTCTGCATCGACGGGCTTGGGGATCAACAGCGACGCGGCGAAGGCGGCCACGGTGATGAGAAGGCCGACCACCACCACGGTCACGTAGGAGGCGCGGTCGCCCAGGGACGATGTTCCCACGAGCACCGCGGGGAGCACCAGGAAGCTCAGCCCGGCACCCAGGTTGAAGGCGCCCGCGTTCATGCCCGGCAGGAAGCCGGGGTTGCCCTTGGGCGAGAGCACCACACCCAGGCCGTTGAGCATGATGTTGGCGGTGCCGGCGTACATGATGCCCAGCAGCGCGGTGCCGGCAACCATCATGGGAAGCGAATCCATGCCGAAGAACACGATGACCAACAGCGCGGCCACCGAGCCGACCATGCCGATGCGCAGCACCTTGTTGTAGCCCCACACCGGGGCCAGGCGTCCGCTGATGGGTCCGAAGATCCAGCCCAGCAACGCGTAGGGGGTGAGGATCAGCAGCGCGGTCTGGGTGGGACCGACGCCGAAGCCGGGGCCGGCCGCCTGCACGTAGGCCGGGACGATGCCGTTGATGACCGCGAAGATGCCGGTCATGGTCAGCACCGTGGTCAGCAGCGGCGCCCAGGTGGCGCGCTGGCGCAGGTGCTCGAGCTGCACCATGGGCTCGGCCACGCGCTTCTCGGTGGCCCAGAAGCCGTAGAAGGCGGCGGCGGCCAGGGCCAGCAGCACGACGGAGGTGATCACGGTGGCTGGGTCGATGCCGCCGACCAGCTTGGCGGCCTCGTTCAGTGCGGTCAGCAGGGCGCCGACGGCAACGACGATGAAGAACACGCCGCGCCAGTCCATCTTGGTGCCCGCCTGCGGCTTGGACTCGCGGGTCAGCAGTGCCACCGCGGCTGCGGCCAGGACGGCGAGGACGACCATGAACCAGAAGATGGAGCGGAAGCCGTGGTTCTCGGCGAGGTAGCCGCCGAGGAAGGAATCGACGCCGGCGACCCCGCCGTTGACGGCGAGGATCAGGCCCATGAGGGTGCCGTAGCGGCGCGGGTTGGGCACGGCCGAACGCAGCATCAGCAGGCAGAGCGGGACGGTCGGCCCGGAGATGCCCTGGATGATGCGTCCGGCGAAGAGCCAGCCGATGTTCGGGGCCAGGGCCGCGACCACGGAGCCGACGGCGGTCAGCAGCATCATGATGACGAGGATGCGCTTGCGGCCCACCACGTCGGAAAGTCGGGGCAGGAAGAGGGAGAACAGCGCGGCCGTGGTGAAGAACCAGGTCTGGGACAGGCCGATGGCCGCCTGGTCGGTGCCCAGTTCCTCGCCCATGGTCACCAGCGCGGGGCTGAGCATGGAGGCGTTGAGCTGGAACGCCACGCAGGCGGTGAGCAGGGCGGCGGTCAGCGCCGCGGCGCCGCCGCGGGTGCCGGTGGCCTTTTCGGTCAGCGTGCTCATGCGCTTGCGAGCTCGACGTCGCCGATGCGCACCAGCGCGTCGGTCACCAGGTTCCAGAAGCGCTCGTGGTCAAGGTCCACGGCGACGGAGGTGTGGCAGTCGGCCGGGGCCGGGGCGCGGAAGTCGGCCACCGTCATGCCCAGGGTCAAGGTGCCCTGCAGCTCGATGTTCACCGGCACCTTGCGGGTGGTGACGATGGTCGGGTCGATGACGTACGCGACGGCGCAGGGGTCGTGGACCGGCGGGAAGTCGAAGCCCTGGGCGTCCTTGTAGGTTGCCTTGAAGAAGTCCATGAGTTCGCGCACGAACTTGGCCGGGCCGGTGCCGACGGCCTCGATCTGCGCGACGACCTCGTCGGTGGCAAGCGCCTGGTGGGTCAGGTCGAGCCCGACCATGACCACCGGCCACTTCTCGTTGAAGACGATGTGCGCGGCCTCGGGGTCGATGATGATGTTGAATTCGGCCACGGCGCTCCAGTTGCCCACGTGGTAGCCGCCGCCCATCAGCACGACTTCCTTCACGCGCTCGACGATGCGCGGCTCCTTGCGAGCGGCCATGGCGATGTTGGTCAGGCCGCCGGTGGGGACCAGGGTGACGGTGCCCGGCTCGTGCGCCATGATCGTGTCGATGATCAGGTCAACGGCGTGGCGGGGGTCCAGCTCGATGGCGGATTCGGGCTGCAGCGGGCCATCCATGCCCGATTCGCCGTGGATGTCGGGCGCGTTTTCGATGGTGCGCACCAGCGGGCGGTCGCAGCCGGCGGCGAAGGGAACCCCGGTGATCCCGGCGATGGTCCCGGTCGCGAGTGCGTTCTTGGTGACCTTGGCCAGGGTCTGGTTGCCGACCACGGTGGTGACGGCAAGCAGTTCGATCGCGGGGCTGCCGTGTGCCAGCAGGATCGCAACGGCGTCGTCGTGCCCGGGATCGCAGTCGAGGATGATCTTCCGCGGCTCGGTTGAAGCGAGGGGTGCGCCCATGGTTTTCTCCACATCTTCGGGGATAACTTCCCGCCGGATCGCGCCCGCGGAAAGGGAATGCTGTTTCCCCGGAATTCTGGCACCTTTTGGCACCCCGCGTCAAACGCTTAACTTGAGTGGCAAAAACTCCCTAGTCAAACGCTTGACGTTGAACGGCCGAATCGGAATCCGCCACGTACGGCGCTTCGCCCGGTGACCGGCACCGCGGGCGCGGGATCGGTGCCGGCGTTCCGCGGGTCCCGGCGGGAAATGCGGGGCGACGAGGCCGGGACGGGACAGCGGGCACGGCGCCCGGCCTCGACTAAGATAAAGGCCATGCATTCGACCCAAAAGCCGCGCGCCACGGCACCCACTCGGCGACGGGTCACCGCCGCCATGGTGGCGGAGCGCGCCGGGGTCTCCACCGCCACGGTTTCGCTGGTTGCCAACGGCAAGGCCAGCGGCCGGGTCTCCCCCGGCAACGAAGCGAAGGTCCGCGAGGCCATACGCGAGCTTGGATACGTGGTGGACTCCATCGGCAGTTCGCTCGCCCGGGGCGTGAGCAACACCGTCATCATGGTCGCCCCCGATATCTCCAACCCCTTCTTTGCCACGGTCATTGCCGGGGTCCGCGCCGCCCTGGGCTCCCACTACCAGCTGCTCCTCTCGGTCACGGATGCCGGGCAATTGCCAAGCGCCGATGACACGCGCCGGCTGCTGGGGTTGCGCCCGGCCGGTCTGCTCGTTGACGCGCCGGATCCGTCGTTCCTGGAGGAGCTCTCGGCCCCGGGCCCCCTGGTGCTGCTTGATGCCCCGGGATTCGGGCCCGATGTCCCGGCGGTGAACCTCGATGTGGCCCAGGGCGGACGGCTCCTGGCCGAGCACCTTGCGGCCGCCGGGCACAAGAAGGTCGCCTACATCGACGGCACCACCGGAACCACCACCTTTGAGGTCCGCCGGGCCGCCTTCCTCGAGGCCGCCGGAACCCTGGGCATGGAAGTCCCCGAGGGAGCGCGGATCGCAGCGACCATCAATGTCGGCCTGGCAGCCAACGCCTTCGCCGGGGCCTGGCCGCAGTGGAAAAAACTGGGGGTGAGCGCGGTGGTCTGTGCAACGGACACCCACGCCTACGGAGTGCTGCAGGAAGCCCGGGCCGCCGGCATCTCGATCCCCGGGGAACTCGCCGTGACCGGCTTCGACGACCTGCCCTACTCGACCACCAGCTCCCCCGGCCTGACCAGCGTCAACCTGCCCGGTGAGCTGCTGGGCCGCAGGGCCGCCGAGCAGTTGTTGCGTCTCATCGGCGGCGAGGAACTCGAAGCCCGGCAGGTGACGCTGGAAAGTTCGCTCATGGTGCGCGGATCGACCGTGGAGGCCTAAGGTCTTTCTCAGGTGGCGGCCGCCGCACGCAAGCGCACGGTCGTTCCCGCAGCCGCATCATGGGGTCCGCGCCCGGTGGCCAGCACCATTACGACGTAGAGCAGTGCAGCGGCCGACGCCGCATTGAGTCCAACAAAAATCCACGGCGGAGGCTCGGATTCGTAGCCCTCGCGGTAGTACACGTACATCATTTGCCACACAAAAAAGTGGGCTAGTTCCCAGGGCAGCAGCTTCACGATCGTTCTGAGCAGGATTTTCGCCCGGCTGGGCGCCGCACCGTCCGCTCCCGTCACCTCGAGCCCCATCCTCCTCTTGCCCCAGGTCGCGTGGTGCGGGCCGGCTTCGGTCCGGTACAGGTAGATGCCGACCACGAACGTGAGCAGCAGGAAATACACCAGTTGGCTGCCGACCGGGCCAATGGTTCCCAGGGTGTCGGGCAGTTCCCCGCGCACCAGGAAGACGACGAGGGAGGCCACGCCAAGAATCGTCATCCATGCCAGGATGGCCAGGTAATCCAGTCCCGTGGCGGCCAGACGCCGCGTCCGCTCTCGCATGCGGCCCAGCCTAGCGTCGGTGCTCGGCCTTTCCAACGGCGGCCCGGGGCCGGGGCGGGGCCGGCAACATCGATATATGCTTCGACGTATCGCTGCTTCTCTTCTCCCCCGCGGAAGGACCCACATGAAGGTCACCGGCCTGAGCGCCTTTCCCCTGACCCCGCTGACCGAGACCGGCATTGACGAGTCTGCGTTCGAGGGCATCATCGGCCGGCTCGTCTCCGCCGGCGTCGACTCGATCGGCGCGCTCGGATCCACCGGAAGTTACGCCTATCTGGAGCGAAGCGAGCGTGCCCGCGTGGCTGCCATCGCCGTTGAGCGGACGGACGGCGTTCCGGTGATCGTCGGGGTTGGGGCGCTGGGCACCCGCCAGGTGTTGCGCAACGTGGAGGATGCCCAGAACGCCGGGGCGGCCGCGGTGCTGCTGGCACCAATGACCTACCAGCCGCTGACAGACGACGAGGTCTTCGGCCTCTACGAGGACGTTTCGGCGAACCTGTCGGTGCCGCTGGTTGTCTACGACAACCCCGGCACCACGCGCGTGAATTTCAGCGACGAACTGCACGGACGGATCGCCCAGCTGAAGGCCGTGGCGTCGATCAAGATCCCGCCGGTGTCGGCCGATCCCGCGGAAGCGACGGCACGTGTCGCGGCATTGCGCGCCTTGGTTCCAGGGCATGTCACCATCGGCATCAGCGGCGACGGTGCGGCCGCCAACGGGCTTCTGTCCGGATGCGATGCCTGGTACAGCGTGATGGCGGGGATCCTGCCCGAGCAGTGCCTGGCGATCACGCGTGCCGCGGCGTCCGGTAACGCGGCACGGGCGCGATCGCTATCAACGGCGATGGAACCCCTGTGGGCGCTTATCGCACGGTATGGAAGTTTCCGGGTCGCCTCGGCAGTGGCAGAGGATCTCGGATTGGTGAAGCCGGGAAACCTGCCGAGGCCGGTCAAGGGCCTGGACGAGACCGGGCGCAAAGCGGTGTCAAACGCACTGGATGAAATGGGCGTTTCTACCCGCGTCTGACCGGCTGGAGCGGGCCGGGTGACTGGAGCACGGACGGTCTCGGCGTCGGCCCTCGAGTATGTCGGCTCCCTGTCCAAGCTGTAAGGTTGACGGCGTTGCCCGCGCGGGTGCGACGGCGTCTCGATGTCTCCTTCGCCGTTGCAAGGCAACCTCGACACGATCTTCGGAGATGGCATGGAACACGAGGGCAAGGCGCTGGCCGCCGACGAAACCGACGCACACCACCACCGCAACCCCGGTGTCCCCTCGGTGCATGTGCGGGCAGCCCTCACGTGGTGCGCGATCTTCCCGATGGTCGCACTCGGCATGACCGCCTTGGGCTGGTTCGCCGAGGCCTGGCATCCGATCCTGCGTGCGTTCGTGCTGACCCTGGTCGTGGTCCCGATGGCTGTCTACGTCATTGTGCCCCGCCTACTGACGGCATACGGCAAGGCGAGCAGTGCGGCGCGAGCCCGCAAAATGCGCCGTGCCAACGAACGCCTGCAAGGGGAAGCGCGCCAGAGCAGCTCGGTATAGTTGCTCTGCTTTCGTGTCTGAAAGATCTTGGGCGTGGGGGCGGCAGGCCAAGCAGGAAATCTGGGACCCGCAGCGGTACGCGGCAGTGGCGAAACACCCGTGGCACAAGAAATCCCCGTGATTCCGGGCGGTTTTGCCGCTGAATCACGGGGATTTCGGTGGAGCCCCCTGCCGGATTCGAACCGGCGACCCTCGCTTTACAAGAGCGATGCTCTGGCCAACTGAGCTAAGGAGGCACGCTGCCTCGGTTCATGCTTTCATGACCCGAGTGCAGGAACTAGCGTAACCGACATTCCCCGGCTGGATGAAACCGGCTGTTGTCGACCGTGGCCCCAAGACCTTGGATTGGGTGGTTCGCCAACTTTGTGGCGAACCACCCAATCTCAGGAAGGCCCGGGGCCCGGATTCTTACTTGTTGGCGGCGATTGCCGCATTGACCGTTGCCACCAAGTCAGGCTCGGCGTTCGGATCCCATTTCTTGCCTTGGATGAACACGCTCGGGGTGCCGGCGATGGCATCCACGCGGGCGGCTTCGTCGGTGAACTTTACGAACGAGCGGAAGGTTCCGTCGTTGATGCAGTCGGCGACATCCGCTCCGTTGTCCTCGGCCAGCTGGGCCAGTTCCGCGTTCTTCATTTCACCCTGCGGGTAGTGGGCAAATACGGCCTTGGCGAATGGCAGGTACGAGGCCGGGGCCTGGTCCGCTACGCAGGCAAGCGCGTTGGCGCCGCGGGAAGAGAAGTTGGTCGGCGACCCGGCATCCAGGAAGGCAACGTTGCGGTACTCGACCTGAACGTCTCCGGCCGCCAGCCAGTTGCCGATCTGGTCGGCATACTGGGTCTCGAAGTCGGCGCAGTGCACGCAATTGACGTCGACATAGATGAGCATGTTGATCGGCTCGCCCTTGGGGGCCGCCGCTGCCTCACGCGGGGCGTCCGGCTTCGCCGCGGTCGGACGAGTGCCGGCCTTGGTGACGTCCACGGTGAGCCCGGAGGTCTCGGCAACGGTCGTGTCGGAGGTGAGCGTAATGCCGCCGGACGCATTTCCGCCCTTCGGCACGGCACCGGAATCGGCAACCTTTCCGGCATTGTTCTGCAGGACGATGCCGACGATCAGGGCAATCACCGCGAGGACGGCTACCAGCACGCCCAACTTGATAAACAATGACTTGCGCTTGTCAGCGGCTTCTTTGGCGACACGCATTGCCTGCGCCTGCTCCCGCGCGCTTGATGTCCGCTCGGCCTTGCTCGGCCGCTGGCTATTGGATGCCATAGGTCAAAACGTCCTTTGAGATTGGTTTGGTACTCCCCCGACCAAACCAGTTTAGGCCACGGCGCAGGCGTAGCTTAGCGCCATGGTGTCGCTTACGTCACGTGGTTCCCCTAAGCTCATGAATAATCTTGAGCTAGGAATGGAGGGTCAACATGCAAGCGGATAACGCAAGTGATTATGCATCCGGTAGCGAGAAACCAAGCTACGACTTCATCGTGGTGGCCAATCGGCTGCCGGTGGACCGAGTGCAGGGCGAGGATGGGGAACTGTCATGGCGGCGGTCCCCCGGCGGACTGGTCACCGCCATCGCCCCGGTCATGCAGGAGTCGGACGGCGCCTGGGTCGGCTGGCACGGAGCCACCGATGAAGAACTTGAACCCTTTGAAAACGATGGGATTCATCTGATCCCGGTCCCCCTGGAAGAGTGCGACGTCCAGTTGTATTACGAGGGGTTTTCCAACTCCACGCTCTGGCCCCTCTACCACGACGTCATTGTGCCCCCGGAGTTCCACCGAACATGGTGGGACACCTACAAGAAGGTCAACAAGAGATTCGCCGACGCCACCGCCAGCGTAGCCAAGGAAGGCGCCACGGTGTGGGTGCAGGACTACCAGTTGCAGTTGGTGCCCAAGTTGTTGCGCGAGGCCCGTCCGGACCTGCGCATTGGGTTTTTCAACCATATTCCATTCCCCTCCCCCGGCATCTTCTCCCAACTGCCTTGGCGGAAGCAGATCCTCGAGGGATTGGCGGGCGCAGATGTGGTGGGCTTCCAGCGCACCGCGGACGCCAGCAACTTCCTCCGTTGCATGCGCCGCTACACCGACCGCACCGTCAAGGGCTCGTTGGCGATTCCACCGGCTGCATCCGAGGACAGCGGAGCCACTGCCAACATCTGCCGGGCCGAGGCGCATCCCATCTCCATCGACACCCAACAGGTTGCCGAGCTCGCCCACGATCCCGAGATCATGGCGCGTGCCAAGCAGATCCGCCAGGAGCTGGGCAACCCGAAAACCATCATGCTCGGCGTGGACCGCCTCGACTACACCAAGGGAATCCGCCACCGCCTCAAGGCATACGGCGAGCTACTGGCCGACGGGCAGATCCGCGTTGGCGAGGCATGCCTGGTACAGGTCGCCAGCCCGAGTCGCGAGAATGTCGAGCGCTACCAGCAGCTCAAGGACCAGGTCGAGCTTATGGTCGGCAACCTCAACGGCGAGCACGACACCATGGAGCACACGGCCATCCGCTACCTGCACCATTCCTACCCGCTGCGGGAAATGATTGCCCTCTACCTAGCCGCGGACATCATGCTGGTGACTTCCCTGCGTGACGGCATGAACCTGGTCGCCAAGGAATTTGTCGCGGCCCACACGGACGACACCGGCATGCTGGTGCTCTCCGAATTCACCGGCGCCGCCGACCAGCTCACCCAGGCCGTGCTGGTGAACCCGCACGACATCGACGGGATGAAATCCGGGATCGTGCGTGCCCTTCGCATGGATCCGCAGGACTCCGCCCGTCGGATGCGGCGCATGCGCCGGCACCTGCGGGACCACGACGTGGCCAGGTGGTCACAGACCTTCCTGTCCTCGCTGGCCCAGCCCCTTCCGGTCGACTCCCTGGTCTAGCCTGATTGGCGGCGCGGCGCGGGTGCAAAAGGAGAAATCGTCCTTCTTGCATCCGCGCCTTGCTTCCATTCGTTGGTCTTGGGTCCAGCCGGGTGACCCTTACTTGGCCCAATTACCCACTCCCTACCCGCCCCGAATGCCCGAAAGGATCAGCCGGTTGCCCCTGAGTCCCATTTCCCCCGAACTTGCCGATGCCATCGAATCCCTGGTCGAAACCCCGATCCTGCTCGTAGCAGTGGACTTCGACGGCACCATGGCCCCCTTGGTGGACCGCCCCGAGGATGCCCGCCCGCTGCCGGCAACCTCCGAGTCATTGGCCAAGCTGGCCGCCCTGGAAAACACCGTAACCGCCGTGATTTCAGGCCGCGACCTGGCTTCGCTGCGTGGCGTGTGCAACCCGCCGGAACAAACCCTGTTGGTTGGCAGCCACGGCACAGAACGCTGGGCACCCACGGACTTCGACGCGGAGGACGAGCACATCGATCTCAGCCCCGCACAAACGTCGGCGCTGGCCCAAGCCACCGAAATCCTGGAAGCCGTTTCCTCGTCCAACCCGGGAACCACGCTTGAATACAAGCCCGCCTCGATCGTCCTGCATGTCCGACAGGCCGCCCCCGAGGTCGCTTCCACCGCCTTGCGATCTGCCCACGAGCAACTTGACGGCATCGCCAACCTGCAGGCGCTGGACGGCAAGGCAGTGCTGGAGGCCAGCGTGCTGGTGGGCACCAAGGGAGACGGGCTGAATTGGCTGCGCGAGGTTGCAGACGCCTCCACCGTGCTTTTTGCCGGTGACGACGTCACTGACGAGGATGCATTTGCCGTGCTTCGCCCAGGAGATATCGGGGTAAAAGTCGGCTCCGGGAAATCCGCCGCAGAATTCCGACTTAATGGGCCCGGGGAATTGCCTGCCCTTTTGGAATTGGTACTTGATATGAGAAGCTTGTGATTCCATTCACTACGGACCGTCGGGCACGTACCTGCCCGTGAAAGGATCGCTGCCTCATGGCATCAGTAACATTTGACCAGGCCACCCGCATTTACCCCGGAGCCACCACGCCTTCCGTGGACAAGATCTCCCTGGAAATCGCCGATGGCGAATTCCTGGTCCTTGTCGGCCCCTCGGGCTGCGGAAAGTCCACCACACTGCGCATGCTCGCAGGCCTTGAGGACGTGAATTCCGGACGAATCCTCATCGGCGACCGCGACGTCACCAACGTCCCGCCCAAGGACCGCGACATCGCCATGGTGTTCCAGAACTATGCGCTGTACCCGCACATGTCGGTCGCCGACAACATGGGCTTCGCCCTGAAGATCGCCGGCATCGACAAGGAAGAGCGCGCCCGCCGCGTCCAGGAGGCGGCCAAGCTCCTTGACCTCGAGGACTATCTGGACCGCAAGCCGAAGGCACTCTCCGGCGGCCAGCGCCAGCGCGTCGCCATGGGTCGCGCCATCGTGCGAAGCCCGCAGGTCTTCCTCATGGATGAGCCCTTGTCGAACCTTGATGCCAAGTTGCGCGTGCAGACCCGTACGCAGATCGCCTCACTGACCCGCCGCCTGGGCGTTACCACCGTGTACGTGACCCACGACCAGGTCGAGGCACTGACCATGGGCGACCGCGTTGCGGTCCTCAAGGACGGATTGCTGCAGCAGGTCGGCACCCCGCGCGAACTGTACGACCGCCCGTCCAACGTCTTCGTTGCCGGCTTCATCGGTTCTCCCGCCATGAACCTGCTGGAGCTTCCGGTCGCCGACGGTGGCGTGGCCTTCGGAGGATCCATCTACCCGGTGGCCTCTTCAACGCTGGAAGCGGCAACGGGCAACTCGGTCACCCTGGGCGTGCGGCCCGAGGACCTGGACCAGGTCTCCGAGAACGAGGGTCTTGCCGTCGAGGTCGATGTGGTCGAGGAACTTGGAGCCGATGCCTATGTCTACGGGCACACCACCGTGGGCGGCACCGAATACCAAATGGTGGTGCGCGTCGATGGGCGCAAGCCCCCGTTCAAGGGCGACACCATCCACGTTGCACCGAAGATCGGGCACGTGCACCTCTTTGACACCGCCTCCGGCGAGCGCCTGGCCGAGCCTTCTCGAAACGGCGCACACGCACAAGCGGCAACAGAGGCCTAGGTCCCTGCCCGCTATCGTGTGAGTGCACGTTCACTGCCAAAGGCGGCCGTATTCAGCCCAGCGCTGGGTGCGGCCGCCTTTGCATTTCCGCTTCCCCATTTCCCTCATCACCGCACCAAGGGACGGCACACGCCATGATCCGCCACACCGCCAGCTGGCACGACGAGCCCACCAATCATGACCAGAACGGCAAGTTGCCGCGCGATTCCTCCCCGGCAGCCGCCCCGCCCGTTGCCGGTTCGCTGTCCATCACCGCGGCCACGGCCGATCCGGGCCTGCTGAACCTGCCGTGGCAGATCCCCTTGGAGGACTGGCCGAGCGACACCCTGGCCCCGCTGCCGCGCGGCATCTCCCGGCACGTGGTGCGCTTCGCAATGATGGGCAAGGCGGTCATTGCCATCAAGGAAACCGGCGAGCACGTGGCCCGGCACGAGTACCACATGCTGCGCAAGCTGCGCCGGCTGGCGGCACCCTGCGTGGAACCGGTGGCGGTGATCACCGGTCGCACCGACACCGAGGGCAACGACCTTGACCCGGTCCTGGTCACCCGGCACCTGAAATATTCGCTGCCCTACCGCGCGCTGTTCTCCCAGAAGCTGCGCAGGGACACCCTCACCCGGCTCATCGACGCCCAGGCGCTGCTGCTGGTCCGCCTGCACCTGATCGGGTTCTACTGGGGAGACGTGTCCCTGTCCAACACGTTGTTCCGGCGCGACGCCGAGTCCTTCGCCGCGTACCTGGTCGATGCGGAAACCGGCGAGCTGTACCCCGAGCTGTCCTCCGGACAGCGCGAATACGACCTGGAAATTGCCCGGGTCAACATCGCCGGGGAACTCATGGACCTGATGGAAGCCGGACTTATCGAGGACACCGTGGACCCGGTGGCCACCAGCGAGGACATCCTGCACGCCTACCGCGGGCTCTGGGCCGAACTGAACGACAAGGAATCCTTCGACCTCTCCGAACGGTGGAGGGTCGACGAGCGCATCCGCCGACTCAACGAACTCGGCTTCGACGTGGAGGAAATCAGCCTCAAGACCTCACCCGACGGCGGCCAGCTGCTCATCCAGCCCAAGGTCGTGGACGCAGGGCACCACACCCGCAGGCTCCTGCGCCTGACCGGGCTGGACGTGGAGGAAGGCCAGGCCCGCAGGCTGCTCAACGACATGGATGCCTACCGGGCCAAGAAGCATCCGGAGGCGGACGAGGAAATTGCCGCTGCCCGTTGGGTCGCCGATGTCTTTGACCGAATCACCGGGGCCATCCCCCGCGAGTTCCACGGCAAGCTGGAACCTGCCCAGATCGTGCACGAGGTCCTCGAGCACCGCTGGTACATTTCCGAGGCGCGCGGCTCCAACGTCCCCATGGAGGAGGCGGTCGCGTCCTACGTGGATGCCGTGCTGCGCCACCGCAGGGACGAGGCCCGGCTGGTGTTGGGGCTGGACGAGGAGTCTCCGACGGCGTAGCGGGCCTCGATCATTGTTTCCGAAGACGGCCGGTTTTGGATATTTGGGAGATTACTCAACCAGTTGATTAAGCCCCCCATCAAACGGCGCGGACCACCATATGTTTCGCGTCCGCGAGACATGGATGCGTTGGCGTCGGCGGCGACTGCTACGGTTTGAGCATTGTCACTCAACCTTGGGGGGAACCGTGTCCAACTTTTCATCTATGCCACCGCCGCAACCAGTCAACCGGGAAAAGAAGGCCAGCGGCTTCAGCAAGCACATCATGTGGTTTTGCATCAGCCTGCTTCTCATGGTCGTGGTGCCAAATGGGTTCAATCTCATCCCCGCAGTGGGCGTCGTCTGGGTGTTCGTTGATCTGCTGAGGCAGTACAAGAAAGCATTCGGCACGGCTGCAGAGGACCCCGCTACGAGCGCAGAGAACTCCTATCGCACCAGCATGGGCGCCCCTCCGGTCCCGGCAAGGGGACTGAAGCTTTACGCCGACGAGGTCTACCTGGCGAACACGCAGATGCTCGATGCCCTGAACCGCATTGGCGCAATGGACACCCTCGACAGGGAAGCCCACGACTCCGAGCTGAGGCAGGGCATCGCCGCGGCGCAACGGGAGCTTGCCGCCGCCAACATCGAACTCGCGGCGGTCCGAGGCGAGGTCCTCGACGTGCGCCAGGTTGCCGACCGGCACAACGTCGGATTCTACGACTACGAACATCCCGCCGAAACCTCCGTGAAGCTCGCCAACGAACTGGCCACGGTGCGGGACCAGATCAAGGGCCGCTTGCGAGACAAGATCGCGGTCACCACCGTCTCCGGATTCACGTTCAACAACTCCGAAAAGGAAGGCAGGAAGTTCGTCCGCGATCTCTCCGCACTCCTGCTTCGTGCCTACAACGCCGAGGCCGAAAACTGCGTCAAGACCGTCAAGGCCGGCAACCTCCACACCGCCCAGGCCCGCCTCGAAAAGGCCCGCGAGCAGATCGCAAAACGCGGCACCATGATCGGGCTGCAGGTCACCAATGCCTACCACCGGCTGCGTGTCATGGAACTCGAACTCGCGGCCCGCCACCTGCAGGCCCTGGCCATCCAGAAACAGCTCGAGGCGGAAGCCCGCGCCGAGGCTCGCGAAGCCGCCAAGGCACAGCGCGAATGGGAAGCGCTGAAAGCCAAGCAGCAAAAGGAAGTCACCCATTACGCCACCGTGCTCGCGCAGCTGCAGGAGGCCGGCGACCTTGATGGCGTCCAACGGGTTCAGACCCAACTGGACGAGGCCGAAGCCAAGCTCGCCGACGCCGAAGACAATGCCCTGAACACCCGCGCCGGCTATGTGTACGTCATCTCGAATCTCGGTTCGTTCGGCGAGGGGGTCATCAAGATCGGCATGACCCGCCGACTCAACCCGATGGAACGCGTCCGGGAGCTGGGCGACGCCTCCGTCCCCTTCCTCTTCGACGTGCATGCCCTGTTCTTCTCCAAGGACGCCGTGGGCATCGAGACCATGCTCCACCAGAAATTCGCCCCAGAACGCGTGAACCTGGTGAACCTTCGCCGCGAGTATTTCTACGCAACGCCGCTACAGGTACGCGAAGCCCTGCTGGAGCACCATGTGGAGCTTGTCGAGTACCAGGAAGATGCACCCGCGGACGAGTTCAGCGCTTCCAAGGAACTCCGCGCGGCAAATCAATACGCGGTCGCCCGCTAGGCTGCGGCGTGCGTGTGTGCCTGGCCATCTTCGGCCAGCGCCGCACGCAACGCCGGAGCATAAATACCTTTGGCCAGTATTTGCATCGGTTCGCTCCCTCTGGCATCAAAAGCGGACCTTCGAATCCGCTATCGACATAGGCTGATCCCCAGACGTCGACCCGGCGTGCGCTTTGCCACCAGGCGTCAAGGATCCAACACGGGCAGCCGAGAACCGACCCGAGGGGAAAAGATTCCGGTGTTGAAGTGGCTTGGACTCAGCGGAGACCATCCGGCGGGCGAAGTGCCGATGTGGGCAGGTGTTTCCTTGCGCAGGAAACTCATGGTCCTGGTTCTCTGGCTTGCCGTGGCAGGGGCGGCCTTGTGCCGTTGCGGCTCAGGTTGCCGTCCGATGACGGGTTCGGGGGTTCCTTCCGATCTTGGTCGCCGTCTTGGTGTTCGCCGCGGGGAGCGCGATGACCGAGCGCGTCCAGGTCCGTGTCCGGGATTCGGCTCCCGCTCGCTAGCTCCACGCTCCACTGGCTGCGGCAAGGTGGAACGAGGCGCCGGGACCGCTGGCGCTGACCAGCAATTCCCCCGCCTCGTTTAGCACCATACCGGGTGCGAATCCCACCGCTGCGAGGGCGCTTCCCGGCTCGCCGACCAGTTCCACCGCGTTGCCCAGACGGGTTTCCGGGACGTCGCCGCGGGCCAGCACGCACAGCACCGACCCGGCTGCATGCTCCCTGACATAGACCAGCAGGTTCCCCTCGGCGATGATCCAGCGCAACGATCCGTCCACCAATGCGCGGTGGCCGGATCGCAGGGCCGCCAGCTCGGCATAGAGCGGGCGCAGGTCCTTGCCCCACTTTTCGGGTTTTTCCCAGGGCATGGGGGTGCGGGAGTCCTCGCCGTTGAAACCGTGCAGCCCGAACTCGTCCCCGGCAAACACCAGCGGGATCCCGGGGAACGTCAATTGCGCGCAGGCCGCGATTTCCTGTCCGCCGTCAATCATGTGGCTGGCGGCCCGTGCGGTGTCGTGGGTGTCCAGGGCGTTGGCGTTGGCCAGCCGCACCTCCCAGCTGAATCCCGCTGACATTTCCCGATGCGTCGCCACGAAGTCGGCCGCGTCGATGCGCGCCGGTCCCGGCTGCGGCAACCCGAAGAACCATTTGAACGCCTCGGGATCCGGATCCCTGGCCAGCCATTGCCACAGCGGCCGGGTGAAATTGCTGTAGCTCACCACTCCCTGCCAGCCGTCCCCCGGTACATCGTGCGCCGCGTCGGAGGTTGATTCGGCCAGCAGCATGGCCCCGGGCTTCACTTCCTCGATGCGTTCGCGCAGCATCCGGGCGATCTCGTGGTTCAGGTCGTCTGCCCCGCGGCGACCGGTCATGTTGCCCACGTCGATGCGCCAGCCATCGAGGTTGAACGGTTCCTTGAGCCAGCGCACCGCCACAGAGTCCTCGGCCAGGATGAACCGCTCGCGCAGTGCGGCGGAATTCCAATTCAGCTTGGGCAGCGAAGGCACACCCAGCCACGCCTCGTAGTCGCTGTTGTCCTCGTTGAAGTAGTAGTACTCTCCCGTTGGCGCCCCGGGGTTCTTATAGGCATCGACAAACCAGTGGTGCCCGGCCCCGGTGTGGTTGGTGGTCAGGTCGCCGACCACGCGCAGACCAAGCGAATGGGCCGCCTCGACAAGGGAGACCAGGGCCGCATCCCCGCCGAGCAGCGGGTCGACCACGTCAAATGAGGAGGCGTCGTAGCGGTGGTTGGAGGCAGCGGGGAAGATCGGGGTCAGGTAGAGCACCGTTGCGCCCAGGGAAACCAGGTGGTCGAGCTTGCCTTCGATCCCGGCAAGGTCGCCTCCATAGAATTGCCGGGACGTGTCCGCGCTGTTTCCCTGCACCGGGGTGTCCCAGTCGCAGCGGACCATCCAGCCCGCATTGGGCCTTTCGGCTCCGGAATTCGCGAACCTGTCGGGGAACACCTGGTACATGACCGATTCCCTGACCCAATCCGGTGTCCCGCGCCCCGCATGGATCCTGAAGTCGAAGGCGTCGGGCACATCGCGGCGGTGCAGGCCGGCGGCGTTCAACCACCGGTAGTGCTCTGCGCCCTCGGTGTCCAGGTATTTCAGGTACCAGCGATAGCGCTGCACCGGATTCACCATCGGCAGCGTGGCCTCGAAATGGCCGTGGGTGTCGTCGCCGGCGGTCTTGGCCGTCGGTTCCAGGTGGGGTTCCCCGTCGCGCAGGCTGCGCAGCCACACCGCAACCGGTGCCGCGGCACCGGCCGGGACACGGAGCCGAACCCGGAATTCCTGCCCCAGCCGCGGCACCGCCGGGCCGGCCACATAGGCGGGCGATCCGTCGTGGTGGGGCTGCAGGGACAACGTCGAGTCGATGGCGTGCATCCGGGTGCCGGGCATGGACGCTATCCCTTGACGCCGCCGGCGGTCAGGCCGGAGGTGATGTAGCGCTGCAGGAAGAGGAAGAGGGTCATCACCGGGACCGCTGCAATCACTGCGCCGGCGGCGAAGACGCCCCAGTTCTCGCTGCGCTGCTGGGCCACGTAGGAGTACAGGCCAACCGCCAGGGTCTGTGATTCGGGGTCGGTGAGCACCACCGAGGCGATCACGAACTCGGAGGAGATCCCGATGAAGGCCAGCAGGCCCACGACCGCAAGGATCGGGGTGACCAGGGGCATGATGATCCTGAAGAACACCTGCACATGGCTGGCCCCGTCGATGCGCGCGGACTCGTCAAGCGACATTGGCACGGTGTTGAAGAAGCCGTACATCAGGTAGGTGTTCACACCCAGCGCGCCGCCGAGGTAGACCATGATCAGCCCGAGCTGGGAGCCCAGCCCGAGGGCCGGAATGATGTCGCCAATGAAGTTCAGCAGCAGGAAGATCGCCACCACCGTGAGCAGCTGCGGGAACATCTGCAGCAGCAACAGCGTCAGCAGGCCGAACCGGCGGCCGGAGAAGCGCATGCGCGAAAACGCGTAGGCGGCCAGCGCCCCGAGGAACACCGTGGCCGCGGAGGTGACCAGGCCGATGACCAGGGTGTTGACGAACCAGCGGCCAAAGGGCCGTTCCTGGTTGGCGAAGAGCGCCTCGAAGTTGCCCCAGCCGAACTCGGTGAACATCGTGCTGGCCCCGGCCATCGTGCCGGTGGGGTTCAGCGCCGCGGAGAGGACATAAAGCAGCGGGAAGACGGAGAAGGCCGTGGCCGCGATGGCCACCAGGTGGCGCCAGCCCTTTGACCTGAACCATTGCCCCAACGTGGGCTTGTTTGCCTTGGCCGGTGCGGGCAGGTTTTCGAGCACCGGGGCGTGCGGTGCGGTCGCGGTGCTCATTAGTTCAGTTCCTCCAGGGCCTTGGTCTTCTTGAAGCTCAGCGCGGACACCACGGCGACGATGATGAAGATCAGGATGGCCAGCGCGCTGGCCAGTCCGTAGTCGCGGCCGGTGCCGGTGCCGAAGGCGATCTTGTACACCATGGTGATCAGGATGTCGGTGGAGCCGATGTCAAAGGTGGTGCCGTCAAAGCGCGGCCCGCCGCCGGTGAGCATGTAGATGACGTTGAAGTTGTTGAAGTTGAAGGCGAAGGAGGAGATCAGCAGCGGCGCGAGGGAGACCAGCAGCAGCGGCAGCTTGATGGCGGTGAAGATTTTCCACACGCTGGCCCCGTCCATGCGGGCGGCCTCGTCGACCTCCTCGGGCAGCGACTGCAGGGCGCCGGTGCAGACCAGGAACATGTAGGGGTAGCCCAGCCAGAGATTGACCATCAGCACCGAGATCTTGGCCAGCACCGGGTCGGTGAGCCAGGGGATGTCCGCCCCGCCGAGCAGGGCGTTGTTGATGAACCCGAATTCCGGGTTCAGGAGGCCCGACCAGACCAGTCCGGAGAGGAAGGCGGGGAACGCGTAGGGCAGGATCATCAGGATCCGGTAGATTTTCTGCCCCTTCAAATCCGCCCGGTTGAAGGTGATGGCCAGGAACAGGCCCAGCGCGAAGGTGGTGGCCACCGAGAGAATGGCGAAGGCGAAGGTCCACGCGATCACTTGCAGCAGCGGGCCCTGGAGGTTCGGGTCGGTGAACGCGCGCTGGAAGTTGTCCAGTCCCACGTTGACCTTCCAGCCGGTGTTCAGCGCAGAGCCGTCCTCGGCCACGAAGGAACCGCGGCCATTGTCGGCGTAGGTGGTCCCGGTGGCGGTGTCGGTGAAGGTGTCGGTGCTCGCGTCGTACTTGAGCTTGGGCGTGTACACGTAGGAGGTGGAGCCGTCGGCGGTCTTCAGCGCCCCTTCCTCGGGGTTCTCGCTGATCGGCACCGTGAGGGCGGTGATTTCCTGCTGGTGGGCCAGCAGGGTTGCGAAATCGAGGGTCGTGTAGCCCTCTACGCCGGTCGCGGCACCCGTGGGGCCGGTGGCGGAGGGGGTCACCGTTTCCAGGGGTTTGTCGGCCGAGCCGATTCTTGCCTCGCCCTCCGGCGTGGTGACCAACAGGAAGTAGCTGCCGCCCTTTTCCAGGACGGAGGTGGGGAATTGCGGGGAATCCGGGACGCGCTCGGAGGCCGAGAGTTGGATGGAGGCGATCGCGTCGGCCTTGGTCGAATTGTGCCCGTCACCGTAGTTGGTGAAGGCGATGTAGGTGGAGAAGATCATCACGAAGACCTGGAAGACCAGCAGGAAGATGATGCCCGGAGCCAAGTACTTGGCCGGCAGTCCCCCACGGCGCAGGTAGATCCAGTTGATCACCAGCGTGGTGAGCAGGGAAATCCCGAAGATCATCCATTCGGCGCTGAGGGCCAGCTGGAAGAGGACGAAGGCGGCCACGGCATCCGTGATGCCCAGCAGGATGATCTTGGCGAGGATGCCGCCGAGGGAATCGGGGCCCCGGCCGGCGGAACGCGGCCGCTTTCCGTTTCGCCGCGGCGGTGCCGCACTGGGCTTTTCTTCGATTTCAACCATGGGGTCCAACATCTTTCCTCGTGCGATCGACCGCCGACCGGCGATGGGAGTCGGGCCGCTGGCCCGGATCCGGCTGCGTGAAACCGGTGGTGCGCGTAGAGAACGCACCACCGGTTCCCCGCAGCCGGTGCTTGCTTCCGGTGGCTACTTGCCGCCGGAAATCTTCTTCTCGATGTTGGCCGTCATCTTCGACCAGGCAGCGGCCGGGTCGGCTTCCTTGCCCTTGATCAGGTTCAGCTCGGTGCCTCCCCAGTCGGCCCAGACGGCGTCCATGGCGGGAACCGCGGGCATCGGCACGCCGTTGGCGCCGATCTCGCCGAAGGCCTTGACCACCGGATCGCTGGCGGCCTTCTCGAAGGACGCGGTCAGCGCCGGCGGGCGGCCGCCGACCTTGAACAGTTCGTCCTGTGCGTCGGGCTGCGAGAGGTAGTTGACCACGAATTCGTTGGCGGCCAGGGCATTCTTTGACTTCGCGGAGATGAAGAAGCCGTTCACGCCAATGAATGGCTGGGCCGGCTTGTCCCCGGCGGTGGGCAGCGGATCGACGGCGAACTTGATGCCCTTGGCCTCGATGTCGGGGATGTTCCAGGGGCCGGTGAGGAAGTACGGGGATTCCCCGGCCAGGAACTTCTCCTTGGCGATGTCGCCGGTGATGTTGGAATTCAGGACCTTCGAGCCCTTGTCGCCGAGGTCGGCCAGGAGCTGGGCGAACTTCTTGCCGCCCTCGTTGTCCAGGGTCAGCTCGCTGGCGTCGTAGCTGCCGTCGGCGTTCTGGGCGAAAACCGGTGCCCCGAAGGAGGTCTGCAGCGGGTAGAGGTGGTACGGGTCGGCCTGCTTGGGATCGAGTCCGACCAGGAACGGGAACTTGGCATCGCCCGCGGCCACGGCCTTCTTGCCCTCGGCGAGGACGTCGTCAAGGGTGGTCTTGGCCTCGGGAGCCAGCTTGGTGTTGCGGACCAGGGCGACGTTCTCAATGGAGTAGGGAACGCCGTAGGTCTGCCCGTCGTAGGTCATGGCCTTGATGGAGCTTTCGGCGAAGGTCCCTGCCTTGTCGCCAAGCTGCACCGGGGCAACCACGCCGTTCTGCACCAGCTTTCCCAGCCAGTCGTGCGGGCCGACCATGATGTCCGGGCCCTTGCCGGTGGGTGCCTGGGTGATGAAGTCGTCGCGCACGGCGGCGAAGTCCTTGACAACCAGCTTGACGTCGATGCCCTTCTCGGCCTTGAACTTGGCGGCAATGTCCTTCAGCGCCGGCGAGCGCTCGGCGTCGACCCAGAGGGTCAGGCTGGTCCCGGTCGCCGGCACGCTGGCTGCGGCACTGGTGGCCGCCGCGCTGCTCGAGGGTGCGCTAGCCGGCGCACCGCCGCCGCAGGCGGTCAGTGCCAGCGCCGAGAGGGCGCCGACCGCACCCAGGGTAAAGGTGCGGCGCGTGAGACGTGCACCGGGTGAGTTGTTTCCCGTCATGGTGGTTCCTCTTTCGAGTGTTGCGCGCCCGGTGATCCCATCAGCGCTGGTGTCGTGAGATCTAGTGTAAACGCTTCCACTGCTGTCGTCCAGATCACAATGAAGAAGTTTCCAGCAAGAACTGGCCGTCGACAGCCAGGATGTGTAAAAAATGCCCTTTTTATGCGAAAACTCGGCAAAGAGGCAACCTTTGACGCGGCGCTCCCATACCGGAGATTCGAAAAGTAAACATGGAAACGCTTCCACTTTTGATGGTTTCGTCGTTATGCTTGACCGCATGCCCCAGACCGAAGAGCACCCAGCGACCCCACCAGCCCACTCGGAGACCCGGTTCGAGGACGCGACCCACGCGCCTTCGAGCGGGAGTGAATGGTGGCGCCGATCGGTCATTTACCAGATCTACCCACGCTCGTTCCGGGACACCACTGGCAGCGGCATCGGAGACCTCCCCGGCATCACCGCGGAGCTGCACCAAATTGCCTCCCTGGGCGTCGATGCCATCTGGCTCTCCCCGTTCTTCGCCTCCCCGCAAAAGGACGCCGGCTACGACGTGTCCGACTACCGCGCCGTGGACCCGCTCTTCGGAACACTCGCCGACTTTGACGAGCTGATCGCCGAGGCCAACCGGCTCGAGGTCAAGATCCTGGTGGACATCGTGCCCAACCACTGCTCCAGCGAACACGCCATGTTCCGCGAGGCGCTGGCCTCCCCCCGGGGATCGGCGGCCCGGGAGCACTTCATTTTCCGGGACGGGCGGGGGAAGGACGGCCAGTTGCCTCCCAACAACTGGCAGTCGCACTTCGGCGGTTCCGCCTGGACCCGCGTCCCGGACCCGGACGGTGCCCCCGGCCAGTACTACCTGCACCTCTTCGATTCCTCGCAGCCCGACTTCAACTGGGACAACCCGGCGGTCGGCGACGAGTTCGAATCGGTCCTGCGCTTCTGGCTGGACCGCGGCGCCGGCGGGTTCCGCGTGGACGTGGCCCACGCCCTCATCAAGGCCTCCGGCCTGCCGGACTGGCATGGCCGGGCCGACGGCGCCGATTCCCCCGGCTACCCGTTTGCCGACGCCCCGATGTTCGGCCAGCCCGCCGTGCACGATGTCTACCGGCGCTGGCGCGCCATCTGCGAGGAGTACCCAGGCGAGCGCGTGCTGTGCGCCGAGGCCAACGTGCACCCCATCGAGGCCATGGCCGATTGGGTGCGCCCGGACGAGATGCACCAGTCCTTTAATTTCCCCTTCCTGCACACCGGCTGGGACGCCGCCGCGCTGAAGGGCATCATCACCCGCTCGCTGAAGGCATTCGACGCCGTGGGCGCGCCCAGCACCTGGGTGCTCTCCAACCACGACGTGCCCCGCCACGCCACCAGGCTGGGCGCCGTCTCCCCGGCACTGCGACCCGGGGACGGGCTGGGGCCCGAGGACGTGCAGCCCGACCCGGTGCTCGGCCTTGCGCGTGCCCGGGCCGCGACGCTCTTCATGCTGGGGCTGCCGGGCGGCGCCTACCTCTACCAGGGCGAGGAGTTGGGGCTGGGCGACCATACCCTGCTCCCCCACGAATACCGCCAGGACCCCTCCTACGCGCGCACCAACGGCGAGCGCCTGGGACGCGACGGCTGCCGGGTCCCGCTGCCCTGGACCGACTCGGCCCCGTCGCTGGGCTTCGGCGACGCCGCCGGCTGGCTGCCGCAGCCCGGGGGCTGGGAAGCCCTCTCCCGGCAGGCGCAGGAGGCCGATCCCGAGTCCACGCTGCACTTCTACCGCCGGGCGCTTGGACTCCGCCGGAGCCACAACCTGGGACTGGGCAACCTAAACTGGGTGGAGGGTACCGACGGCGGAGGGCTGCTGGGCTTCGGGAACTCCGGGGTGCTGGTCCTGCTGAACCTGGGTTCCGAACCCGTGCGGCTGCCGGCCGGAGAGGTCTTGTTGGCCAGTTCCGCAGCGGCGGTCGCCGGATGGCCGGATGCCGCGTCGGGCCTGGCGCTGAATCCGGATGCCGCCGTGTGGCTGCGCCCGGACAACGCCTAGCCGGACCAGCCCGCAGACAACAGCACCGCCCGAGGACAAGGAAGCCGCACATCATGGCAAGCATCAAGGACGTCGCACTTCGTGCCGGGGTCTCCGTCGCCACGGTGTCCCGCGCCCTGTCCGGAAACGGCAAGGTCTCCGCGGCCTCCCGTGCGGCCGTCGCCACGGCCGCCAAGGAGCTCGGCTACGTCCTGTCCTACAACGCCTCCTCGCTGGCCTCCGGGCGCAGCCGCAACATCGGCATCGTCATGCCCACGGTCTCGCGCTGGTACTACGCCAACGTGCTGCAGGGCGCCACCCAGGAACTCAACGAGCGCGGCTACGACCTGACCCTGTACAACACCAGCGGCGAGCAGCGGCACCGCGATGCGGTCTTCCAGGACCTGCTCATGCGCCAGCGCCTCGACGCGGTCATCACCGTCACGCTCAAGCTCACCGAACCGGAGCTGCACCAGCTGCGCTCCGTGGGCAAGCCGCTGGTGGCCCTGGGCGGGCTGCTTCCCGAGGTCCAGACCGTCAGGGTCGACGACTTCAACATCGCCTCCCTGGCCACCGAGCACCTGGTGTCCCTGGGCCACACGGACATCGCCTTCCTGGGCGGGGCCGACGTGTTCAACGTGGACTTCAAGCTTCCCGGGGCGCGCCTGGACGGATTCGAGTACGCCCTGGACCAGGCCGACATCGCGGTGAACCCGCAATGGCTGCTGGAGGCCGACTTCACCACGGCCGGGGCCTACCAAAAGGTCCGCAGCCTGCTCTCCAACCCGCGCGGGCGGCCCACGGCACTGCTCTGCGCCTCGGACGAGATGGCCTTCGGCGCCCTCATGGCGGCCCGCGACCTGGGCCTGTCGCTGCCCCGCGACTTCTCGGTGATCGGCATCGACGGGCACGAACTCGGCGAGCTCGTCGGGCTGACCACCATTGCCCAGCACCCCGCCGCCCAGGGCGAGGCCGCGGTCGCCCGCATCATGGAGCTGCTCGGCGAGGTCCCCGCGGACGGCCCGGGCGGCACCCCGCCGGCCGACGAATTCTTCCCCACCGAATTCGTGCTGCGCACCTCCACGGCGCCTCCGGCCGCCGGGTAACGCACTGCCCCGGCCCCACCGATTGCACCGCCGACTAGATAGGCTTGACACCATGTCGCTACCCGTGGACGCCGCCAGCGCGTCGGATGCCCAGAACGAAGCCCTTCCGCCCTATGCGTTGCAGCCGGTGCTGCACGAGCCATCGGCCGGCGACCAATGGTGGCGCCGCGCGGTGATCTACCAGATCTACCCGCGCTCCTTCAAGGATTCGACCGGTTCCGGCATGGGCGACCTGGCCGGGATCACCGCCGAGCTGCCGAAGATCGCGACCCTGGGTGTGGACGCCATCTGGCTCTCCCCCTTCTTCCCCTCCCCGCAAAGGGACGCCGGCTACGACGTGTCCGACTACCGGGGCGTGGATGCGCTCTTCGGGACCATGGACGACGCCAGGACGCTCATCGACACCGCAAGGTCCTTCGGCATCCGCACCATCATCGACATCGTCCCCAACCACTGTTCCAGCGAGCACGCCTTGTTCAAGGCCGCGCTGGCCGCCGGCCCCGGCTCCCCGGAGCGCGCCATGTTCCATTTTGCCGACGGGCGCGGCGAGGGCGGGAACACCCCTCCGAACAACTGGTTCTCGCTCTTCGGCGGCTCCGGCTGGAAGCGGGTCACGGAGGCCGACGGCACACCCGGGCAGTACTACTTCCACCTCTTCGACGCGACCCAACCCGACTTCAACTGGCGCAACCCCGCCGTGCAGGAGGAATTCGAGAAGACGCTGCGCTTCTGGCTGGATGCCGGCGCCGGGGGCTTTCGGATCGACGTCGCCCACGCGATGTTCAAGAAGGACGGCATGCCCGACTGGGGCGGGGCACCCGACGGCACCCCGCGCGAGGGCTTCCCCTTCGCCGACGCACCGATGTTCGGCCAGCCGGAGCTGCACCAGGTGTTCGCCCGCTGGCGGGAAATCTGCGAGGAGTACCCCGGGGAACCGGTGCTCTGCTCGGAGGCCAATGTGCGCCCGCTGACCCGCCTTGCCGACTGGGTGGCCCCGGGCCAGATGCACCAGTCGTTCAACTTCGACTACCTGCGCACCCTCTGGGACCGCGACGCGCTGGCCACCGTCATCGGCGACTCGTTGGCCGCCTTCGACACCGTGGGGGCGCCCACCACCTGGGTGCTCTCCAACCACGACGTCTCCCGCCACGCCACCCGCTTCGGGCTCGACGGCGTGGCCCTGGACCTGGGCGACGGGATCGGCCCGCGGGACCCGCAGCCGGACACGGTGCTGGGCCTGGCCCGGGCCCGCGCGGCCACGGTGTTCATGTTGGGGCTGCCGGGGGGCGCCTACCTCTACCAGGGCGAGGAGCTGGGCCTGGGCGACCACACCACGCTGGAGGACCGCCACCGCCAGGACCCCACCTTCCTGCGCAGCAACGGGGAGCGCACCGGGCGCGACGGCTGCCGCGTGCCGATCCCCTGGGTGCACGACGCACCGGCCTGCGGCTTCTCCCCCACCGGGAACTCCTGGCTGCCGCAGCCGGAAGGCTGGTCCGGGTTCTCCCGCGACCTGCAGGAGGACGACCCGGCCTCCACGCTGAACCTGTACCGCAGGGCGCTGGCCCTGCGCGGCGAGCTGGGACTGGGGCTGGGATCGCTGGCCTTCTACGCGAACCCGGAGCTGCCCGAGGTTCTGGCCATCCGCAACGGGGAGACCGTGAACGTGCTGAACCTTTCGGCCGTCCCGGTGCCGCTTCCGGCGGGCGAGCCGCTGCTCTTCTCGGACGCCGACGGGGCCGAGCTGGCCGCCGGGGGCCTGCTGGGGGCCAACGCCGCGGCCTGGCTGCGCGCCCCCTCCGGCTAGGTCCGGTTGGCCGCACGCCCCTCGCGGGCCAGCAGCCAGATCAGGTAAATGCCGCCGATGCTCACGGTCACCACTCCCACCGGCAGCTGCACCGGGGCGAAGATGCGCTGGGCCACCAGGTCGCTGGCCACCAGCAGCAGCGCACCCATGCAGGCTGCGGGGGCCAGGCGCATGCCGGCGGCGCGGTTCAGCCGCTTCGCCAGCTGCGGCGCCACCAGGGCCACGAAGGCGATGGGCCCGGCGACAGCGGTGGTGGCGGCGGTCAGCAGCACCGCCAGCACGATCATCGCCAGGCGGGTGGGCTCCACGCGCACGCCCAGCGCGGTGGCGGTGTCGTCGCCCATTTCCAGCATGTTCAGCTTCGGTCCGCCGGCCAGCGTCAGCGCCAGGACCGGGACGATGGCGGCAAGCGCCGGGATGAGCACGGGCCAGCCGACCCCGTTGAGCGTGCCGGCACCCCAGACGGCCGCGGCCATGGCCACCTCGATCTCCGCGCGCAGCACCAGCCACTGGTTCAGGGCCGCGAGCATCGCGGAAATGCCGATGCCCACCAGGATCAGCCTGAAGCCGTGGGAGCCGCGCCGCCAGGCCAGGAAGTACACCGCAACGGCGGTCAGCAGCCCGCCGGCAAGCGCCCCAAGCGAGGTGGCCAGGAAGCTGCCTCCCACCAGGGTCAGCGCCAGCAGCGCCCCGGTGTAGGCGCCGGTGGAAAAGCCGATGATGTCGGGCGAGCCCAACGGGTTGCGGGTCAGCGACTGGAACACCGCCCCCGCCACGCCCAGCGCGGCGCCGAAGGCCAGCGCCGCCACGGCGCGCGGGGCACGCCACTGGAACACGATGGTGCTCTCCAGCCCTTCCCCGCCTCCGAGGATGACGTTGATGACCTTGCCCGGCCCCATGGGGTAGTCGCCGCTGCCGACCACCAGCAGCGCGAACAGCACGGCCAGGGATGCGAGCAGCAGGCACAGCGCGGCCTCGCGGCCCAGCCGCCTGGCCCTGCCGGGCACCTTGACGAACGTGTTGTCGGCCGTGGCCACCTGGGGCTTGGTCTCGGCGCTCATACCGCCACCGGCTTCCTGCGGCGGGCCAGCATGATCAGCACCGGGGCGCCGACGAAGGCGCAGACCACCCCGGCCTCCAATTCACCGGGAATGATGACCCGGCCCAGCACGTCGGCGACGAGCAGGATGATCGGGGCGAGCACCGCGGTGTAGGCAAGCATCCAGCGGGCGTCGGGGCCGGAGAAGCGGCGGGCCAGGTGCGGTGCCATGAGACCCAGGAAGCTGATCGCGCCCACCGCGGCGGTTGCCGCCCCGGCCAGCACGGTGACGGCAAGCAGGATCAGCACGCGGGCCCGTCCCACCTTGTAGCCCAGGGCCAGGGCCGTGTCGTCCCCCAGCGCCAGGGCATTGAGCGAGCGGCCGGTGAAGGCCGCCAGCACGAAGCCAGCCAGCACGGCGATGCCCAACGGTGCCAGGACCTCCGTGGAGCGCCCTTCCAGCGAGCCGATGGTCCACGCCCGCAGCTGGTCGAATGCCCCGGGGTGCACCAGGGCCAGCGCGGTTCCGATTCCCGAAAGCACCGCCCCGAGCGCCACCCCCGCCAGCACCAGCCGAACCGGATCGTTAGACCGGGCCCCGGCCATCCCGACCAGGTACACGGCGCCGGTGGCCAGCACCGCACCGCCAAAGGCAAACCACACGTAACCGCCGAACCCGCTCACCCCGAAGGTTCCCACCGCAATGACGATGGCCAGCGAGGCGCCGGCGTTCACGCCCAGGATGCCCGGTTCGGCCAGCGCATTGCGCGTCATGGATTGGACCAGCGCCCCGGCAATGCCCAGGGCGCTTCCGGCAAGGACGCCCAGGATCGCTCGAGGGAGCCGCGAGTCGCGGATGATGGCGTGGTCCGCCGAGTCGTTCGGGGCAAGCAGGGCATCGACGACCACGGAGAGCTCAATGTGCTTGGATCCCACGGCCAGGGAAAAAAGTGCCAATAGCACCAGCAATAATCCGAAACAGAGCAAAAGTGCCATCCGGCGCGCAAGTGCGCCGGGGACCTTCGCCGGCAACAGCGAACCCGCGGCCGGCGGCAAGCCCCCAGGGCGGGCTTTATCGCCGCTGGCTTGGCAGTTTTCCGGGTTCACCGAAGCAGGGGCGGGACTGGCCACGATTCATCTCCTTAGCTTCGAACCGTTCCACACTACCGCGCCGCCGCCTACTGGCAACAAAAGCGCTTAGGCACGGGCAACATCAATAGGATACATTTGCGTGGTGAAATTGATTTCTTCGAGCCGCAGGCCCCGCTTCGGCGCCGCCAAGACGGCAGCCGCACTATTCCTGATCGCATTGACCGCAGGCTGTGCAGCCGGCGGCGCCACGGACACGGCGCCGGGCAATTCCGATGTTGCGGTGGGCGGCGAACGCTTCTCCACCGCGGACGAGGCGACCGCAAAGTTCGGCGCCAACGTCGCCCCGGGCGTCTTTCCGCGCACCCTGAACCACGCAAACGGCGAGACCGAGATCGCCAAGAAGCCCGAGCGCGTTGTGGTGCTGGACACCGGCGAGCTCGACGCCGTGCTTTCCCTGGGCATCACGCCGGTCGGCATCCCGTCCACCGAGGGCGCCAACTCGATCCCCAGCTACCTGGCAGACGCTGTCAAGGACGCCAAGACCGTGGGCACCATCCAGGAACTGAACCTCGAGGCCGTTGCCGCGCTGAAGCCGGATTTGATCATCGGCTCGCAGCTGCGCGCCGACAAGCTCTACCCGCAGCTTTCGCAGATCGCCCCGACCGTCTTCTCCATCCGCCCGGGCTACCCGTGGAAGGAAAACTTCCGCCTTGCAGCTGCCGCGCTTGGTGAGGAGACCAAGGCCGTCGAGGTGCTCAACGGCTACCAGGACAAGGCGACCGCTCTGGGCGAGGACGTCGAGGGGGATCCCAAGATCTCCTTGCTGCGCTTCATGCCCGAAAAGATCCGACTCTATGGCAACGCCTCGCTGATCGGCGTGATCCTCAACGACGCAGGCCTCTCCCGCCCGGAGAACCAGAACATCGACGACCTGGCCAAGGAAATCTCCGCGGAGAACCTCGCCGAGGCCGATTCGGACTGGATCTTCTACACCTCCTATGGAACCCCCGAGGCCACCGGCGAGAAGGCCGCACTCGAGGGCCCCATCTGGAGCAAGCTCGAGGCCGTCAAAGCCGGCAAGGTGCAGCGCGTGAACGACGACGTCTGGTTCCTGGGCCTGGGCCCGACTGGTGCCTCGCTGGTTCTCGAGGACCTGCGCGGCTACCTGGTCAAGTAACCGGCCAGTTTGTTGATTCCTTGAGGTGGGGCCCGGCGGACGCCGGGCCCCACCTTTTTATGAGGCGTAGAGCCGGGACGATCGCCTGGTGGCTCATCCGGCCGAGTGTTCGCGACAGCCCTGCTTACCGGAACTGGCGCGGCATAGCGGGGATTCCTGTTCCCGGGGCCATTAGCTTCGAATGGATCCTGAAATTGGAAGCATTGTGGAATATGTGGACCTCGGCGGAAACTCAATAGCAACTTGAAAATGGGCTATTAAATGGGACGAGCCCCGCAAGAAACCGAAGCTTCTTGCGGGGCTCACATTGGTCGGGATAACAGGATTTGAACCTGCGACCTCGTCGTCCCGAACGACGCGCGCTACCAAGCTGCGCCATATCCCGGTGTTGTACCAACGAATAAAAAGTTTACCGACTTTTCACTCCAACACCTAATCGGGACAGGGGTTCTACGTCACACGATCGCCTTGCCGGGGTTCAGGATGCCCTGTGGGTCGAAGACCGCCTTGATCTTGCGCTGCAGTTCCAGGACCTCATCGGACTGTTCCCATGCCAGCCAGTCGCGCTTTGCGGTGCCAACGCCGTGCTCGCCGGTAATGGTTCCGCCTACGTCCAGGGCGGCCCGGATGGATTCCTCCAGGGCGGCGTCAAGCCTTGCCACGCCCTCGTCTCCGTCGTCCGGATCGACCCAGAACGTGGGGTGAAGGTTGCCGTCCCCGGCATGGGCGACGACGCGGACCATGACATTGTTTCGTCCCGCGATCCTGTCGAGCGTTCCCATGTAATCGACCATGGCGGATCGGGGCACCGCGACGTCCTCCCCCACCCGATACTTGTCGTCTTGCCCGTCCCCGCGGCTGGCCCGGCGCATCTCGATCAACCGCACGGCTTCCTCGTCGTTCGGCTGGCTCACCTGGGCGCCGAGTCCTTCAAGGGCCGAGCGGACGATGGCTGCCTCGATTTCCGCGCCGTGGCCGTCGGTGCGAACCAATAACATGGCTCCGCCCCGGGCGCTGAGGTCGGAGCCGTAGGCGGTATCCAGGACGCGCATGGTCCCGATATCCATCAGCTCCAGGATCGCCGGCTGCACACGCACCCCGGCGATGGCCACCACCCCGGCGGCGGCCTGGGCGACGTCAGTGAACACCGCGGCGATCGAGCAGGTCTTTTCACTGAGGTAGCGCAGCCGCACGGTGACGGAGACGACTACGCCCAGGGTCCCTTCCGAACCCACCAGCAACGAGGTCAGGTCGTAGCCGGCTACGCCCTTGAAAGTGTTCCGCCCGGTGCTGATCAAGGTGCCGTCAGCCAAGACAACGTCCAGGCCCAAGACCGAGTCGGTGGTGACGCCGTACTTGGCGCAGCGCAGTCCTCCGGCGTTGGTTGCGACGTTGCCCCCGATGGTTGATTGCTGGTAGCTGGCAGGGTCAGGTGCATACATGAGCCCGTGCTTCGCAACGGACCTGTTCAGGACCGCATTGATGACACCGGGCTGAACCACTGCCACTTCGTCTTCGGGGCGGATCTCCAGGATCCGGTCCATGCGCTCAAGGGAGAGCACAATGCAGCGTGCCGTCGCGTGGGCACCGCCTGAGACGCCCGTGCCGGCGCCGCGAGGCACGACCTTGACTCCGGCCGCCGAGGCCAGCCGCAGGGCCGTCTGAACGTCTTCCACCCGCTCGGCGAAAACAACAGCCAATGGAAGTTGGTGGTCAACGATCTTTCCAAAGTCGTGGCTATGGTCCATCAGTGCCTTTGGATCAGTGGATACCGCTCCCTCACCTATGTGCAGGGTCAGATCTTCAATCAGGGCCGAGTCGGCGGATTCGAGGCTCATGCCACCCTTTCAGAGCATTTTGAAATGGCTGTGCCGCAAACAGGCAGCGGCGGTCTTTGTCGATGTGGGTCTAGCGGTCGAGCTGGCTGTTGGCCCCCATGAAGCGGGCGTAGTAGTCAAGGATCTCTGGCCACTGCGTGTAGTGCTCGTATTGCTCCTGGCCGACGTAACCGGCGCTCCAACCGTCGTGTATCAGGACAAGGTCGGCGCCAGTCCCCCGCTCACGGAAATCGAGGCTCACGTGGGTGGGAGGGGCAGTTTCCATGCCCAGGGTGAAGTCCAGGACGATGGTGTGCGGTGCATCAAGATGCACAACCTTGCCCCAGAGATGCAGCTCGCCGTCTTCCGATTCCTCGAGCAGGCTGCCTTGGTCAAAGGTAACGTGGCTGCCCGGGCCGAAGTGAGAGAACTTGTTTACTGGCCACCACAAGTGGATGTATTCCGAAAAACCTTCAAAGGCTTGATCCGCAGACACCGGGACGTTGACCGTATGCCGGCGCTCCGGCAAGCGGTAATCATCTTGGGAGCCAGGTTCGTTGGCTGATGCCGCGTGTGAGAATAGTCCGTCCATCCCTCAACACTAACGGCTGTTGCCTCGAAGGGGGCTTACGAGACATTGGAAGGCGCTATA